>CAZEFM010000024.1:0-42616 GCA_964511575.1 uncultured Phycisphaeraceae bacterium | reverse complement strand
ATGCTCCTGCATCGCTTCGAGCAGCGCCGCCTGCGTCTTGGGCGGCGTGCGGTTAATTTCGTCCGCCAGAATCACGTTGGCGAAGACAGGCCCCTTCACGAAGCGAAGCTGACGCTTGCCCGTCGTGCGGTCCTCCTCGATCACCTCCGTGCCCGTGATGTCCGAAGGCATCAGGTCAGGCGTGAACTGGATGCGGTTGAACGCCAGGCTCAACCCCTTGGCGATCGTCGACACCAAAAGCGTCTTGGCCAGCCCCGGCACACCCACCAGCAGCGCGTGGCCGCGGGTGAACAGCGAGATGAACACCTGGTCCACCACTTCCCGCTGACCGACGATGGATTTGCTCACCTCGGCGTGGAGTTGATCGTACGCCTCGCGCACCCGGTGGATGAGCTGAGCCGCGTCCTGGGAGCCGTCCCCCGTCGATGGGTTGTTCTCTTGACTCATGAGGAGATCCTAAAAATGCCGAGCACAGTATACCCCGGCGGGCGAAAGACGACCCGCGTTGCACGCCCGGCACGCCTGCCTGCGATCACCAACGCACCGACCCTCGCTCACCACGCATCCTCCCCGCCCATACAATTTCCGCGCCATGCCGGAACTTCCCGAAGTTGAAACCGTTCGACGCTCGCTTGCCGGCCGCATCCTGGGCCGTACGATCCGGCGCGTCCGGCTATTGCGACCCGATATCGTCACCGGAACCCGCCACGCCAACGCCCTGCTGCTGCACCAACGCATCACCGCGGTCGAACGGCACGGCAAGCAACTCGCCCTGGTGGGAAGTGAAGCGCCGCCCCGGTCCGGCACCATGCGCCGCCATCCGCCATGCCTCTGCTTCCACCTGGGCATGACCGGGTCGCTGCGCTACCTTCCAAGCGAGATCCGCCAACCCGACTCCGCAACGCCACAGGCCGCCAATCCGCATATCCACGTCATTTGGCAGTTGGACGATGGTGGCCAGCTTGTTTTTGCCGACCCGCGACGCTTCGGCGGGATATGGACCTTCCCTGAAACCGCCAAACTCCACGCCCAGCGCTGGGCACGCCTCGGACCCGATGCCCTGACCATCACCCCCCGGCAACTGCACCAGCGGCTTGCCGGGTCGCGCCGGCCGATCAAACCCGCCCTGCTCGATCAGCACATCGTCGCGGGTCTGGGCAACATTTACGTCGATGAACTGCTGCATGCCTGTCGCCTGCATCCTCATACGCCAGCCGGCGACATTCCGTTCAAATCGGTCCAGGCCCTGGTCCGCCGCATGCGCCTGCTTCTTGGACGCGCCATCACGGCCGGCGGTTCCACCCTCCGCGATTACGTCGACGCCGATGGCCGCTCCGGCGGGTTCCAGCTCCGCCACCGGGTCTACGGCCGGGCCGGCCAACCCTGCCACCGCTGCCGCCACGAACTTACCCATCTTACCCTCGGCGGCCGAACCACGGTCTTCTGCCCCGCCTGCCAACCCCCGCCCGGCTGATGATTACGAGTAATAGATAAAGATTTAAGACTTCGTCTTCGTATTAAGCCCTGTCGTCTTGTGGATAACCGGCCGTTGCGGTGCATAACCACTTTTTCAACAGTGGGTTCCGGTTATCCACCCACGGTGGCCAACCTGTCGGTTGCGCGTCGGAAGCGCTGACGTGAACGTCACTCAAAGGCCGGTTCCGTCCCATGATCAATGTTCATTCCCCTCTGGGTGACGGCCGCACCCGCGACGAGGCGACCCACCGCGACAACAGTCGCGCGCTTTCCCCCGCCTTATCCACACCGTTACCGACACCCCCTGCGACAAACCCCCACGCCGGCGAACAGTGTTCTCCCCACCTTCTCTACAGGTAAACCACGCAAAGGCGGGGTTCTGACCACGGATAGCACGGATGACACGGATGAAAGGCAAGGGGAAACGACGCGCGGGAATGTCGCGATCACCGGAAGCACGACGGATTTTGAGGGGTAGAAGAAAGCGAACCAGCGCAGCACGAGCCGGCAAGCATCCGGGCATCACCCGCTGCTCGCCTGTTCCCCCATTCGTGCAATCCGTGTGATCCGTGGTCGATCAAAAGGATCGGCGCACCATCCGCGACATCCGCGCTGTAAACCACTATTTACCAGATGTTTACGCCCGACCGAGGATCAACTGTTCGATCCGGTCGGTTTCGTGGGTGAAGTTGGCATCGGTGGAGATGCGGTCGTCGACGGTTTTGATCGAGTGCATGACCGTGGTGTGGTCGCGCCCGCCGAAGTAGCCGCCGATTTCCTCCAGGCTGTACCGCGTGTGCTTGCGCGCCAGCCACATGCACACCTGTCGGGGCTGGGTGATCGACTTGTGACGCCGTTTGGACTGCAGGTCGCTGAGCTTCACGTTGTAGTAGCTTGTGACCGCATCGATGATGTTCTGCAGCGTCACCTGTTTGGATCGGCCTTCCTCGGGCAGCTCGCCCAGCACCTCGCGCGCCAGCGCCAGGTCGATCGGCCGATCCTGCAGGGCGGCATGGCCCTGCAGCGTGATGATCGCCCCTTCCAGCTCGCGGGCGTTGGAGTCGATCTTGGATGCCAGGATCTGCACCACGTCCTCGGGAATGGTGATCCCGCGCAGCTTCGCCTTCGCCTGGATGATCGCCACCCGCGTTTCGTAGCCGGGCTTGGTCACGTTCGCGACCAGACCCCACTGGAACCGGCTGATCAGCCGTTCCTCGAGCTGGGGAATCTCCGAAGGCGGCGAATCGCTCGACAGTACGATCTGACGGTTCGACTGGTACAGCGCATTGAACGTGTGGAAGAACTCTTCCTGCGACCGGTCGCGGTTGGCCAGGAAGTGGATGTCGTCGATCACCAGCACGTCCACGTGGCGGTAGCGGTCGCGGAACTCAGCCATGCGACCCTGCTGCACGCATTCGATGAACTGGTTCATGAACGCATCGCACGAGACGTAGTAGATCTGCTTGGACGGATCGTTTTCGAGGATGCGCTGACAGATCGCCTGCAAGAGGTGGGTTTTGCCCAGCCCCACCCCGCCATGGATGAACAGCGGGTTGTACGCCACGCCCGGCTGATTGGCGACGGCGACCGCGGCGGCGTAAGCGAGCTGGTTGTTCGGCCCGCTGATGAAGTTCTCAAACGAGTTGTCCGGGCTGATCACCACCTGATCGAACTCGATGTCGCTGCGCGAGGTCGAAGCGCTCGAGGATCGCGGCGGACTGATCACGCTGGTGGTGTTGCCGCCGGTCACGGGGGGCAGCAGCTCGCGGTTGGCGCTGCCGGCCGCCTGCGTCTGCCCGCCCGCCAAGGCGGATGCGAACTTGGGTTCCGCTGCCACCGGCGGGGGATCGTCGCCCGTGACGAACCGCACCGCCACCAGGGCGCCGGTGACCGCCTGCGCCGCCTCGTTGAACTGGTCCAGGCACTTGCGCTGCAGATAATTCTGCTGCACGCTGTTGGTGGTGCGGATCCGAAGCAGCCCCGAGTTCAACTCGTAGGGCTCCAGATCCTCAAACCACTGCCGGCACAACGGCGCATGCCGGCGGCGAAGGTAATCCATCATTTCGCGCCAAAGCGCAGGTGCCAATTTCGCCATGGAGGGAAACTCGTACTTAAAAGCGAACCGTTAAGTTGTTGACGTCAGCCCGCGTTGATCGATGGGTTGCCGCTCCCATCACGGCAACCGCAGGCGGCTGTCCAAAGGTAAGCCCAAAACTAAGCATCCATCGCCGTTGTGTCAATCCGCACGTCAAACACGCCGCTAGCACGTTTTTCTTCGCGATGCAAGCGACAAACATTGATCTCCCCCACCTATCTGACCGATAGAATGCTTCGTTCGCATGGAACCGGCGAGGCTGGTCATCTTCGACGACGGCGGCGGGCAATGGGGCCCGGTCACCGATCTGCGCGCGACCTTCGACCTGCGAACCGGGGCGGTCACCACACTGCAACGGATCGAACGGGCGCTGCGGAAATCCACCGCTGCCCTGTGGGTGTCGCGGTCGCCTTTGCACGCGCTGGTCGCCGCGGAACATGACCAACCACTCAACCCGGCGAAGTATGACACGCCCATGCTTGCTGTCAATGGACGCTGGCTGGGGGTTGTCGGCACCGACACAATCGCCGAACTTCCGCCCGACACCGCGCTCATGCAACCCGATGGCCAACTGGTGGCGGCGCACCTGTCCGCCGCCGATGCCGCGACGCTGCTCCCCGCCGCCGGCCCGCTCGGCGCGCTGCCCACAAACGTCCGGCAGACGGTCGCACACGAGCAAATGCTGATTGACCGGCCGTGGCATGTATTGGATTCGCTGGAAACGACGCTGCGGGATGATCTTGCCCAGGTGTCGCTGCCGCAATGGACGCCCGGTCGACAGGGCACCATGAGCTTCGGCGATCACCCGGTCTACGTCGCCGAGGATGCGGTGGTTCAACCCGGCGCGGTGTTCAACACCGAGCAGGGCCCCGTTGTCGTCGACTCCAAAGCGCTCATCGGAGCGCTGTCCGTGCTCGAAGGGCCGTGCTACGTCGGTCCCGGCACCACCGTCGTCTGCCACGCCCACCTCAGGCCTCACGCCGTGATCGGCCCCAGATGCAAGGCCGCGGGCGAAATCAGCTTCAGCATCATCGACAGCTGCTCCAACAAGGCGCACCACGGCTACATGGGCCACTGCCTCGTGGGACGATGGGTCAACCTCGGTGCAGCCACCAACGTGAGCAACCTCAAAAACACCTACGGCTCCGTCCGCGTCCAACTCGAACCCGACACCGACCCGCAGGACACCGGCCGAGTATTCCAGGGCCCCATCATCGGCGACGGCGTCCGCACCGCGATCGGCACCCGACTGCTCACCGGATCCTGTGTCGGCACCGGCGCGATGGTCGCCCACGGCGGGTACGTGCCCAAGTACATCCCCCGCCTCACCTTCCTCACCGATCGCGGCGCCTGCCCCTACGACATCGACAAGCTCGTCGCCACCCTCCGCACCATGATGGCCCGCCGCAACTGCCAACTCCCCCAACCCCTCGAAGCCCGCCTGCGCGACCTGGTATCGTAAATCACCGTTGTGCCGCGAAAGCCGAGGGATCGCCCCCGCGAACCAGGGGAGGTCCGTGATGCTTCATAAGCGAAGTAACCAGGGATGCGGTCGAACCCCCATCACAAAAAGATTTGCGTGTCGGGGTGCCGGGTGATAGTTTTTCCTGCAATAGATGACGCCCGGGGGGGCGTCTGGAGCAGGACAATCATGTGGTATTCACCTTGGGGGCGGGGCGGGCGATCTTTGGCGGCGGTTGCAGCCGGGATCACAGTTGTCACATTCTTCGTTGACCACGGCCACGCCGAAGTGCGCCGATGGGCCAGCACGACGGGAGGGTTCTACCAGAACCCCGCATCGTGGGACCCCGCTTTCAACACGCCGTTCCCCACGTTTCCCTCTTCCTTGGACGAGGTGTTGTTCGACCTGAACAGCACCTACACCGTGAACCTGATCGCAAACGCATCGCAGACGCGAATGACCGTGCAACACGGTGACGTCACATTCAACCAGTCCGCCGAAAGGGTTTTCAGCGTAACGCAGGGCGATTTGTTCGACCCGGGGTTGCGGATCGGCACGACTGCCGGATTCGAGGCCACGCTCCGCCTGACGCAGGGCACGATCACCGCGTCGACGGCGAGTGTGGGTTTCGCACCCTACTTGACGGGTCATCTTCACATCACCGGCGGCAGCAGTGTTTTTCAAACCGGCGATTATCTCGTGATCGGCCAATACGGCAGCGGTTGGCTTCGCGCGGACAACGGCGCGGTGTTAAACACCCATCGCGTGTGGATGGGCATGTCCAACGGTTCTGCCGGCCATGCCGAGATCGTTGGTCCAAACACCCAATGGAACATCGCGACAGAACTGATGGTGGGGGTGGACGGCACCGCCTCGATGGAAGTGCGCCAAGGCGCGCAAGTGGTCAGCGAGAGAGGCAACCTGGGATTCGGTGACAATTCCGACGGCTCGGTGATCCTTCGTGGCACGGGTACGCACTGGCACTCCACCCTGTATACGTGGGTGGGGCATCAGGGCTCGGGCTACCTGGGCGTGATGGATGGTGCGTCCAAAAAGGCCAACGACATCGTCATCGGGATGCTCGGCACGGGTGAAGCGGATGTCACCGGCACAGGCTCGCAGCTCGAGGCGACGTCGAACCTGACCATCGGGGCTCCGGGCAGCCAGTTGGGTCGACTGAGGGTGACCGATGGCGGGCGGGTTGACGCCAACGCGGTGTTCCTTGGCGAAAACAAGCAGTTGAATCAGCTCATCGTTTCAGGCGATGGCTCGCAATTGCACACGTCTTCGACAACGATCGCCAGTTATGGTTTGGGGGAATTGATCATCAGCGATGGTGCGGTCGTCGATGCCGGGAAACTGGACCTTGGGTATGCGGCGGGACACGGCCTCGTGCGCGTCGACGGGCCGGGCACGAAGCTGCTGGCGACGGAAGTGCTGATCGCCAACGCCGGCCGGGGCGAACTGGAACTGGTCGGCGGCGCGTTTGCATCGTTTCAGCAGATGGCGATGGGTAACAGCGCGACCGCTCAGGCAAACGCGCTCATCACCGATGCCGACACGCTGCTGCAAATCGATGCATCGCTGCGCATCGGTCATGCCTCCGGCGGTGAACACACCTTCATCATCAGCAACGGCGCAACCGTCGACGTCGGCGGCGAGCTGATGCTCCACGAAGGCAGCTTCCTCCAACTCGACGGCGGAACGCTCAATGTCGGCGCATTAACGCAGGAGGGCCAATTCGAACTGCAACGTGGCACACTGACGGTGGGCAGCGACTTCCACTGGATGGCGCACCCGCTCATCCTTCACGACGATATCCAACTGATCGTCGATGGAACGTTGAGCGCGGACCACCTCATCCAACTCGCCGGCGGCACGCTGTCGGTGAAGTCGCTGGCGGACAGCATGCCGTTTGGCTTTGATCGTGGCACGCTCCACATCAGGGACGGCGGCATCACCGTTGCCGCCGACAGCGCCCTCGGTGCGGCGTTCATGATGCGCGACGGCATGGACCTGAGCGCGGATCAGAACATCCACATCGCTTCCGATGGCACGCTCATTCTCGTGGGCGGCACGCTCAGCAGCCATCAACACGTCATCAACGAGGGTGAGCTTCAGCTCAACGGCACCAACGCGCTCATCGATGCCGAAACGCTGGTGAACCGTGCGCGATGGACACGCGGCGGCCGCATCAACGCCAACGTGCTCAACGATGCCTTGGGCGATATCTGGCTGCTCCCCGGCGACCAACTATGGATCGATGGATCGATGGACAACCAGGGCGCCATCAACCTCACCGCAGCCCGTATCGACATGCTCAGCGGCGCGCTGATGCATGCGGGCATCATGAACGTGTGGGGCTTCGGCTCGCAAAGCGGCTCGCGCATCGACGGCGCGGTGGTCATCGCCGAGGAAGGCATCATCAATGTCGCTGCCGGGGCGACGCTTGCCTTTCACGACAACGTGTTGCATCAGGGTGCCATGCATGTGGCACAGGGTGGCGCGATCCATTTCTTCGGCGATGTCAGCGGCAGCGGCGCTTTCCAACAGGGCGGCCACATCCACTTCTTCGGCTCGCTCAATCCGGGCAACAGCCCCGGCACGATGATGTTCGAAGGCGATGTCACGTTCGATGCCAACCACCTGCTGGTGATGGAGCTTGGCGCAGCGGCGTTCGACCACATCGATGTCGATGGCCTGCTCACGCTCGGCGGAACATTGCGCGTGGTGCTGCTCGATGGATACGTGCCGATGGTCGGCGATGCGTTCGACCTGCTGGATTGGGGATCGGTGCAGGGCACGTTCGATGTGCTGGACCTGCCGACGCTCAGCGGATCGCTCGCCTGGAACACCGATGCGCTTCTGACCACCGGCACCATCACCGTCGTCCCCGAACCCACGACGCTCACGCCGTTCCTCCTCGCCGCCGCAGCCATGCTCCGCCGCCGCCCCGACGCTTGATCCCGACATGTCTGGCCGAGGCATGCACCAGAGAAGTTTATTGATTTTCGCAATTTATACGGGTATCATATCGAGGTAAGTACGATCGTCGAATGCCAGACGACCTCAATATTTCTCCCGCACCACGAAAATGTCCCTTTTGTCACCCCCCGACCCCGCGCAACGAATCGCCACAAGCAACACACAGATAACGATTTGAAGCAATGTCCCCGTGATCAAAAGAATTGAGGGGACACGCCCGTGCGCACAAAGCCGCGAGGGAGGCACAGAGGCGAGAGGACAGCGATCAGATGACAGAACCTGATAACTTATGTATCTGTCATTACTTCCCACAAATCCGCAATCTGAAATCTGCAATCCGCAATTCAAAAGACCATGTCGTCTTTGTCGTGGGGGTGACATCGCTGATTTTTGCGATAACTCATGAATAATCAATCAGTTGTCAACACGACACCGAGGTTGAGGGGGGAGGGGGGTGACATTCCAAAGCGCGGGGATCCCGGGGATAGCCATCCCCGGGCTTTAACCTCGACCATGTAACTCACCACTCACCACTCACCACTCACTACTTCACTACTCGCTAAATCCCCCAACTCCCCCCTCTGTTTACTTCCCTTGCACCGGGGTTTATCATGGCTGATATGCAACTCTTGCGAAATCGAATGTGCCGTCTGCTCGCCGCCGTGGTTGCGTTTGCTGTGCCGGCCTTGCCGGTGTTCGCGCAAAGCGGTCAGGTGGGTAAAGCGCCGGAAATGAGCGCCTGGCCCGCGATTATTGTGGCGGTGCTTCTGTCGGCGGTGATCCTCAGCGGCAGCTTCAAGAGCGCCAAGCGAAGCCACCAGGACTGAACCATGCGAATCGGCGATGGCGATTGGGGATGGCTCGGTGCCTGGGCCATGCAATCGTTCGTGGATTTGCGATTCGCCTTCGAACCAAGGAGTGTGTCATGACGAAACGAACGCTCGGAGCGCTGGTCGTGCTCAACGCGGTGCTGCTGGCGGCGTTGGCGGTGGTGACGACGCCGACGCAGGAAGCCAAGGCCCAGTTCGCCGCGGGGCGCAACTACGTGATGATCGCCGGCGAGGTGACCGGCCGGGAAAGTCAGGACGCGGTCTACATCCTGGAGCAGGGCAGCGCACGCATGATCGCGCTGTTCTTCAACTCCGCCAACAACACGGTGCAGTACCTGGCCGGTCGCGATCTGGCGGCCGACTCGGGCAACTGACCCCCCCTGCTTTTCCCGGTGTTTTCAACAGCCGCTCATCGATCCTGGAGATCGTCCGATGAAACCGATTGAACTTGCCAGTTACTGCCTGCTCGCCTCGGCGTTTATCCTCGGCGGGCTGCTGCTCAGCCGTGTACAGGGTGCTCTTGAGCAGAAAGCTCAGGCCGACATGGTCGTCAGCCGCGAGAACTTCACCGTCATGACCGCGCGAACCCGGCAGAATGAAGAAGCCGTCTTCGTGCTCAACAACATCACCAGCCGACTGCTCATCTACCGGATGAACGTGGCTCGCAACGAGCTGGAGCTGGTGGCGAACGAGGACATGGCCCGCCAGTTCAGCCTGCCCCGCGGCGGCGGCGGCGGCACGGGTCGGCCGGGCGGTCGCACCCCCCGCTGACCAGGGCGGGATCGCTCCGCAAGCGTTGGCTGCGGTGCGATGCACTCAACATACGCACGATACCTGAACCGCGCTCGTGTTAAGCGAACGCGGTTCGCTTCATGGTTCCCCCAATGCCTGTTGATCGCTACGACCAAGTTACCCAACGCATCGCCGAGCTTGGCCAGGCGGTGCTCGCCGGCCACACGCTGTCGCGCACGGAGGCGGAGGAACTGATCGATGTTCAGGGGGATGAGCTGTACGACCTGTTCTACTGGGCGAACAGGATTCGCATCCGATTCGTCGGCCGCAGCGTCAAGTTCTGCTCGATCGTCACCGGCAAGGTAGGCGCGTGCAGCGAGGATTGCGGCTACTGCGCCCAGAGCAAGCATTACAAGACGCACGTCACCCCGGCGAAGATGACGGTCGAGGAGATGACCACGGCCGCATCCGAAGCGCTCGCCAACGGCGCATCGAGCTTCGGCATCGTCAACTCGGGTCGCGGCCCGACCGACAGTGAGCTCGATTGGCTGGAGCCGTTCTTCCGCAGGACGGCTGAGGAAAGCCGTATCCGTCCCTGTGCCACGCTGGGCGAGCTCAAGCCGCACCAGGCGAAGCGCCTGCGTGAGATGGGCGTGCAGCGGGTGAACCACAACCTCGAGACCAGCCGTCGCTTCTTCGACAACGTGATCTCCACGCACAGCTACGACGACCGGGTGCGCACGATCCGCACCGCCAAGGAAGCGGGTTTGTCGATCTGCTCGGGCGGGATTTTTGGCATGGGCGAGGAGTGGGCGGACCGGCTGGATGTGGCGTTCGAGTTGCGGGACCTGGGGGTGGACGTGGTGCCGATCAACTTCCTGAACGCGATTCAGGGCACACCTCTTTATAAGAAGGTTGCGCCGCTGGAACCGATGGAGGCGCTGAAGATCATCGCGCTGTTCCGGTTCATCCTGCCCGATAGGGAACTGAAGATTGCCGGCGGCCGGGAGAAGATTCTGCGCGACCTGCAGAGCTGGATTTTCTTCGCCGGCGGGTCGAGCTTCCTGATCGGCAACTATCTGACGACCTTCGGCCGCACGCCCGACCAGGACCACCAGATGCTTCGCGATCTGAACCTGCCTTACGTCACGTTTGACGAGGTGGAGCGTGAAGCCGACCCTTCCGCAGCGTTGAAGCATGGTCCGGGTCACACCTCATCGGTTACCAACGGGCTGATGTCCCGCCGCGAAGGCTCGCTGCTGGCGCTGCCGGTGGTGAACTAAGCGGTTTTTGCTGCGAATCAGCGCTAGACATAAGTTGGCATGGTTTTGTTGTGGCGGCCCGAGGGGGGTGAGGCTGTCGCTTTGCCATCGAGGTGGGGTTGTGGGGCGTGTTTGAGCGATCCGCGGGACGGCTTCGGCCGTAGTGTCTTGCGGACGGCATCGTTTGCAACGCATGCCGGTGCCAAGAGTTGCGGTTGGGGGGAGTGGTCCGTAACTTGCACGCGACGATCGGGGTGTCGTTGGATGGGTGTTGGATGCTCAGTCCCCCGGTCGTCGGCGTGGATATCATGGCTCGTGGCGGGGCGATTTCAGAAGGATTCTGGCCTATGACCTCACTGATTCGAGTTACCCGGCTTCCGCTGGCGCGGTGTGTGTTGACCTGCTGCGTGGTGGCGGTGCTGGGCGTGTGCGCCACTGCCGTGCTCGGGCAGGATGTTCCGACGCCCGCGCCCCTTGCCGCGCCCAACGCCACGTCGGGTCCGGCCGGTGGTGGGATCGACATGGAAAGCGGGCTGTTGCCTTCCTTTATGGATCTCTTTGAGTACTCGCCCTACATCAACGGCATCATTCTGGGGCTGTCGGTGGTTTCGGTGCTGCTGTTCCTGTTCCTGCTGATCACGGTGAACAGTCGGGCGATGGTGCCGGCCGATCTGGTGGAGGAGCTGACGAAGCTGGTGATGCGGGGCAAGTATGAAGCGGTGGCGGATCTTTGCCGGGCGCATCGGCGGGTGTTCATTGCGACGATCGTGCAGCGGTGCGCTGAGAACGCGGGCAAGACGCACGCGGTGCTGATGGAGATCGTGGACTCGGAGGGCAGGCGTCGGGCCGAGATCATCTGGAACCGGGTGAGCTATCTGGCGGACATCGCCAATGTCGCGCCGATGCTGGGGCTGCTGGGCACGGTGATCGGCATGATCAAGGCGTTCTTCACGCTGGACACGGAAGCGGGCGGCGCGGCATCGCGGCTGCTGGCATCGGGCATCGGGCAGGCGATGTCGACGACGATGTTCGGGCTGGCGGTGGCGATCGGCACGCTGATGCTTTATTCGATCATCAAGAGCCGGGCGACGCAGTCGCTGGCGCAGGCGGAGCAGGCGGTGCACGCCATCGCCGATCACATGAAGCGCACGCCCACGGCTGGCGGCGTCGATGCGCCATCGACGACGGGCGGGTTCGCCACGCCTTCGCTGCGCAGTCGGCCGCGACCCGGCGCGATTGCGGGAGATGAGGCATGAGTTTCGCCGGCACGACAAGGCAACGCAGCGGACCGGTGCTGCCTCTGGCGGCCCTGGTGGATGTGCTGTTCCTGCTGTTGGCGTTCTTCATGACGACGTCGCTGTTCCGCGAGCAGGATCTGTTCATGGAAGTGACGCCCCCTGCGATGAGCGAAGGGCAAAGCGGCGGCATGGCGGGCGTGGTGAACATCACCGTCGACAGCTCCGACCGCATCTTCATCGCCGACCGCGAATATGATCTGCCGGCGCTGCAACGGACGCTCGAAGAATTGAAGCGCGACTTTCCCAATGAACGCGTGGTGGTGCGTGGCGACCGTGAGGCGACGCATGGCCGGGTGTCGGAAGTGCGCGAAACGGCGATGAACGTGGGGTTTGAAGTGTATGACCGCTTCATCCGCCGCGCCAGTGAAATCGGACAGTGAATGGAACCGCGCAGCATGGAGGAATGTTGACCACGGATGACACGGATGACGCATCGAAGTGTGCGGTGGTTTCTGTGTGAAGGTATCAGGCTATTGCAGGCGTTTGATGCGTGATGTGCCTGCCGTGTCATCCGTGCGATCCGTGGTCAAAACTGTCTTCTCCGTGGTTGTGGTTGAACGGGCGAATATGATGCGCATGACTCGATGGATCGCGGTGGGATTGGTGAGTGTGCTGCTGCTGTCGGTCCCGGCGGCGGCGCAGGAAGCGGCGCATCAGCAGTTCCTTTTCGCCTACAAGCTGCTGCAGCGCGGCGAGGATGCTCAGGCGATTCGCGCTTTTGATGAGTTTCTCGAAAAGTATCCGCAGGATGACAAGCGGCCTGATGCGCTGTACTACCGCGCACTTTTA
The DNA here is from genome assembly GCA_964511575.1 of uncultured Phycisphaeraceae bacterium. GTDB lineage: Bacteria > Planctomycetota > Phycisphaerae > Phycisphaerales > Phycisphaeraceae > CALKHT01. Next base: position 29,687 of record CAZEFM010000024.1, on the reverse strand, counting down.
AGCCAGCGCAACGGCGACAACGAAAAGGCGGCCCAGCTTCTGCGCAACGTGGGCGACCCGAAGCATGTGCCGGGTTATGCGATCAACCTGCTGCGCGGGCAGGTGCACACGGCCATGAAGCAGTACGACCGGGCGCTTGCGGCGTTGGAGCAGGTGGATGTGCGCGATCTGCCGGACGACAAGCTGCGGGCATCGGTGCATCAGTTGCGTGGGGCAGCCTATCGCGCGGTGGGCAACCACAACGCGGCGGTGGAAGCGTTCAAACTTGCTGCGGAACTCGAATCGCCGTTGCAGGCCGCGGCGCTCCTGGACCTGGGCAGGACGCACGCCTCGCGCAACGAAACCAAAGAGGCGATCGCGGCGTTGCAGAAGGCGATCGAACTGGGTGATCGCAGCGTGATGGCGGAGGCGGCACGGCTGGCGGGTGATCAGGCGTACGCCAGCAGCGAGTATGCCGATGCCATTTCGTTTTATTCGATCGTCATCACCGGCCATCAAACGTCGGCTCACTTCTCTCCATCGGTGCTGGGGATGATGTGGGCGATGTATTCCGCGGAACGGTACGAGCCGTTGCTGCAGGCGTACGACCAGTATCGTGAAGCGATGAAGGGGGACGATGCGGTGGCGGCGGCGTACCTGGCGGGGGCGGCTCAGCAGGCGCTGGGGCAGCATCACCGCGCGATCGAAACGCTCTCCGCCGTGGCGGATGCGGCGCGTGGTTCGAATCACCACGCCCAGTTGCTTTACAAGATCGCGCTGAGCCAGTTTGAGATTCAGCAATACGAGGCGATGAGCCGCACGCTCGCGAAGTTGTTCGAGGCGCATCCCGCTTCGCCGCTGAACATGGACGGGCAGTTTCTGCTGGCGGCGACGGAGGCGCGGCGAGGCAACGTTGATCGTGGCGTCGAGCGGCTGTCGGTCATCATCGATGCGGAGCCGAAGCATCCGTACCACGATCAGGCACTGCTGCAACGGGCGCAACTGCTCGAGCAGAACGAAAAATACGAGCAGGCGATCGAGGATTACGTGCGTTACCTGGCGCTGCCGGGCAAGATCACGGCTGATGGGATGTTCGTCGAGCACAACCCGGTGTTGCGTGTGTGCGACCTGCACTATCGATTGGGTCGCTATGACACGGTGCTGACGACGCTGGAGCGTTTGCTTGCGAGTAATCCGCAGCCTGCTGTTGAAGCGGAGGCGCTGTATCGGCAGGCACATGCCCGCATCAAGCAGGGGCATCACGCCCAGGCGATCGCATCGCTCACCGCGCTGGTCGACAAGCACGCTCAAAGCGCGTTGGTGTGGCAGGCGCGGTATTACCGTGGCTTGCTGCGTGTGGGCATGGGGCACGCCGATGAAGGATTGGCCGACCTGCTGTTCGCCTCGGAGGCGGAGCAGTTGCCCGCGCCGTTGCGCGCCAATGCGCTGCGGTTGGCGGCGGTTGCGCAGCGGGAGCAGGACGACCCCAAGCCGGCGGTGGATTCGCTTATGAAGCTGCGTCAGCTTTCGGGGCTCACCGCGGATGAGATGCTGTGGCTCGGCCGATACTTCGGCGACACGGGCGAAACGACGACGGCGGTGGCGTACCTGGAACCGCTCGTTGATCCGGCGCGGACGGTGCCGGGCGCGGTGCGTGGCGAGGCGCTGCTGCTGTTGGGCAACGCGTATCGCCGTGGCGGTACCTACGATCGGGCGACGCAGGCGTTTGAGCGTGTGTTGCGCGAGCACAAGCCGTTGGAGCCACAGGCGCGGTTGGCGCTGGCGCAGACGCTGCGTGATGCCGGCCGGTCGGATGAGGCGCTGACGCAATACAGCCGATTGACCAGTTCGCAGGTGAGCAGCGTGGCGGCACAGGCGCTTTTTGACACGGGCGCCATTCAGCGGCAACGCGCGGATCGTTTCCGTCGCAGCGATGACACCACCAACGCGGACAAAGCGCTGGAGCAGGCGCACGATGCGTTCAAGCGGCTGGTGGTGCTGTACGCGTTTGCTGAGTTGTCGCCGTTGCCTGAGCTTGCGTTTCTGGAGCTTTCGGAAATTGCGGTGATGAAGCAGGACGATGCCGCGGCCCGTGCATCGTTGAATGAACTGGTGGAGAAGTTCAGCGAGGGGAACTATGCCAGTTATGCCCGTGCGGTGTTGGCGCAGGGACAGGGCAAGCGCAGCGAGGCGGTGTTTCTGCTGAATCGGCTGCATGAGCAGCGTCAATCGCTCGATCCGCGCTTGGCCAAGCGGGTGGAGACGCTGCTCGGCGAGTTGGAGGCCACGCCATGAACGCACGCCCCGCCACGATTTTATTCGCGGCGATTGCGAGCCTGGTGCTTCACGTTGCCGTGGTGTTCGCGCTCTACGATGTGCCGCTGGGTCGCATTGACCCGCAGCTGTTTGAGCCGACGCGTGTCTACCGCATCCATCGGCTGGCGGATGATGTGATCATTGATGACACGCAGCCGGAGGAATCGATCCCATTCGATGAAGAAGCGCTGGCGATGGATCTGTCGGCGATGAGTTTGGCGCTTCTGGAGATGGCGGATCCGATCGAGCAGGATGTGCTCGCACCGGAACGGCAGGTGCAGTTGCGCGAGCAGGTGGAGGAGCGCGCGTTGGAGCAGCCGCCGTTGGAAATGCCGGTGGATCTGCCGGACATTGTCACGGCGGAGTTGATCGGCCCGCCGCCACAGGATCTTGCAGGTGGGAACGATCCCATCGACACGCCGGGTGGTACGGGCGGGTTGGGCGGTGGTGTTGCGCCGGGTGAAGGCGCGGCACGGGCGCGCGAGCTGCTCGCCGATGCGGGGTTCATGCCCAGCCACGATCCGCTTCCGCCGACGCGGCCGCACGACATTGCGTTCACCCCGCGCGAGCAGCGTGTGATCGAATCAACCCCCGCGCCTCCACCGATCGACTTTGCCGCGATCGCGCTGGAAAACACCACGCAGCTCGCCATTCCGGAGCACCTCGATCACGATTTCGAGTATTCGATCACGATCCACCGCGACCCGCGCGCCCGGGAGGCACCGACCAATTATTTTCAGATTGACATCGCTGCGCGGCGATCGCTGACCAAGCTGCCCACGATGCCCAAGGACGTGATCTTTCTGATCGACGTTTCGGCGAGCGTGACGCATCTCTGGACGCAGCAGATTGCTCAGGGTGTGCGGGACAGCCTTGCCAGCCTCAACCCGGATGACCGGTTCAACATCGTGCTGTTCAACGACAAGGTGGCGGCGCTTGGCGCGGACGGCAGTCTGCCGGCGACGGAAGCGAACCTCGCGGCTGCGCGCACGTTTCTCGACAACGCCAAGTCGCAGGGTTATACCGATGTGAACCGCGCGATGGGTCGACTGCTGGTGCGCGATGTCGAAGTGGAACGCGTTTACAACATCGTTCTGATCAGCGATGGTACGCCGACGCGAGGCGTCACCGACACGCGTGAACTCATCAACATCATCACCCGCGACAACAACTTTGCCGCCAGCATCTATTGCGTGGGTGTGGGGCGACCGCAGAACCGGGAACTGCTTGACTTCCTGTCGTATCGCAACAAGGGTTTCAGCGTTTACGTCAACGATCACACGCAGGCGGCGGCGACGATCCGCGACCTGCTGAGCCGTATCCGCTATCCGATCATGAAGGATGTTCGGCTGAGCACGATCGGCTTGGATTCGCACGAGGTGTACCCGGTCGACCTGCCCAACATCCATCAGGGGGAACGTTTCCAGATCTTCGGCACGTTCAACCGGGCGGAACCTTTTACCATGCAGGTCAACGGGCGCAACGGTCACAAGCCGCTGGATTTCACCCACACGTTCGAGCTCGCCACCGCCCCGCGCGGCGACAACACCATCGCGACCAGTTGGGCGTTCTGGAAGCTGCACCACCTCTACAGCCGCATCATCCAGGAAGGTGAACGCAAATCGATCATGGATGAGATCAAGGAACTGCAGCGCCGTTACGGCCTGAAGACGCTGTATTGATTCAAAGCGATGTCGTGCAGTGGTACGGCTGACGCACCATCAATTGTCATTGCGTGGCGGCTTGATGGATTGGCGGTATTGGCCGGGTGTCTGCTGCGTTTTGACTTTGAAGACGTGGCTCATGTATTGCGGGTGTTTGAACCCGGTGCGTTCGGCAATCTGGGCGAGCGACAGGTCGGTTTCGTGCAGCAGTTGTTTCACGTGATTCAGCCGCACGTTGAGGATTTCAGTCTTGGGACTGCGACCGGTGCAGGCGAGCATGCGCCGCTCCAGCGCGCTGCGTGAGATGTGCACGTGTTCCAGCACATCCTCCACGGTGATGCCGCGACAGGCGTTCTCCCGAATGAATCGCATCGCTTTGACGAGCGTGGCGTCGTCGGTGGCGACGACCTCGGAGCTTTGCCGTGTCACGATGGTCAACGGGTCGATGAGGATGGGCTCTTTCGGTGCGGGCTCGCCGCGCATCATCCGGTCGAGCAACGCCGCCGCTTCATACCCGATGCGCTCGCCGTTGAATGCGACGCTTGTCAGTGGGGGGTTCGCGACGGTACACAGCAGTTCCTCGTTCTCCACGCCGACCACGGCGACCTCGTCGGGCACGCTCACCTTTGCACGGCTGCACGCATCCAGCAGCCACACGCCGAGTTGATCGGTGCATGCCATGATCCCCACGGGTTTGGGCAGCCTTGCCACCCATCGCGCCAGCTTCGCCTGCTGCGCCTCCCACTGCTCGGGCGTTTCGCGATGCTGGAGCGTGCTGAACACATCGCACGGATAGCCGCGCTCCCGTAACGTGGCGACGAAGTTGTCGCGTCGCTCCTCGAAGAATGTTTCCGTGGTTAGCTCGACGACGGCGAACTGCTGGAATCCGCGTTCAAGCAGGTGCTGCGCCACCCACTGACCGAGCGTCTTGTTGTTCACGCCGACGAACGGGAAGGAGTGTCTGAGCTTGCTGGCGCGTAGCTCGACAGCGGGCAAACCGGTGGCGGTGATGGCGTCGGCCATGCGCTGGTTGGCGGTGCGGGTGATGATGCCCTGTCCGCGCCAGTTCGCCAGCCACGGCGGCACGGGGGATTCCAGTGAGCGCAGCTCCACGTAAACAGACCAGGGACCGTGCGCGGAAATGTAATGGCGGATGCCGCGAAGCATGTCGCGCGCATAGGAGCGCGACGTTTCGATCAGCAAGGCGACATGGGGCGTGTGCCGCGGCATGCAAGCGTCTTTCCGCCGGAAACCCGGTGAGGCAGAGGCGTGCTCGGCATCACGTTTCATGCCGTGTCGTCCATCGGGTCTTTACGCCAGTGCCGGCGTTTCCCAGCCTTTGCGATACGTTCGGCGCACCATTGCCGTCGCATCGTTGTCATTGAAACGCATTGATTCGGCGTTCCACGACAGCTCCCGCCCCGCCAGCCGTTGCGCGATGGTGCCGAGCATCACCGTTTCGTTCAGCGGACCCGCGTAGGAGAACGGCGAGTTCGCCTGTTGGTTATCGAGGATGGCGTTTGTCCACATCTGGTAGTGATCCTGCGATTCGAAGCTCGCGAAGAGTTCGCGCAGCGTGGTGCGTGAAAAGTCGTGGAACGTTTCCTCGGGAAACAGCCGCGGCACGGTGGGTGCGTGGGCTGTGACCATCGTGCCGTGTTCGCCGATGAAGAGCGTGCCGTTGGCGGGCAGTCGGTAGCCCTCGGGGCCCTGCGCCAGCGAAGCGGCCGGTCGACGACCGCCATCGTACCAGATCACCTTCAGCGTCGGTGCGGTGAAGCGTGTGCCGGGGAAGGTGTAGGTGACCTTGCTGCCCAGCGGGTACGTTTCGCCGTTGAAGGCGTCGCACTCGGCGATGATGGTGGAAGGCGGGCCCAGCTCCAGGCTCCACACCACGGGGTCGAGGATGTGGCAGCCCATGTCACCCAGCGCGCCGGTGCCGAAGTCCGCCCAGCCGCGCCAGTTGAAGTTGTGGTACATGTGCTCCTTGAACGGCCGCTTCTCCGCCACGCCCAGCCACAGGTCCCAGTGAACACCCTGCGGCACCGCATCCTCGCCCGCCGGCCGACCGACACCCTGCGGCCAGTTCGGCGACGGCGTCCAGGCATGCACCTCACGCACCCTGCCGATCGGCTGATGCTTCTGCATCATGTCGACGAGGCAGCGATAGCCCACGCTCGAGTGAAACTGGTTGCCCATCTGGGTGATGATGTTGCGCTGCTCGGCGAACTGCCGCAGCACGCGTGATTCATGCGGCGTCGCGGTGAGCGGCTTCTGCACGTAGACGTGAATGCCCAGGTCCATGGCTGCCAGCGCGATGGTGGCGTGCATGTGGTCGGGCGTGGAGATCGTCACCGCATCGAGCTTGCTGCCGAGCTTGTCGAAGAGCTCGCGGTAATCGGCGAAGACCTGTGCCTGGGGAAACCGCTTGGCGGCTGCGCCCAGTCCCAGCGGCCGCGCCTTTTGGCCGGAATGCAGGTTGTCCGGCTGCTTGCCGCCGTCGCGGTGGTCGATATCGCAGATCGCCAGCACGTTGTGGCGCTTGCCGTCGCCGCTTGTGCTGATCAGATCCTCCCACCCTTTGCCCGCGACGCCGATCGACGCCAGATTCAGCTTGCGCGATGGCGACTGTGCGCGCACCAGCGGCACGGTTGCGCCGTACGGCAGCGCCAGACCCACCCCGCTGAAACCCACGGCCTTCACAAACGTGCGACGGCTGATACGCGAACGATTCATCCTGAACACTCCTGTTTCAACGTGGCGATCGATTGCCCATCCGCAACATCACGTCCGTGCAGCCATGGATGATGAAGGCACGCGCGTTCCATCACGCTGCGCTTCGAGCAGTTTGATCCATTCGCCGATGTAGTAACCGTGGTCGTGATACGTCCTTCCACTCACGAGGTTGCCATCCACCACGCACGGCTCATCGACGAAGATGCCGCCCGCGACCTCGAGGTCGAAGCGACATTTGGGCGTGGTTGCCATGCGGCGGCCGCGCACCCGGTCGGCATAAGCGGGAATCTCCACGCCGTGACACACGCTGGCGATCGGCTTGTCATGATCGAAGAAGTGGCGCGTGATGCGCACCAGATCCTCATCGTAGCGGATGTATTCCGGTGCGCGGCCGCCTGAGAAGAAGATGCCCGCATACGCCTCGGGATCCACATCGGCAAAGGCGATGTCCGCTTCGATGGTATAGCCTTCCCATTCGCGCGTGATCGTCCAGCCGGGCTTCACCTCGTGCATCACCATCTGGTAACGACGCTTTTCCGGTGCGGCGACGACCGGCTGAAACTGTGCTTCGATCAGCCGATAGATCGGATAAAGCGTGTCCAATGTTTCCGATGCGTCCCCTACGATGACAAGTACCTTTTGCAGCATGAAACATCCTTACTGATTGTTTGTTGCGTGTGGCGTGGGTGTCTTCTTTTTCATGACGCCTTGGCTGCACACGCATCGAGGTACGCACGGGCGCGGTTGATTTCCGTGGTCACGAGTTGCGGTGTGTCGTGAATGGGCAGGCCGCGCGGGTAGGGGTGCATGAAGATTTCGGTGAAGCCCTGGAAGTTGATTTTCTTCAGCGCTGCGATGAGCGGTTGGAAATCGAGTGGGCCGCGGCCGGGCATCTGCAGCAACTCCGATTCGCGAGGCTGCTTCGCGGATGACCCGTTGCCGTGCTGCTGCGCGTAGAAGAACGCGAGCTTCGACCCGCAGTGCTCGATCAGTTCCGCCAACAGGTCGGGATCCTGCGGCAGGTGATGCGGCGCGAAGGCGAGCCCCACGCCGGGCGGCGCCATGTCGGCAAACCAGCGCACCGCATCGGGCGAATGCAGCCGCGTGCCGCTGTGATTCTCCACTGCCAGCGTGATGCCGTGCTCTGCCGCCTTCGCACCGATGGCCTGCATCTCCCGCGCCAGTTGCGCCACCGAGTCGCGAAGAGCGTCTCCCTTGAGATTGCGCGAGCCTCTCCCATGTCCCACCAGCACCGACCCTCCCAATGCCGCGCAAACGCTGATCTCCGCATCCAGATCAAGTGGAAACAGGTCGTAGCGGCTGATACCGCCGAGCTTCACCTGATGTTCCGCCAACATCGCTTGAAAGGCGTCCAACCCGATGGCATCGACCTGCTCGCGTTGGTTGCCGTGCGGCTTGGGCCACAGGTCGATGTGCTCCGCACCGGTCTTCCGCACATGGGGGAGGATCGTGCTCAATTCCGCGACGCCATACATCGCGGAGCCCAGCAGGTATCGCAGTTGAAAGGCTTTACCTTTCGACGGTTCGGCGGCGGATGCCGCGCCCGCGATCGTCCCCACCGCTGCCGCGCTTACCGCGCGGCAAAACGCCCGCCTTGTCCAGCTTGGAGGCATGACAACATTGTGGGGCGCTTTGTAAGCGGTGTCATTACAATATTTCACCGATGGACTCAGCTTTTGCGTCAAAGATGACAACATTTACCGGAAAACCCTGTTCAGCCGCAGCGCATCGGCTCGCGGCAGGAGGTTGGCATGCAGTACAGGACCGCATGGGGATGGACAGCGGTGGTTTGTGCCGTGGGGCTGTTCCTGCTGGCGGCCGATCGGGGCGCGGCGGGCGGCGATGATGCGCCAGCGACCGCTGAACCGCAGCCGTTGCACGCCCTGCTAATCACCGGCGGGTGCTGCCACGATTACGAAACGCAAAAGAAGATTCTCACCGAGGGCGTCAGCGCCCGCGCCAAGGTGCGGTGGACGATCGTGCACGAAGGGAAAGACCGGGAGCACGTGGCGAGCATCTACCGCCGCGACGATTGGGCGAAGGGGTTCGATGTCGTCGTTCATAACGAGTGCTTTGGCATGGTGCGTGACGTGGCGATTGTCGAACGCATTGCCCGGGCGCATGAGCAGGGTGTGCCCGCGGTGATGCTGCACTGTGCGGCACACAGCTATCGCGAGGCGCAAACCGATGCCTGGCGGCAGTGCCTGGGCATCACCAGCCGTCGTCATGAAAAGGCACGCCCTTTTGAGATTGAAGCGGTTGCGGGCGATCACCCGGTGATGAAAGGCTTTCCCGCCACCTGGCGGACACCTGATGCCGATGAGGTGTACATCGTGGAGAAGGTTTGGCCGAACGTGACGCCGTTGGCGACAACGCATGGCGTGGAGACGAAGCAGGACCACGTCTGTATCTGGACGAACACCCATGGCAGGGGCCGGGTGTTCGGCACGACGCTCGGCCACCACAACGCCGTCATGGCTGATGAGGTCTATCTCGACTTGGTCACGCGCGGCTTGCTGTGGGCGTGCGACAAGCTCAATGAGGATGGCACACCGGTGCGCGGTTACAACGCCAGACCGTGAGCGCGGCATTACCTCGCTCGCTGCACGTCTCATGAAAAATCACCGCACGGGCTCATGAGCATCGCGCGGTGAAGCGGAGGATTGACAGGTCAGCGACGTATCACGCCCTGAACAGGCGGGCAGGCTGATAGCGTTTGCCCAATACGGGGGAGGAATCCATCTTGAACCAGCCTTCGAGGATGCCGGCATAGATGGATCGGAAGTCGGCGGTGTAGATCAGGTCGCCCGCATCGAGGTTGGTCATGGAGGGGTGTTCGCCCATCAGGCCCGGCCGGACCATGGGGCCGAAGGTGAACATCGGTCCGGCGGTGCCGTGATCGGTGCCGTTGGAGGCGTTCTGGTTGACGCGTCGGCCGAACTCGCTGAACGCGACGGTCAGCACGCGCTGGTCCTGTCCGATCGCCTTGAGTTCCTTGTAGAACGCGCTGACGCCGGTGGCGAACTGTGTGAGCAGTTGCTGGTGTCGGCCGGCCTGTCCCGCGTGGGTGTCGAACCCGCCCAGCACGGTGTAGTAAACGTTCGTCGGCAGTTCGGCGCGAATCATCGACGCGACCATGCGCAACTGGTTCGCCAGCGGGCCGCTGGGGAACCGTGTCTGCGTGCCCTTGCTCACCGCGTCGCGGATGCGGTCGCTGGCGACCTGGGCGTCCAACGCCGTGCGCATCAGGAAGGATGCCTGCGACTCGCCCGGCTGCGCCACCGGCACGCGCGTCAGCTTGCCGCGCACCAGCTTCGTTTCGGCGCGCACCACCTGCTCGCTGGCGGATTCATCCAGCACGCCCGCACGGTTCATTTTGTCATACTCGCCGCCCAGCGACGGGTGCAGGTCCGCCCCCGCCCAGCGGAAGAGGTCCGCGTTTTCAAACGCGATCGGCTTGATGTGGTGCGCCTGCGTCGCCAACGGCGTTTCCCTGCCGAGACAGATGCAGTCGGTGCCCGATGCGCCCGATGCGCCGATGGCATGGTCCATCGCCTTGCCGATCCAGCCCAGGCCCTTGCCGCCCGAGGGGTCAGCCGTGTGCCAGATATCCATGGAAGCGAAGTGCGAGCGGTTGGGGTTGGGATACCCCACGCCCTGAATCACGTTGGCGGTCCCCGCGTCGATCATCTCCATGATCGGCTTCAGCGCCGAATGCAGCGCGATACCGGCACCCTTGTCGAGCATGAGCGCTTCATCCGGTTTGATGGCGAGGTTCGGCCGAGCATCGTAGTACTCGCCGTAGCCGACCGGGATGACGGTGTTCAGCCCGTCGTTGCCGCCCGCCAGTTCGACGATGACGAGGATGCGGTCATCGGGGAAGCCCGGTCGCGATGCCAAGCCGCGCTCAGCCGGGTCGCCGAACGCCATGGCTGAGCGATGGATGAACGTCGGCACGGTGATGGCGGTCGACACGACTGCCATTGAGTTCATGAATTCGCGACGCGTGAAGGCGGGTTTGTCAGACATCGTCAACCTCTCCAATCAGCAAAGCTGGAATTCGGGCATCGCGGTCATCAACAGCAGCAGCGCGATGATGGTGTCTCGGTTCAGTTTTCCGCCCCGCGCTTCGAGGAACGCGGTGAGCTGCTCGCGGCGCTGCGGGTGCAGTTGCTCACCCAGCAACGTGGCGCACAGATGTTCCACCACAGCCGAGGGCGTGCGAATGGGCATGCCCTCGATCAGGAACGAGGGATCATAGTTCAGATGGTGTCGGCTCCAGCCGCGGTCATACGACGACTTGCCGGTGATCAGGTAGGTCGCCAGGTTCTGCCGGATGAAGAGCGTGGAGGTGTTGATCCACGCCCGGCCGCCGTTCCACCCCTTGACGCTGGGCGGGTCGAACAGGCGTTGGCCCATCATGTCCATCGCGTCGACGAGCGCGCCGATGTCGCGCACCGGCGTGTCGAGCGTTCGGACGATGCCAGCCACGAGTTGCGTGGGGCTTTTGATCATGTTGCCCATGATCGCCGGGTCGTAGAAGTGTTCCGAGCGGAACAGCGTTTTGAGGACGCCGCCCAGCCGGTACTTGTCGCGCACCAGTTGCCGCGCCAGGTTGGTGATGACGCTGCGTGCCGGGGCGTCGGGGCCATCGGGCAGGTCGCCGACGAAGTGGCGGTAGAGTTTGAGGCAGATGAACTCGCCACAGCTTCGCCGTTGCAGGCAGAGGTTGACGAAGTCGTCGCCGTTGAAGTTGCCGCGTTGTCCGAGGATCTGCTTGTAGCCGTCGTCGTGCCGATCGCGGTAGAAGCGGAAGTTGTTGCCTTCGATGCCGTAGCCGGTCAGGGCGCGGGCGCCTTCCTTGATGTCGTTTTCGGTGTAGTTGCCTTCGCCGAGGGTAAACAGTTCCATCAGCTCGCGGGCAAGGTTTTCGTTGGGTCGGCCCTTGCGGTTGGAGTCGTTGTTGAGGAACTTGATCATCGCCGGGTCGCGGATGATGCTCGCGGCCGCTTTGGCGAAGCTGTCCTTGGCGTGACGCCGCAGCATGACGTTCTGCTGCAGCATCATGAAGCTGTTTTCGACGGTGCGGTAGTTGCTGGCGAAGTGGCCGTGCCACAGGAGCGTGAGCTTGTCTTCCAGCGGTCGGGGCGAGCGGATGATTCGGCCGAGCCACCAGCGGCGCAGGTCGCCCATCTGTCGGGCATCCTCGCGCTCCATCGCCAGCCGCTTCTCGCGCAGCCGATCGATCGTGGCCTGATCGCCCCGCTCGCGCGCGACGCGGAGCATCTCCTGCTCTTCGGGTGTGTAGGGGCGCAGGATGTTGGGGTCGTAGGTCGGGTTGGGGACCGTTTCGTCGATCGACTCGTAGTCGACCAGATAATCGACGGCGGCGTCGAGCCCCATCATCTGCAACGCCACAATCTGCTGCGGCGTCCCGCCCCAGCCGGCACGGTTCAGCAGATGCCGCGCCTGCGCGTAGCCGAACTGCTGCGGCGCCAACGGCCTCAGGGATGCAGTGGCGAGGGCCATGACCTTTGCTCCGACCACCCCATCATACCCCAGCCTCCCTTACAACCCAACGCCATTCAGCCGCGCTTTATTGCGAAAACTACCCTCCCCTGAAGGGTTATCGACCATTTCCTCATCCCGCCTGAATACCCGCTCAAGATCCGAAAAGAAGCGTTTGCAGTTCACTGTCGCAGGATCTTTTCCATCGCCTTGCCCCGCGCCAGCTCATCGATGAGCTTGTCCAGGTAGCGGATTTCCCGCATGGTCGGTTCCTCGACTTCCTCGACGCGGACGCCGCAGACGACGCCCTTGATGAGCGACCGGGCGGGGTTCAGCCGGGGTGCCTGGGCGAAGAAGGCTTCGAAAGTCGTTTCCTCCGCGATGTGGTTGTCCATCTGTTTCTGACTGTAGCCGGTCAGCCAGTGGATGATCGCGTCGACTTCGTCCTTGGTTCGGCCTTTCTTCTCCGCCTTGGCGATGTAGAGCGGGTACACCTTCGCAAAGGGCATGGCATAGATGCGGTGGTTGGACATGATGCCTCCTTGTTGCGGGTGTACGGATCCTGAACCATGGTGAAAGGTGTTGTCATGCGGTTGGGGGCATGGGCGCTTCGGGGTCGAGCGTGTCGCCGCTGGTTTCCTGCAGCTCGTGTCCGCAGGGGAGGGTGATGACGATGCTGGTGCCCTGCCCCGGTGCGGAGTCGACGTCGATATCGCCGCCGTGCTCTTCGACGAGTTTTTTGGTGACCGCCAATCCCAGGCCCGTGCCGCGCAGGCCTTTGGTGGAATGGAACGGTTCGAACAGTCGGCTCATGGATTCGGTGGGGATGCCCACGCCGTTGTCACTCACGCCGATGCGCACGTACTGTTCAGCCGCGTCGTAGCTGCAACTGAGCACCACCGCGCCAGTTTCGGGCTCCACCGCGTCCAGCGCGTTGCTCAACAGGTTCAGCACCGCCTGGTGTATGCCCGATGCGTCCAGCGGTACGGGAGGCATGTCCTCGGCGAAATCCATCAGCAGCGCCACCTTCTTCACGTCGTACTGCTTCTGCACCAGCTCGACGATCTCTTCCAGCAGCTTGGGCAGGTTGATCATCTCCCGCTCAGCCTTGCGCTGCTTGGAGAAGGCGAGCATGTTCATGGTGAGTTCGTAGATGCGGTCGAGGTTGCGCGCGACGATTTCCCAGCCGCCGTTGATGAGTTTGATGTTCTGCTTGCGCAGACCGAGTTCGACCAGGTCAGCCCCGCCGCGCAGCCCCTGCAGGATGTTCTTCACCGAGTGGGAGAGGGTGGCGACGGTTTGTCCGACGACGGCGAGTCGTTCGCGTTGCAGCCGTTCATCGTACAGTGCCGCGTTGGCGAGCGCGAGCCCGGTCTGCACGCCGATGGCGGTGAGCAGGTGGAGCTGGTCATCGGTGTAGGTGTAGTTGGCGACGTGGCTGTCGAGATAGATCACGCCGAACAGCCGTTCCTTGAACTTGATCGGGACGCACAGCACCGAGCGAATGCCCAGCGAGTGCACGCTCTCGCCGCTGGAAAACCGCTGATCGCTCATGGCGTTGCTCGACAGCACGCCCACACCCTTGTCCATGGCGTAGCGCACGATCGTCTGGCTCACGGCGATGGGCAGCGGCTTGGCGTCCTTGGGACGCTGGCGGTGGCGCACCACGCGCGGGTCTGGCTTGGCGGTGGGTGAGTCGGCCAGCAGAATCGCGCCGTGGTCCGCTTCGAAATAAGCGAACACCACGTCCATGACGCGGTCGAGCAGTTCATCACGGTCCGTTGTTGAGCCGATGAGCTGCGTCAGCTCGTAAAGCACCTTGAGCTGAAACTGGGCGGCTTCGCGCGGCTCGGGCACCGCCATGATCATCGAATCTTCGTTGCTGGGCACTTCGCCGGAAAAGTTCACATCGCTCTGATCGCGATCGACCATGAGCATGTTGGCGCGGCGATTGTCGGCCCCTTCACCGAACATGAGCAGCGTGGACCCGGTGCGGATCTGGTCGCCATGCTTGAGCAGTTGGCGGCCGTTGACGCGCAGCCCGTTGACGAACGTGCCGTTGGTTGAGTCCAGGTCCTTGATGTACCAGCGCCCCTCATCGGGGGTGAGTTCGGCGTGACGGCGGGAGATGGTCTGATCGCGCAAGGGCAGCGACTCGCTCGATCGGCCGATCATCTGCGGCTCGTTGTTGGGCAGCTCGAACCGCCGCCCCTTCTCCGGACCCTGTAACACCGTCAAAATCAGCACGTGTCGCCTCCGTGAGTGGCCGCTGATTATAGCCTGCTGACACGACGGAGCACGGCGGATCACACGCGAGACGGATGGGCACGTTGAGCGGCTGGTGCAGCGGCAACCGCGGCGCGCATCATGGGGTTTTCAGGCGTGCTTCCCAGGAGGCGAGCTGCTCCTTGAAGCCGCTGACGCCCGCGTTGCCGGCTGTACGATAGCGCTTCACCACGTTTGCCGCGCCGAGCCAATCGTAGATGTCCTGTTCGCATACAGCCGATTGCCCGGCACTCGTGCAGGCGGCGTTGAAGTCGTCGAGGGCAAGTTGCGACAGTTGCGTGAGGTTGCGCTGTTCGCACAGTCGCACCAGCGCGCCGACGATCTGATGCCCCGTACGGAAGGGCACGCCCCTGGTGACGAGATAGTCCGCGAGGCTGGTGGCATCGAGGAAGCCGCGGTCGAGCGAGGCGGCGATCTTCTCCTCGTTGAACTTCGTCGTGCTCACGATGCGCGCCGCCATCTCGAGACAATCGCTTACCGTGTCATACGCGGCGAAAAGATGGCGCTTGTCTTCCTGCAGGTCGCGGTTGTAGCCGATGGTGATGCCCTTGCACATGGTGAGCAGGGCGATGAGGTTGCCGTAGACGTTGCCGCAGCGCCCGCGGATGAGTTCGAGCATGTCGGGGTTGCGCTTCTGCGGCATCATGGACGAGCCGGTGGTGTACCGCTCATCGAGCGTGATGAAGCTGAACTCCGTGGACGCGTAGATGATCCACTGCTCTGCCCAGCGCGACAGCCACATGGCAGTCATGGAGAGGGCGTAGGTGAAGTCGATGGCGACGTCGCGTGAAGCGGTGGCTTCAATGGCGCTACCGCTGATCGTGCCGAGGGAATAGCCAAGAAAATTGTTCGCTGCCTGACGATCAAGCGGCAGAGAACTCCCCGCAATGGCGCCCGATCCCAGCGGGAACGTACCATCGTGGATGTCACCGAGACGGTTGCAGCAACGATCGAATGCGGAAAGCCACGCCATCATTTCCCCGCCTGCAACGATCGGCTGTGCGCGCTGCAGATGGGTGTAGGAAGGCATGACGATATGCCCATCACGCTTCGCCAGTTCAACGAACGCACGGAACAGCGCTTCAAACTTTTCCGCCTGGAGGTGTTCACCCGCGTCCGCCGCCCAAAGTTTCAGATCCAGCGCCACCTGATCGTTGCGGCTTCGCCCGGTGTGCAGCTTGCGGCCCGGGTCGCCGACCTTTTCGATCAGCGCCGCTTCGACGCACATGTGCACGTCTTCCAGCTCGACCTTCCAGCCGGGCCAGCCGTCGAAATCAGCTTCGATCTCCGCCTGGATTTCGTTGAGGCCGCGTTCGATGGCGGCGAGCTCATCGGCGGTGATGAGGCCGACCTTCCGGAGCATGCGGGCATGGGCGATGGAGCCTGCGATGTCGTGTTTATAAAGGCGACGATCGTAGCTGATCGACTCGACGAAACGGGCGGCCAGCGGATCACTGGCGGAACCCTCACCGGCTTTGGCGTGTTCCCAGGGCTTGGCGGTACTCATGGGCGGCAAGTGTAGCAGTCGGGGGACGGATTAACCACAGCGGAGCGTGGGGAGAATCAGCCATAAGCAGTAATCAATTGCCCATTGGGAATGACAGCAGCGCTTGCGCCTTCGCGGTGCTCGCCCACGTCAGACACCACTCACCCCTCACCCCGCACCACTAACCCTCCATCCCCTCATCGCCCTGACTCGATCGATTCGAAAACGAACCGCTTGCGCAGCTCGGGCGGGAGCATGGGGCAGGCGTCGCTGGGTTTCTTGAAGATGCGGTGTCGGATGGCGGCGACGAAGCTGTACCCGCCGTCGCGGATGAAGCGGGGCAGGATCGCCAGCATCACACCCATCGGCCGCCATATCCCGCCCAGTCGCCGGGCGATGTGCGACACCGCGTCCGATCGGCTCAGCAGTCGCTGGTCCTCCGTCAGGACGACGATGCTGTCGGGCAACTCCGCGCGTCGCGCCGCGGGCACCGCCTGCTCAAACGCCCGGCTCTGCAACGGCGAAAACCGAAATGCCTCGCCGCTGCGATCCTCCGCAAGCGCAAACCGCACCCAACGATGGCACAGCCCGCAATACCCATCGTAGAAAATCGTTTCCGGCTGGCGCTGATCGAGCGCCCACTCGGGCATTTCCTCGGCATCCCGGCGACGCGGCAGCGGCGCGATCCACGCCGGGTTGAACGTGAACACGTGCAACAGCAGCAGTGCCAGCCGAAGCCCCTGCGTGTCGAAGGTCAGCATCAGCGCCAGGTTCACCACCACCATCGCGCCCCAGAGCCAAGGCCGCAGCCGCTTCACCAGCGCCAGCGGCGCAAACGCCAAATGCAGCGCCAGCACCAGCCACGTTGCGACGCTCAGAAGCTGTGGCATCACCACCCGCCCCCCCTGCTGCCGAAGCGCCTCCGCCAGCGCATCGCCCATTCGCCACG
This sequence comes from uncultured Phycisphaeraceae bacterium, assembly GCA_964511575.1. GTDB lineage: Bacteria > Planctomycetota > Phycisphaerae > Phycisphaerales > Phycisphaeraceae > CALKHT01. The sequence goes on along the minus strand of CAZEFM010000024.1, from coordinate 12,742 downwards.
CCTGCCCTTCCTCGAGCAGCATGGCGATCCCCGCCCCGGCGTAGCCGCCCGCCATCACCACCCACAGCGTGACAAACACCGCAGGCCGTACCGCCCAGCCGTTGCCCGGGTCGGGTCGCCCCCTTGCCGCCCAGGAGCCATACGGTGCAGGCCGCTGCATGGCATGCGCCAGCAGCAGCAGCACGACGATCCCGCGCGCCAGCAGATGCGACACCCCCGGCTTGGTCGTCCAGTCCGCCACCCCCTGCAGCCCGGTCCACGCTTCGATGCCGACAAGCATCGCCAGCACCGCCGCCGCCGCCCGGTCGTACCAGCCGATCGCCAGCATGACTGCCAGCCCGATCGCCGCGCCCGCCACTACCATGCCCATCGGTTCGTCCGCGATGTGCCGCCACGCCGTCACGACGATGACCACCGCGAGGATCACCCGGGCAATGGCGTATTGTGCACCTGTCCAGCCGATGTTCATATCCTTTATAGTAACCGTTGGACCGCCAGCAGTCTTTGTTTCGTCTGACCTGCGTGGTTGCTTCAGCCAATCATCCGAAACACTCAATGCCTGTCTGCGAACCATGCCCACAACCGCCCCTCTTACCGCTGCTGACCTGCCCGCCGTCGTCGACGATGCCCTCGCGCATCAGGCGGTCACCGATATGCACACACACGTGTTCGCCCCCGCCTTCGGCGCATCGCCCGCCGAGTCGGCGCTGATGCTCTGGGGCATCGACGAGCTGGTGACGTACCACTACCTCATTGCCGAGGTGTTTCGCGTCGTGCCGACCGATGCGATGTCGTACGAAGCATTTTGGGTGATGCCGCGCGCGGCACAGGCGGACCACATCTGGCAGCACCTCTTCGTCGATCGCACACCGATGAGCGAAGCGTGTCGCGGCGTCATCAGCACGCTTACCGCGCTGGGGCTCGACCCCAACGAAAAGACGCTCGACCCTTACCGCCGTTGGTTCGCGCAGCAGGATGCCGATGCCCACGTCGACCGCGTGATGCAACTGGCGAACGTCGATTGCATCACCATGACCAACGAGGTGTTCTCCCGACACGAACGCGCGCTGTGGCTCAACGATGCATCAGCCATGCGGCGGGATGGGCGGTTTCAACCCGTGCTGCGGGTCGATGACCTGCTCGTCGATTGGTCGGCGGCACGCAGCGTCCTGGCGGAACTCGGATATGCCGTGGGCGAGACGCTCGATGCCGGAACCACGCAGGAAGCGCAGCGGTTCCTCCGCGACTGGATCGCGCGCATGCAGCCCGCTTACCTGGCGGTCAGCCTGCCGCCCACGTTCCGCTACCCGGGCGATACGGCTAAGGCGGGTGATGCGCATACCACCGATGCGATGCTCGACCGCGTCGTTCTGCCCGTGCTTGCCGAGACGAACCTGCCGTTTGCGATGATGATCGGGGTGACGCGGCACGTGAACCCGCCGCTGCGTTCCGCGGGCGATGCAGTTGCCAAAGCCGATGTCACCGCCGTTGCGAACCTGTGCGTCCGCTACCCGCGACAGAAGTTTCTCGTGACGATGCTGTCACGCGAGAATCAGCACGAACTGTGCGTTGCCGCGCGAAAGTTCTGCAACCTCATGATCTTCGGCTGCTGGTGGTTCCTCAACAACCCTTCGCTGATCGATGAGATCACGCGCATGCGGCTGGAACTGCTCGGCCCAACCTTCGTGCCGCAGCACTCCGATGCGCGCATCCTCGAACAACTCATCTACAAGTGGCAGCACTCGCGCGACATCCTCGCCAACGTCCTCGTTGACAAGTACCGCGACCTCATCGGTGCGGGTTATCGCGTCACCCGGGACCATATCACCCGCGACGCCGGCCTGCTCCTGCGCGACAACTATCGCCGTTTCATCGCCCCCTGAAGCCCACGGATGAAGCCCGTGGGGGGTCACCCCACCATTGTCCGCCGCGCCTTGATCAAGAACGCATTCGCTGCCACGTAATCCGGTCGGTCGGGCAGCGTTGTCTTTGCGAACGCTTCATCGAACGTCTTGTGCAGCGTAAGCCGCCACGCGTTGATCTCTTCCCAGGGCATCGCACCATCGCGAATCGCGAGCAGCGCATCACGATGCTCCGTCGCTTCCACCACGATGCGCCCCTCGCGCAGCGCCGCGATGCCGCTGAGCAGCAGCCGTACCAGGTGCATGGCATGCTTGGGCTTGATGCTGCCGTGCTGTCGCAGATCGCGCTGCAGCTTGCCGAACTGCGACATGGCATAGCCGTTGTATGTCTGGTAAATCAGCTTCGATAGAAAGATGTCCCGCATGCTGCGCAGCTCAAGCGCCAACTCCGTCGCATGCTCAACCAACGGCGTGTACAACACCTCCAACACGTTGGGATTGCCCTTGAGCGCCAGCATCAGAAACTTCTGCAGCTCCCAGTACACGTCATCGTGCCCGAGGTCGAGTTGAGGTGGTACGCCGAACAGGGACCAGTGCCGCTCGGCGGGCGGTAGGTAAAACCCGCGTCGATCCACATCCGATGTCTCACGCGACAAGCCGTAGGCGCGTGACCCCACCACCGCGCGGTAGATGATGTACTGCTCAAGATCCGCATGCTGACGGGCAACGTCCACGCCCGAAGCGTGATGGCTCAGGACATCGACTTCGTGTCGATGCAACGTCGCTTCTTCCCCGCCGGGAAACCGCACGCGGTAGGCGTGGTCGGCATCCACGGGACTGGCGACGATGATGCCCATCGCGCCACGCGGCCGAACCATCTCGCCATGCGACATCACGTCAGAACGCGTCACCACCTGCGTGCCCACAGGCAGAATCGGCGGCAAACTCGTCGACTCGTCAGCCATCCGATGAAAGGTATCGCAAATCGATCATAGGCTAAAGCCCGGGGATCGCTATCCTCGAGCAACCTCACGCAGCCGATGTATTCACCTTCGCCGCCAGCGTCATAATGCTCTTGGCGATGTCGCAGGGCGGCAGGCACGCCACGGGCAGCGCAGCCTGGGTGACCGCCTTGGGCATGCCATACACCACGCACGTTTCCTCGGATTGCGCGATCAGCGTGGCGCCCTTGTCGTGCAGAATGCGTCCACCCGCGAGGCCATCCGCGCCGATGCCGGTGAGCACGATGGCAAGCACACGACTTTGCATCGCGTCGGCTGCGCTGGTGAAAAGCGCATCGACACTCGGCCGATAGATCGCGCTGGCGGGCTCATTATTCACCCGCAGCTCCCAGCGCACCACGCCCACTTTGTGGATGTGGATGTTCTGTCCACCCGGCGCGATGTAGATGTGGTGACGTTCCAGTGACATCCCGTCTTCCGCATGCTTGACGGGAAGCTGGCAGAGTTCATCCAGCCGCTGCGCCATGGAACGCGTGAACACAGCGGGCATGTGCTGCGCCACGACGATCGGCGTGCTCAACGTGGAAGGCAGCTTCGCCAGAATCGTTTCCAGCACAGGCGGGCCGCCCGTCGATGAACCGATGCAGATGCAATCGAACCTGCCCGGCTTGAACACGGGCACCTGCGCCGTGGGCACGTTGGTTGGCCGAACGGGTGAACGCTTGCTGCGCGCGCCCAATGCTCGCACGCGCGCGATCAGTTCATCCTGAATCTTGCCGATCGACAGCGACACCTGTGATGTATCCTTGGCAAGCACATCGGCTGCCCCCAGACTAAGCGCGCGCAACGCCGCATGCGAACCTTCCGTGGTCAGCGACGACAGCATGATCACCTGCGTGGGGCAATCGCGCATGATCCGCGATAACGCGGTCAGCCCGTCCATCTCAGGCATCTCGATGTCGAGCGTGACGACGTCCGGTCGCAAACGCTGCACCATCTCCACGCCTTCCCGGCCGTTGCGCGCGGCACCGATTACCTCCACGTCGGGCGCGGATGTCAGCATCCGCGTGATCGCGCGACGCATGAATGCCGAATCATCGATCACCACAACACGCATGATCCACCATCCTTCTTGTCAGCCGCGCTGTCGCGCACCCCGGGCATCGCCTGTTACGTCATCAGCGTTGCCACCTGGTTGATCGGTCGCGTGCTTTGGTTCTGCATGCACGTGAGCCGACCATCTTCATCAAGGCTGATTTCCAGCGGGCCGCGAAGCGCGCTGTCGATGCGCCACCGCTGGCCACGCACGTCCAGCGTCACCCCTTCGTGCAGCTCCTTGCTCACATTGACGCAGATGGTGCGTCGACGCTGAATCTCCTTCATCACGCCGCGCAACCCGTTCATCGCGCGACGGATCGATGCATCCAGTTGGCCGATTTCGAACATCAGCTCGGTTTGACGTTCCTTGTTGGTGGCGGTGACCTCGCCGCAGTTGAGCTGGTTCTGCTCGTCCACCATCTTCGCCTTGCGCTTCTCCAGCGCTTCGAGGATGCGCTCGAAGCGCTTGGCAATCGGTTCAAGCTGCGGCACAAAGCCCAGAACCAGTGCGGTTCCCCCACCATCTGAGCCAAGCGTTTCCACCGCCACCGCGCCGGTGACGCTCACCTTTCCACCCACAATCGAACCGTGCGGCGCCTCGATGTTGCCATGAACGAGGAGGTCGCAGTTGACCACTTCACGTTCAACGCTGAGGTTTCCGCGGACTTCGCCCTTGACCGAGTCGAGATACTTGGCGTGGACGTTGCCGTTCACATCGACGCTGCCGCGATCGCGACCGGCCATGCCGCCGTGGGCGATCAGGTCGCCGCCGCACTCGATCGCCGCCGACTCGATCAGCCCGCGCACCTCGATGTTGCCTGTCGCGCGGACGCTGAAGCAGTCGCGCACGCCCTTGTTGATCGCGACGCTGCCGTCGAAGTCGATATTGCCGCTGGAAAAGTCGACGTAACCATCGATGGCAAGCATCTGGCTGATGCGTGCCGCGCCGGGCTCGCGCACCAGCACGCCCTGCGCCTGCGCAACCAGTTGCCCTTCATGGTCGCGCACGATGCTTTCGTCGATCTCAAGTTCCACCGGTTTGCCGGCACGGGCATGAATCGTTCCACCGAGCACGTCGCGACCGTCTTCGCCCGGCGTGGGTTCAACGATGCGGCCGATCACCTGACCGGCTTCCACCATCACGTAGGCGCTTTGGTTGTAGTAATCGACCGCCGCGCCGGTGTCGCAACGCTTGTCATCATCGACCAGCCACTGGACTTCGCCGTCGCGTCCATGCATCGCAGGAGTGGCCCGGCTGATCACCGCACGACGCGGCGAACCCGATGGCACCCCCTGCGCCACGAACGACGCCAACGATTCGTTCGCCTCCGGCGTCATCTCCACACCATGCTCGCGCAGCGTCATCGTCAGACACGCCGTGGTGAACAGCGTCGACGGATAGTCCGCGGGAATCTCCAGTTCCACGCACGACCGATCGTCGGCAACGATGACACGAGCTGTGGCGATATCGGAGTTCACGGTTCACCATCCACCCGGAAAAGTTGCTCGGCCACGTGCCTTCACACGCACATCATCGCCGAGCCGGATTGCATCATGCCGCAGCTGAACGCTGCATGGTTTCGTTGATGCGGCTGCTCAGCACCTCAGGGGTGAACGGCTTCACCACGTAGTTGTTCACACCCGCCTTGATCGCCTCGACCACGCGCGCCTTTTCGGCTTCCGTGGTGACCATCACGATCGGCGCCTTGCCGCCCTTGGCGCGGTACTGCTTCACAAACGTGAGCCCGTCCATGTTGGGCATGTTCCAGTCCACCAGGATCAGATCCGGCTCATACGCGCCGACCTTGCTCAGCGCATCGAGTCCGTCGCATGCTTCGAGCAGATCGGTGTGCCCCAACTGTGTCAGCACGCTCTTTTGAATGTTGCGCATCGTCTTGGAATCGTCGACCAGCATGATCTTCATTGCTTGCTCCTTGTCGCATCGTTGCGTCCGCCGCCGTGGTGCTGCCGTGGCGAAACCCGGAGGCGTTCATCCCGCGAATCAACTTCTTTTGTCTGTTCCGCACAACCTCGGCAATCGCGCTCAGTTGGCGACGGCTGCCAGATCGTTGGCGCGGATCGAAACTTCCACCGCGAATTCGCCGCAGTCGCTGTTGCAGGGAATGCTGATGCACACAACGTCCTTGCGGCCGAACACCACGTGATCCCCGCCGATCACCACCGACGGGCAACTGATGCTCACGCTCTTGCCGGCGAACTGCGCCTTGGCGCCGCCGGAGATCATGTTCACCAGTTCGCCCACCGCGTCGGCGAAGTCTTCGTGGCTGCTGTCGATCTGCGTGCCGGTGAAGATGCTCACCACCCGCTCCGCCGTCGCCGTCGGAAACGACAGCACGACCGCCCCCTCCACATCGCCGACCATGCCGATGATCCCCGACACGTCAAAACCGGGCATCGGCGTGGTCTTGAGCGTCGGCGTCCCGGTCTGAACAGGCATCTGCAGCATCGTTTCAAATACGTTCTGCACCGACTTCACAAACGGAATGATGAATTGACTGTCCACCGGCTCACGCTCCCAGTAAAAAGGGGTTCAAAGTTCAACGCTCACAGTGCATCAGGTCCAACCCAAGGCTTCCATGGCGCATCGGCATCATCGCATTGTGTTCGCCGAGCGACATCGCCAGGTTGTGTCATCACCTTCGCATCATGCACGTTCTTCTTACGCCGCCTGCCGTTCCGGTGTCGCCACCGAACCCGCCTGCCGCATCAGGTCCACCACATCCAGGATCAGGCTCACCTGTCCATCCTCGCGAATCGTCGCGCCGCTGAACGGACCGCCCTGCGTGGCATGATCATCCAACGGCTTCACCACGATTTCCTGCTGACCGATCAGCCGGTCCACCAGCAGTCCCGCACGCTGTTCACCCACACACACCACCACCGCAAATCGACGTGAGGGCTCTTCGATCGATCCCGCCGTGTCCGCGTTCCGTTGAAGCGCATATCGCGAACGACGCAACTGCTCATCCAGATCGATCAAAGGCAGCACCGACTGACGCAACCGCATCACCGGCTGACCCTTGATCGACTTCAACTGCGCATCCTCGGGGCGGACGATTTCAACAATGCTCTGCAGCGGCACGCAGTAAAGCTCGCGCTTCACCGCCACCACCATCGCCGGCATGATCGCGACCGTCAGTGGGATCATGATCTCGATGCGCGTCGATTGCCCCGGCGTGGACGACACGTTGATCGTGCCGTTCATCTTCGTCACGTTCGTGCGCACCACGTCCATGCCCACGCCGCGGCCGGACAGATCCGACACCTTTTCCGCCGTGGAGAACCCCGCCGCGAAGATGAACTGAAACACTTCGCCGTCGGACATCGTCGCCAGTTGTGCTTCGGTGGTCAGGCCCTTTTCCACCGCCTTGCGGCCGACGACTTCGCGATCAATGCCCTTGCCATCGTCCACGATCTGCACGCGGACATGGCTGCCCTGATGCTCCGCCAGCAGACGAATCGTCCCCGCCTCCGGCTTGCCAGCCTGCACACGCACGTGAGGCGGCTCAATGCCGTGGTCCGCACTGTTGCGAAGGATGTGGATCAGCGGATCGCCGAGCAGTTCCAGCACGCTCTTGTCGACTTCCGTTTCCTTGCCGACGATTTCCAGGTTGATCTTCTTTTCCGTAATCCGGGCCATGTCACGAATGACACGCGGATAGCGATCGAACAGCTTGCTCAGCGGCTGCATGCGCGTGCGCATCACGCCAACCTGCAACTCGCTGGTGAGACGATCCAGATCCCCAGCCGTGCCCGCAACTTCTTCCGTCAGATCCGGCGCAACATCCGGCGGCAGGTCGATCTCCCGGATCCGACGACTCATCGCCAGCATGCGATTCTTCGTCAGCACCAACTGCCCCACAAGGTTCATGAGCGCCTCGAGACGTCCCACCTCGACACGGATCGTTGCTTCCGGCGCGGCGTTACGCGATGTGGCGCGACGCTCCACCGCGTTGGCGGCTTTCGTTTCGTCCGATGCCTCCGCATCGTCGGGTGCCGTCGGTGTGTCGTCCGTATCAGTCGATGAGCTGGGCAGAACGCCATCGAGCATAAGCATTTTCTCGACGTCGCCGCCGTGCTGCCGCGCCGTCGCGTTGATTGCATCGCCTGCCGCCAGTGCACCGATGCGATTGGCCAGTTCATCGACCGGCCACAACCCCACCTCGCTGCGTTCCAGCAGCGTGCCCTGCGCATCCATCAGCCAGTTGACGCCCGAAAACCGCAACCACAGCTCGTTGAAGCTTGCTTCGTCGAGTTCGCCCGCCCGCACGGCCGCCTCATAGGTGGCCCGCAGCAGCGTTGTCAGTCCCTCAAGCTCGAAAAAGTCAGCCGTCCGCGCCTGTGCCTCGGCGAGTTCCGCCAGATGACTCGACGCTTCGCCACGCTTCGGCGGGTCGCGCATGGCATCGAGGCACGCGGCAAACTGCTTCGTCGCCTCGCGCCAGTCGTCCAACATGAACGAGAGCAGATCCAGCTTCTGTTCCGCCAACTGCAGCGGTCGCGTGGCAACCGCTGCTTCATCAGCATCAGGTGCATCAGACGGTGTTGGTGTTCTATCCGCGACGGGGGCAGCGCCCGAATCCGCGCCGATGGCGTGCAGCGCTTCGAGCAGCTCGGCGGGGCAGGGCTGCGGCTCCTGTCCCTCCGCCAGCGCATCGGTCATCCCACGAAGCACATCCACGCTCCGGAGAAGCGCATCCATGATCGTCTGGGTCACCTGCACTTCACCGCGACGAAGACGATTGAGCGCATCCTCCGCCGCGTGGGCGAACGTGGTGACCGTCGTCAAACCGAGGAAACCCGCCGCACCCTTTACCGTGTGCAGCGCGCGAAAGATGCTGTTGAGAAGCTGTGCCGATTCCTCGCTGCCCGGCGGCGCGCTCTCCAGCTTCACCAGATCGCCGTCGAGCTGTTCGATCAGCTCCGACGTCTCGGTGAGAAAGTCCTGCATCAGTTCAGGATCGCCTGGTATCGACACGTTCTGACTCCTAGGCGGCGGCCGCATCCCGCGCGATGTTCGACATCCTCTTCGAATAGGCAAACGCCTGTGGCGCTACGATCGGCTCAAACGGCACCGGAACATTGCGAAGCGTTTCGCTGTGACCGATAAACAACGTGCCGTCCGGCGCCAACTGCTCGTAGAACAGCTTCGCGCAGTGCGTCTTCATCGCGTCATCGAAATAGATCATCACGTTGCGGCAGAAGATCACATCGAACGTGCCGAACCGCCTTGCCGCCGTTGCGTCCTTCAGGTTCAACAGCTCGAATCGCACCATGCTCTGGATCGTCGGGTCGAGCTGGTAGAAGCCGTTGACTTCCTTGAAGTATCGATTGAGCACCAGCGGGTTCATCGTGCGAATGCTGTACGATGCGTACCGTCCCGCCTGTGCCGCCAGCAGCACCTTTTCGGAAATATCCGTGCCGAGGATTTCAACCCGCCAGTCGCCCAGCCGCACGCCCAGTGAGCGATGCAACTGAATTGCCAGCGTGTAAGGCTCCTCGCCGGTGGAACACGCGCTCGACCAGATGCGCAGCCGCTTGACCGAACGACGCGATTCGATCAGCCGCGGCAGAACCATCTGCTCGAAGTAATCGAGCTGCGGCTCGTTGCGGAAGAAGCTCGTCTCGTTGATCGTGATGCGGTTGAACATCTCCTGAAATTCGTCCTCGCGGTAAGGCCCCACGGTGAGGAACATCAGGTATTGATCGAAGCTTTCGAATTCGAGTTCCTCCACCCGACGTGACAGACGGCTTTCCAGGACGTACTTCTTGGAGTCCTGGAAGTGGATGCCGCTCCGCTCGTAGACGATCCGTCGCAAGCGGTCGAACTGCGCATCGGTCATGGTCAACGTGGTGGACATAAACGTTTCCGCGAGGGAAATAGGGGCGAAACCTTCAGGCACGAGTCAACGTGCGCCCAACGATGGCGCGGTTGGCGCGATGGCCATCATCCATCGGCAACGGTTCCAAAAGGCGTGTGATGGTTCGCCTCCCCCGTACGCTGTGGCATGGGGCGCGGTGCGACTTATGCCGCCGCTTTCGCCGCCGCCATCGCCTCATCGAGTTCCGCCGTCTGGAACAGTCGTTCGAGATCGAGCAGGATGAGCAGGCGGTCTTCGAGCTTGCCGACGCCGCGCACGTAATCGCTGCTCGCGCCGGTTGCCAGCGCCGGGGCGGGTTCCACAATCGAACCATCCACGCGCAGCACCTCGTTGACGCGGTCGACGGTGAAGCCGAGCACCCGGCCGCGCACCTCCACCACGACGATGCGCGAATCGCTGCCATGCTCCTGAGCCGCCAGGGCGAAACGCTTGCGAAGGTCCACCACAGGAATGATGCGCCCGCGCAGATTGATGACCCCTTCAACGCTCGGCGGACTCTGCGGCACGCGCGTGATCTGCATCATGCGGTTGATTTCCTGGACCGCCAGGATGTCGATCGCAAATTCCTCATCGCCCACCTCGAACGTGACGAGCTGCAACTGCTCGCCTGTTTCGCTCGAACGGGTCGCCGCGTGGGAGCTGGACGTCTGCTGCGGTTCAATCGCCTCTTGCGTCAGTGTCGCTGTCATGGAGTCACCTCGGAGGGGTAGGGCCGCCTTGGCCCGAAACGTTGGGAAAATCCGTTACAGTCGTTTCAACGGGGACGATCGCCCGGGATCGTCACCCTCTCTTAATCGGCTTAACACCTCCCCGCATTGACGATGCACAGACAAAAGTGCGCCCGTTTTTTGCGGTCCTTTCTCCGTTTTTGGTGCCTGAAAGGCCCCTTTTCACTCCGCCCCGTGTCACGCCGCGGTCTGGGTCGACAGCTTGAACTGTCCGACGAGGCGTTGAAGCTGCTCCGCCTTGACCGATAGCTGCGCCGCCGCCGCGGCCGCCTGCCCGGCCCCTTCGCTCGCCTGTCGCGTCACCGCAGAGATTGACTCGACGTTGCGGCTGACCTGTTCGCTCGCCGCCGCTTGTTCCTGAGCCGCCGCCGCGATCGACCGAATCATCTCCGTGACCGATCGCGCCTTGGCGACGATCTCCTCCAGGCTCGACCCCGCCTGCTGCGCATGTTCAACCCCCGCCTGCACCTGTTGGGTGCCCGTGTTCATGCGCTCGACCGCCTGAGTCGTTTCGGTCTGGATCGTCTCAATCGATCTGGCGATCTCCTCCGTTGCCTTCGTGGTGCGGTCGGCGAGCTTGCGCACCTCATCGGCGACCACCGCGAAGCCCCGGCCGTGCTCTCCCGCGCGTGCCGCTTCAATGGCGGCGTTGAGCGCGAGCAGGTTCGTCTGCTCCGCAATATCGTTGATCACATCGATGATCTGGCCGATCTGTTCGCCGCGCTTGCCGAGCGCCTCAACACTTGTCGCCGATGCGCTCACCGCTTCGTTGATTGCGTGCATGCCCTCCACGGTGTGTGCGACGACGCTGCCGCCTTCCTCGGCGACCTTGCCCGATTCCGTGGCGCTGTCCGCCGCCAGCGCGCTCTTGTTCGCCACTTCAACAACCGATGCGGACATTTCCTCCATCGCGGAGGTGATCTGCGTCACCTGCTGCATCTGCTCGTGCATGCCGGCCGCCATCTCCTCGCTTGCCGCGGCAATCTGTGTTGCAGCCGACGCCACCTCGCACGACGATGTCGCCACCTCGCGTATCACATCGTGCATTTTCTGAATGAACGTGTTGAACGCCCTTCCCAGTTGGCCGACCTCGTCGCCGCGTTCGGCATCCACCCGGCGGGTCAGGTCGCCCTCGCCCTCGGCAATGTCGCGCATCCGCGTAAGCAGTGCGGCCAAAGGCTGCGATACGACGCGCCGCAAGAACCAGAACACCAGCAGCACGCCTCCCGCGCCCATCGGTGCCGTCCAGCTCAATCCATGCATCACGAACGCTTTCACCGAAGCGTCCACTGCGTCCAAGGGCATCGCCACGTGATACGCGCCGTGCATCTCCCCTTCACGCCAACCTTCCATCGCGAAGCCGAGAAAGTCCTTGCCCGTCTTCAGGTGGTCGTCAGCGGAGCCGGGCTTGCCGTGGCACCCCATACACTCGCGCGTCAGACGAATGGCACGCATGTAATGCAGCGTGTTGGTCGCTTCGTCCACCGCGTAGACATCATCCGCGCCCGCAGCAGCCTGTTCCGTCAATTGACGCAGCAGCTTCTCATCGAACGAGCCCGGTTCGGGTTCGTGCTCCTTGTTGCGCGCATCGAACGAAGAGATACGAAAGGCGATCGACTCGCGACTTGCCGCTTCCGCAGCCGCCATCCAGCCCGAAACGATTGGAATGGTTCGGAAGTATTCCGATTCCTGGTAAGGCCGATTCGCCCGCAGCACCTCTTGCAGTTCCGCGGTGAGTCGTTCGTGATCGAACGATCCGCGTTGATGCAGTGCGCTGACATGGTTCTTGGTCGAGTCAGCCACCGCGGTGAACGCGGCTGCGCGTTCAACCATCGCGTGTTGCACATTTTGACTGTAGGTTCGCACGAACACCAAATAGTTCGCCGCGACCACCACCATGAGAATCGAAACGGTTGCCACCATCACCCGGGTACTGATGGACAGGTGCTGGATGTACTTCATGACAGCCCTTCGAGGGAGGTTAATGGATACTCCCCCGGGCACCAAAGCCTGCGCATCCCGTCAGGAACGCGCAGGCGCGCATGCTCAGGCAACTTGCTTGCCCGAAAGCTTGAATCGGCCAACGAGGCGCTGAAGCTGTTCCGCCTTGTTGGAGAGTTGTGCAGCCGCCGCGGCCGCCTGGCCGGCGCCTTCGCTTGCCTGCCGGGTCACGGCGGAGATGGACTCGA
>CAZEFM010000023.1:31380-43531 GCA_964511575.1 uncultured Phycisphaeraceae bacterium | reverse complement strand
GCCAGGATCAGCTTGGGACGGTGCACCTCTACGAGTATGATGGACTGGGCCGACGAACACAAGAAACGGGTGTCGGATACCGTTTTTCCTTCAACAAGTAGACAAGGCACGCCACGAAACTCCCAGCCCAAGAGAATTACAGCGATAATACTGGGGGTTATACGGTGCATAGAGCTAGTCGTCTCTTGGTGTTATGCCCTGTAATTTCTTTGTTCCTTCTGGCGTCAATATATGTGCTTAGTTTTGTGTGGGAAACAGGTGTTTCCTGCACGGTTCCGCCTAATGAGGTGTCCGTTTACATGCTTGACGGTCGCGTGCTCTATCTATTCCGAACCGATCGGGATTTAAACTCTACACAAGTTACTGGGACTGTATCGCCGCGCATGGACGGATATCGGTTTGACGAAGAGTTTGCCAACCCTCACTTTGGCTTTGGATGGGAGACGCGAACAGTACATCGACGTAATGGAACTGCGATTCGATTGCGCAAATTGATGCTGCGTCTTGATGTGTTCCTCATGATTGGCGTGGCTCTCGAACTTTTTCGATGGTCGATGCGGGGAAGACCGCGGAAGGATGGACAGGGGGCCGCCTGACACGGGCGTGGGATGGTGTCGGACATCGGACACCGTTTGGCCACAAGCGACGATCCATCTCTGATTGCCCAAGCCTCCTGCTATTCGAAGAAATCGGCCATCCTGAACTTCCGCACCACCTTTCGCGTTTGAGAGACGATTCACGTTGGACGTGGTCCATGGAAAATCTCGATGCGGTCGTCGCTCAAATCGAATCGCGTGCTGGTGAGGGAACCCGCCGAATGCACCATCGATTGAGGGCGTCGATGTTCCTGAGCGGTTGCCTGTGGCGGCCTTCCAACTCATCACCTTACATCCAAACAACTCGGCGGGGGCACGGCCCGGCTCGCGGGGGGGATCGCGGGGTTTGTGCGGGTGGGGCATTCGCTCGGGGGCGGTAAATCGCCTACATTGCTGGTCTGACTGGTGAGCTTTGTGAACTGTTGGGAATCGAGTCATGATCAAGCGATCCGAGAACGCGATATTGCGGATTGGGGTGCCCAAGGGGAGCCTGCAGGAGTCGACGGTAAACCTGTTTGCCCGGGCTGGTTACAAGCTGCGTATCAGCGACCGGTCCTACTTCCCCACCATTGATGACCCGCAGCTCGAGGCGGTGATGTTCCGCGCCCAGGAGATGAGCCGGTACGTGGAGGATGGCGTGGTGGATGTGGGGATCACCGGCCACGACTGGGTGATTGAGAACGGCTCGGATGTGCAGGAGATCTGCGAGCTGGCGTATTCGAAGGCGACGAGCGCCCCGGCGCGGTGGGTGCTGGCGGTGCCCGAGGAGTCGTCGGTGCGCACGCCGGGGGATCTTGCGGGGGGGATCATCGCGACGGAGCTGATCAACACCACGCGCAAGTACTTTGCTGACCGCAACATCGAGGTGAAGAAGGTCGAGTTCAGTTGGGGCGCGACGGAGGTGAAGGCGCGGCTGGTGGACGCGATCGTGGACATCACGGAGACGGGTTCGAGCCTGCGGGCGAACAATTTGCGGGTGGTGGACACGATTCTGACGAGCACGACGCGGCTGATCGCCAACCACGAGGCGATGGCGGACCCGCGCAAGCGTCAGAAGGTGGAGGATCTGGCGCTGCTTCTGCGGGGCGCGATCGCGGCCCGGGAGAAGGTGGGGCTGAAAATGAACGTGCCAAAGGGGAAGCTGGCGGATATCCTTTCGCTGTTGCCGGCGGAAAAGTCGCCCACGGTGAACACGCTGGCGGATGAGAACTGGGTGGCGCTGGAGGTGGTGGTGGAGGAGCAGGTCGAGCGTGACCTTGTTCCGGAGCTTCACCGCGCCGGCGCGACCGGGATATTCAGCTACCCGCTCAACAAGGTGATTCCCTGACGACGGGTGTGCCGACGGTGAGGGCGGGAAACGATGGACGGCGCGGCGGCCGCGTTGTCAGCCTCGAACCGAAGCGCACCAATGCAACGCCACACATCCATTTCAGCGTTCCGGACGTTCGCCGTGCTGTTGAGCCTGATTGGGCTGCTGTCGGCGACGAGTTGTCAATCGCCCACGGGTCCCGGCCGGGGAGGGACGACCAACCCCGTGGCGGTCGATCTGCGCGATGCGCCCGCCCCACCGGGGCTCACGGGAGTGGATCTGCGCGAACACAGCGGCGAGGCGCTGACGCGGGCGCGGCTGTCGCTGGAGGAGATCGTCGCAACGCTGGAGCGGCCGAAGTATCTGCCGGAGGATGCGGCGGCGACGGCGGCGGAGCAGGCGCCGGCGCCGTTGTCGCTGGCGGCGCAGCGGGCGTATGTCGCGGGTCGACAGGCGATGCACGAGGGCCGGGCGTTTGAGGCGATTCAGTATCTCAGTGCGGCCGACCGCCTCGCGCCGCGGCAGCCTCAGATTCTGCGACTGCTGGGTCAGGCGTATCTGCGTTCGGGTGTTCGGGTGCGTGGGGCACACTACCTGGCGCAGGTGGTGGCACTCGACCGGGAGGATGTGGTCAGCCTGTTCCACCTGGGGCGGCACGCGGTGGAGCAGGGCGCGTGGGAGGAGGCGATCGCGACGTTCGCCTACGCGCTGGAGCGGCAGGAAGCGTCGACGCGCAACGACCCGGGGGTGGGCGCGATCATGCGGTTCTATCTGGCGAGCGCGCTGGAGCACGAACGGTACGACAAGGCGGCGCTGGAGCAGTTTCACGCGTTCGCGGTCAGCGATGTGCCTGCGGTGCACTCGCGCTTCGCCGGCGAGTTGCGCGTGCTGCAGCGGCAGGTGGTGCCCACGTGGATGGCGATGGGCGATGCGTACTGTCGGCTGGGCGAACCGGCGGCGGCGCTGGAGGCGTATCAGACGGCGGCGCAGGCGGGCGGCGCGACGGACCTCGACCTGGTTCGCCGCCTCATCTACATGCAACTGCGGCTGAACCGACCGGACGACGCGGCCCAAACGGCGCTGGGGCTCACCACACCCGGCGACGATGTGAAGCCCGAGGTGCTGGAGCTGATCAGCTACCTGCACACGAACGGCGTCGATGCGGCGGCGATGCTGCCACGGCTGCGGGAGATCTACAACAGCGGCAAGGCATCGGCACGGCTGACGCTGGCGATGGCGACGCTGATGTCCGACAGCCAGGCGTATGACTTTCTCGTCGAACACCTGCAGCGTGCTCCGAACGATCAACTCGTCTTTGAGCAGGCGCTGACGATGGCGCTGGGGGACGGTGCCGGGCGCGACCGGCTGCTGCGGGCGGCGCATCTGACGCAACAGGTAAGCCAGCGGGTGAATGCCGAGCGTGCGGGCGTTTACGCCGCCGCCCTGTTCAAGCGAGTGGACGACCTGCACACGCTGGTGGTGGCGATCGAATCGGCGGACGCGACCACGCAGGCGTCGCTGCGGCTGATCAAGGCGATGGCGACATATCGGCTGGGGCGCATCGCGGAAGCGCGCCAGTTGTACGACGCGGTGCTGGCCGACGCGCCGGACGCGGACCAGGCACGGCTGGAACTGGCGACGCTGCTCTATCACGAATCGGATTACACGCGGGTGCTGGAGGTGCTCGAACCGCTCGCCGAGGCAAACGAGCCTTCGGTGGTGATCCTGCGGGCGCGGGCGATGTCGCAACTGGACCGCAGCCGTGAAGCGATCGCGCTGCTCAACCGCAGCCTGTCGCGACTGCCCAACAACGCCGACCTGGCGGTGGAGCGGGCGGAGCTGATGCTCAAGGTGGGCGACATCAGCGGTGCCGAGCGGTCGCTGGTGCAGGCGCTGAACGAGCGGCCGGACGCCGAGGTGATCTACCTGAAGCTCGCGGAAATTTACAAGAGCGATCAGCTTCCCGATTCGGACACGAAGGAGCGGTGGCTGCACGACAAGGCGTTGCGGACGATCCCGCACAGCCGAATGGCTCGGTTTGTGAAGGTGGAACAGCACCTTGCCAGTCGCCCGCCGCAGTTGGATGCCGCGGTGACGTTGCTGCGTGAGCTGGTGGATGAGCAGCCCGGCGACGAACGTGCCTTTGGCACGTTGCTGGGGATTTACCTGGCGACGGAACGCACCGCCGAGGGCAACGAACTGGTGCAGACACAGCTCGACCGTCGGCCGGACGACCTGCGGCTGAACGAGCTGGCGAGCTACTTTTACGCCGAAACGGGGCAGTACCTGCCGTTGGCGCGGCTGCTGGGTCGACTGCTGGAGCAGAAGCAGACGAAAGACGCGATGGCGGGGGTGCGTCGCTACATGGCGGCCATGCGGCAGGCCGAGGCGTTCGACGAGGCGGATGCGTTCGCGACGAAGCTGGTCGCGGTGTATCCCGAGCACGCGGCCGACATCACGTATTACCGCGCCTCGCTGTTCATGGAGCACGACCCGGCCCGGTGCGAGGCGATTCTCATCGAAGCGCTCAAGCACGATCCGAAGCACGGCCCGAGCAACAACGACCTGGGCTACACCTGGGCCGACCGGGGCGAGAACCTCGACAAAGCGCTGGAGATGATCCAACTGGCGATGGCGTCCGAGCCGAACAACCCCAACTACCGCGACTCGCTGGGCTGGGTGTACTACAAGCTCGGCCGATTCGATGAAGCGGTGGAGGAACTGACGCGGGCGATGAACGATCCGCGCGGCGGCAGCCCGGTGATCATCGAGCACCTCGCCGATGCGCTCTACCGTGCCGGACGTCATGAGGAGGCGGTGCAGGTGTGGCGTCGCACGCTGAGCGAGCTGAACCAGCTCTTCAACTTCGAGCCGAGCCTGCGCGAGGATCGCGAGCTGCAGGAATGTGCCGACCGGGTGCGTCAGAAGCTGACGGATGTGGCTGCCAAGCGCGAGCCGGCAACCGCCCCGGTGCCCTCCCGGGATCAGTGATTCGCCGGGGTGTGGCGTGACGGCTCGTTTCCCGAACATTTCGCTGAGAAGCTTGACGTGCGCGGCGTGTGGATGACGGCCCATCGCCGCAAGAAAACACCAGTGCGCCATCGGGATTCTGCCGGTCGTGAAGTGGTGAGAACCCCCTGAGCGTGCTATAATGATTAGCTCGGAAACGACCGAAAACTTCGGCCTGATGCCGCTGCCTCATCGCGTCCGGCATGGCGGCTTACCCCAAGGCTAGACCTACATGGAACAGACTCAACCGACATCCACCGCTTCAGCGCCCGTTGACCGTTATTCGGAAGAGAGCATCAAGGTTCTTGAGGGCCTTCAGGCGGTGCGCAAGCGTCCGGGGATGTACATCGGCGACACGACCACGCGCGGCCTGCACCACCTGGTCTACGAGATCACCGACAACGCCATTGACGAGCACATGGCGGGCCGGTGCTCGACCATGTCCGTCAAGATCCACGCCGACGGCTCCATCAGCGTCATCGACGACGGCCGCGGCATCCCCGTGGGCCCCTACAAGCACGACAACCCCATGCTCAACGGCAAACCCACCGTTGAGATCGTCATGACCGTCCTCCACGCCGGCGGCAAGTTCGACCACGACTCCTACAAGGTGTCCGGCGGGTTGCACGGCGTGGGCGCTTCGGTCGTCAACGCCCTGTCCGAATGGTTCGAGGTCGAGATCGCCCGCGACGGCAAGCTCTACACCATGAGTTTCGAACGCGGCGAGGTCGCCCAGAAGCTCCACGTCATCGGCGAACGCTCCAAGACCGGCACGAAGGTCACCTTCAAGCCTGACCCCGAGATGTTCCCCGACACCGAGTTCCGCTACGACACGCTGGCGTCGCGCTTCCGCGAACTGGCATACCTCAACCCCGGGCTGACCATCAGCATCGAGGATGAGCGCTCCGGCAAGGCGGAAACGTTCCACTTCCCCGACGGGCTGCAGGCGTTCGTGCGCCAGCTCAGCGAGGGCAAGAACGTTCTGAACGAGCAGCCGATCCACATCGCGGTGGAGGATGAGGAACAGGGCCTGATCTGCGAGGTGGCGCTTCAGTACAACGACAGCTACAACGAGTCGCTGCTGTCGTTCGCCAACAACATCAACACGATCGAAGGCGGCGCGCACCTGTCGGGGTTCAAGACGGCCCTGACGCGCACGCTCAACAACTACGCCCGCTCCAACAACATCCTCAAGGACGATCTGACCCCCACGGGCGACGACCTGCGCGAGGGGTTGGTCGCGGTGGTCAGCGTGAAGGTGCCCGACCCGCAGTTCGAAGGGCAGACCAAGACCAAGCTGGGCAACGCGGAGGTGGAAAGCTTCGTGAACTCGGCGGTGGGTTCGCGGCTGTCGAGCTGGCTGGAGGAACACCCCGGCGAAGCCAAACGCATCTGCATGAAGGGCATCATGGCGGCCCAGGCGCGCGAGGCGGCACGCAAGGCACGCGAACTGACCCGACGCAAGGGTGCGTTCGACGGCGGAGGCCTGCCCGGCAAGCTCTACGACTGCACCAGCAAGAACATCGAGGAATCGGAAATCTACCTCGTCGAGGGTGATTCGGCAGGCGGCAGCGCCAAGGGCGGCCGCGACAGCCACACCCAGGCCATCCTCCCGCTCAAGGGCAAGATCCTCAACGTCGAAAAGGCGCGGCTGGACAAGATTTTGGGCTTCGAGGAAATCCGCACGATCATCCAAGCGCTGGCCTGCGGGATCGGTGCGGAAGACTTCGACATCAGCAAGCTACGCTACGGCAAGATCATCATCATGACCGACGCCGACGTGGACGGTTCGCACATCCGCACGCTGCTGCTGACGTTCTTCTTCCGGCAGATGCCCGAGTTGATCCGGCAGGGCCGCATCTACATCGCGCAGCCGCCGCTGTATCAGGTGACGCGCGGCAAGAAGAGCGAGTACGTGCTGAACGAACGTCGCTTCCGCGAGGTGCTGGGCACGCTGGGCGTGGAAGGCTCAGCCCTGATCGTTTACGACGAGCAGCGCAACGTGAAGCAGCGACTGGGTGAAGCGGAAGTGCGCACCGTGTTCGAACTGCTGACGCAGTTGTCCGAACTGGTGCAGGTGGTGCAGCGTCGCGGCATTCAGTTTGAAGAACTGCTGGCGATGCGGCGGCATGACCCGGAAGGACGCAACCGCCTGCCGCTGGTTCGGCTGCTGGTGCCGACGTCGCGCGGCATGGAAGAGCACTACGTCTGGAGCGAGGAGCAGGAGGAAACGTTCCGTGCCGAGCGCGGGCTCAGCGAAACGGACCCCGACCTGGACCGCGTGATCGGCGAGGACGGCGCCGAGGCGACGGCGCAGCCTGTCGCCATTCGCAAGGAACTGCACGAGGTCAAGGACCTGGAGCGGATCTTCGCGCGGCTGCAGGAGTTCGGCCTGACGATCGAGGACTACTTCCGTCGGCCGGAGGAGTCGCCCAGCGGCGAACGCGCCCCGGCGAAGTTCGAGCTCATCGCGCATCACGGCAAGGACAACCAGCGCATCATCCCGCTGGACAACCTCGCGGAGATCGGCCCGGCGATTCTGGAAGCGGGCAAGCACGGCATGGAGATCAAGCGTTTCAAGGGGCTGGGCGAGATGGACGCCGAGCAGCTCTGGGAAACGACGATGAACCCTGCCAACCGCGTGCTGCTGCGTGTGACCTGGGACGCCGCCAGCGAAGCGGAGAAGCTCTTCAGCATCCTCATGGGTGAGGATGTCGAGCCACGCCGCAAATTCATCGAAGACCACGCGCTGGAAGTGAAGAACCTGGACGTGTAAACGTGGTTCGCCCAAGCGACGACGCCGATGCGCTCCCGTTGTAAGAATCGCCTTCAGATTGTGCGATTTGCACAGGCGTTGTGCGTGATGCCGCGCGGAGCAATCAGCGCGGGTGGTTAACTTCCGTATCGCACACCACTACCACGCACCAGCAATCCCCGCCCCACCGCCAGCACCGCATTTGCTTTGGCCTCCTCACCCGCGACGGCGGCACGAGGAGCGTTCGATGAACCTGCTGTACATGAAGCACCTGCTGGTCGGAACACCGGTGGAGCCGATGGTCCGCGCGGGACGCGGCATGGTGGACTGGTGTCGACAGATGCGACGGCCCGAGCTGCGCGAAATCTGCCGGGAGGAGCACCGCATCCGACAGGCGATGCGCCGGCTGATCCGGCGCGACAGCAACTGCATCGACGTCGGAGCGCACATCGGCTCCACGTTGGCGTTCATCCGGTCGCTCGCGCCGCGCGGCGAGCACTGGGGCTTCGAAGCCATCGCCGAAAAGGCGCAATGGCTGCGCCGCAAATTTCCCGAGGTGAACATCGAGCAGGTCGCCCTGGGCGATCGGGCCGGGCAGATCGCGTTTCACCAGAACCTCTCCCGCCCCGGCTTCAGCGGCATCGGTGAACGGCACGCACGCAAATCGTCGCACGGCGGCACCACCAGCGACACGTGGAAAGTCGTCACCGTCCCCATGGCGCGGTTGGACGACATCATCCCCGCGCGCTACCGACTCGACTTCCTCAAAGTCGATGTGGAAGGCGCGGAAGCAGCGGTGTTTCGCGGGGGACGACGGCTGCTGCAACGCTGTCGACCGGCGGTGCTCTTTGAAAGCAGCCCCGGCAACGCCAAACGCGGCGGCGTCTCACACGGCGAACTCTTCGAAGTCCTGCACGACTGCGGCTACGAGGTGTTCCTTCTCAAGCACTACCTTCACGGCGATGCGCCGCTGGATCGGCGGGCGTTTGAAGCGGCGCATCGGTATCCGTTTCAGGCGTTCAACTATTTGGCGCTGCACAGCGACGCGCGAGGCGCAATGACGAATGTCTAATGACCCATGACGAAATTTATGTTGGCGGTTATTCGGCGTTGGTCGTTTGGCTGTTTTCACGATTGAGGATCAATTGGCGCAACGCCGCCGTGTTGTATCCCGGTTCGCCCCATTGTGTCGCGGCTTCGTCCAGCCAGTTGTGGATCGCCTCTTCATCGGGGCCGGCGATGTGGTTGGCTGTCGTGACGGCCAGCGACACATTTTGATTCGTGCGGTCTTCCACTTCGCGGGGGAAGTCGTGAACGATGTTGTCGCGGGCATCGAGTTGTTCCAGTCGTGCCTCGCCCACATCGACGATGCGAATGGCGGTATTGCGCGCGTTGTCGCCGCCACGCGCGAAGAGGAAGCGGTTGCCCGTCATGCGAAGCGATCGCAGGTTGCCCAGCCGTACGCCGATGCCGCGTGGCTGGTTGGGGTTGATGTCGCCGGGGTAAGCGACGATGTTGTTTTCAAAGATGAGGTCGACGCCTTCGCTGCGTGGTCGTTGCCCGCCGAGCACGCCGCCGATGTCGTAGCCGATGGGATTGAAGACGCTGATGTTGTCGCGCACGACGCCGCCAGTACGGAACTGCCCGCCATCGGCGAAGTTTCGGCTGGAGATGTTGTTTTCAAACACCAGCCCGGTGCAGGAGGTCTGGACATACAGCGCGTGATTGAACGGCGTGCCGACGCCTTCGCCCGACCAGCCGTTGCGGTCAAACAACGAGTCGCGCACGGTGAGCCCCTGCACCCATGCGGTGAAGACGCCGTGACTGTGCGACTTTTCATGCGAAGCGTTTTTGATGACGCAGCCATCGATGGTGACATTGCGGATGAGGCGGTCGCGTTTGCCTTCGATGAGGATGTTGATGCGATAGCCTTCGATGACGCAGCGTCGAAAGGTCAGGCCGTCGGTCGCGCCGCGCCAGACGACACCTTCGCCGCTGCCGCCTTCGCCGATGAGGTGGAGGTCTTCGAAGGTGATGTCGCGGTATCGGTTATCGCGGTGGGCGTCGATGGCCTTGTCGCCGCGCAGGATGGGGCGGGGCCCGTCGCCGTAGGCGGCGAAGGTGACGCCCTGCGCGGAAGGGAGTTTGATGCTGTCGTATTCGCCGCCGCGTTCGAGGCGGATGGTGTCGCCGTGACGGGTGGTGCGCAGGACGCGGGCGATGGTGCGCACCGCGGTGTCGGGGCTGCGGCCATCGTGTTTGTCGCTGCCGTTGACGCTGACGTACAACTCATCGGCGCGCAAATCCGCGGCGGCGAGCAGCACCGTGACGAGCGCAAACGAATACATCCAACGCATCAGCGGATTCCCACACGCAGCCGTTCAGCGCGTGGGAACCGAAGGGGCAAACGGCGCGCCAGGTCAGCGCGCGCCACAGCGGTGAGGTGGCACGGCCGCGTGTCGCCATGCCACCCCTCCACCTGAAAGCTCGTATTATTCCGGCATGCCGCTGGACAGGTCGTAAACCCAAGGCTCGATGGCGCGGTCCACGTCCAGAACCTCACCCGGGGCGAAGAACAGCTCCAGCTCGCGTTTGGCGGCTTCGGGGCTGTCCGAGCCATGGATCAGATTGAACGAGTTGCTCACGCCGAAGTCGCCGCGGATCGTGCCCGGCTCGGCATTGGAGCCGAACGTCGCGCCCATCATCTTGCGGCTGATGGCGATCGCGCCCTTGCCGCGAAGTGCCAGTACCAGCACCGGCGAGCTGGTCATGAACTTCACCAGCCCGTTGTAAAACGGCTTGCCCTGGTGTGATTCGTAGTGCTTCGCGGCGAGTTCCGGGCTGATTCGCATCAGCTTCGCACCGACCACCGCCAGCCCCTTGTCCTCGAAACGGCTGAGGATGCGACCCATGAGGCCCCGCTGCACCGCATCGGGCTTGAGAATGATGAGCGTTGTTTCCATATCCTGTTTTCCTTTCTATGCTCCCCGGGGGCGGGCTTTATCGCCGATTGGCGGGCAAAGTGCAAGAACCGGGCAAAACGCCGCGACGGCGCAGAGCCGGGGCGACAAGGAGATGCCATGACTGACTGGGAAATTCGAACGGAGGCGTCGGACGATGCGGCAGGCATTCGGGCGGTGCATGAAGCGGCGTTTGCCGGGCCGGTCGAAGCGGACATCGTCGATGCCCTGCGCGATGTGGAGCAGCTGTCGCTCGTGGCGGTGGCAGAGGGACGCATCGTCGGCCACGTGCTCTTCACCCCGGCGGTGATCCGCCAACCCGACGGACCGGCGATCCACGGCATGGCGCTCGCCCCGCTGGCGGTGCTGCCCGAATGGCAACGTCGTGGCATCGGCACGCAACTCATCGAGCGGGGCCTGGCCACGCTTCGTCGGCAGCGCTGTCCTTTCGTCATTGTGCTGGGCCACGCGGACTACTACCCGCGCTTCGGCTTCCAGCGCGCATCGCAGCGCGGCATCGCCTGCCAATGGCGCGACATGCCCGATGAAGCGTTCATGCTCCTGCCGCTCGACACCGAGACGCTGGCGGACGTGACCGGCGTGGCGTATTACCATGACGTCTTTGACGAAGCGGTGCGACGGGCACAGTCGTGACACGCCGGAACGGTAAAGCCATGAACATCCGGGTTGATGCAAGACGCAAGCCATGCAGGTGATGATCGAAACGTTGGAGGACGAGCGCGTCGCGCCGTATCGCAACCTCAAGGACCGCGAACTGGCGACGCAGGGCGATCGCTTCATCGCCGAGGGCAAGTTCATCACCAAACGGCTGCTCGCCAGCGACTTTCCCGTGGAATCGGTCATGATCGCCCAGCGACGGCTCGCGGAGTTCGGCCCGATCGTGCCGGATGATGTCCCGCTCTACATCGTGCCCGATCCGCTGGTGCATGAGATCGTCGGGTACAAGTTCCACTCCGGCGTATTGGCGGTGGGCAGGCGCAAGCCGCCCGTCATCATCGACTCGGTCATGCAGCAATGCACCGCGGGCAAACCGGATGGCCCCATCACGCTGATGGTGCTGCCCGCCACCCGCAACGCGGAGAACCTGGGCGCGCTCTTTCGCATTGCCGCGGCGTTCGGCGTCGATGCCGTCATCCTCGGCAGCGAATGCACCGACCCCTGGTGGCGACGCGTGATTCGCGTGTCGATGGGCACGGTCTTCAAACTGCCACTCGTTTACAGCGACGACCTGCAGCGTGATCTGACGCGGTTGCACGATGTCTGGCAGGTGCAGCGGTTCGCCACGGTGCTGGATGAAACCGCCGAATCGCTGGCGACGGTGAAGCGCCCGCCGAACCCGAATCGCGTCGCCCTGCTGCTGGGGCCGGAGGATCACGGCCTGTCGCCGCGCTGGATTGAAGCGTGCGACCGCCGCGTCACCATTCCGATGCATCTGGGCACCGATTCACTGAACGTCGCCGTCGCCGCCGCGGTGTTTCTGTATCACTTCACGATGGAGGGG
>CAZEFM010000023.1:0-31280 GCA_964511575.1 uncultured Phycisphaeraceae bacterium | reverse complement strand
TCCACATACTCCCCACGTTCGATCTGCTCGATGGCCTCGGCGATGTCGCGGCGGAGCGACTCGATCTGCTCGGCGCGTTCACGCTGGTGGGCGTCCAGCAGTCGCACGGCGGCGGCGATGGCATCCTCGGCCGAGGCGTAGTGTCCCGCGGCGACAAGCGCATCAACCAGACGCTGCGTTTCCTCGGTCAGCTTGATATCCATGGTGACATTATATCCCTCGCCCCCGCCCGACCGACCTCCCACTTCACACCCTGGCACTCAGGCATCGGGCTTTTTGCGCTTCTGTTCAAAAAGCCAGGGCAGCAGACCATCTTCGTTGCGGTAGGCGGGGCCCCAGATGGCGTGCCCGCCGCCGCGCACCTCGGTGAACCGGGGCGTGCCGCCCGCCGCCTTGATCGCCGCGATCATCTCGCGCGAACGTTCGATGTCGATCACCGGGTCCTGGTCGCCGTGCCACGCCCACAACGGCAGGTCGACCAGTGGCTTCACCTGTGTCGCATCGCCGCCGCCGCACAACGGTGCAGCCGCCGCAAAAAGATCACGCCGCCGCGTCGCCAGTTCCCACGTGCCGTACCCGCCCATTGACAATCCCGTCAGATACACGCGGTCGGCATCGATCGCTTCCGATGCGATGAGCTGCTCCACGATCGCGACCACCGCCGCCAGTTCATCGGTCAACTGCTCATCGTAGTTGGTCTTCTTCTGCCGCCAATCGAGCGAGCCCCAGACGCGACCGTCCGGACACTGCGGTGCAACAACGTAACACGGAAACTTCTCGCGCATCTCCGGCTCGGCAAGCCACGTCGGCAGATACGCCAACTGCTTGGCGTTGTCATTCCCCCGTTCACCCGCGCCGTGCAGGAACACCACCAGCGGATACTGCTTGCCCGGTTCCAGCGTCGCAGGCTTCATCAACCGATAAGCCAGCGGCGATTCCGCGTAACGTCCCTGTGCCGCCTTGTGGCTGCGTGCCTCATACAACGCCGTCACATCCTCGCCGCGCACCGTCACACCTGACATGCTCATTACCATCAGCGCCACCACCGCCATGAACACTTGCCTGATCATTGCGTCTGCTCCTGCCTGTCAAAACGGGTGTATGCCCCGCATCCTACCATGGCGAATGCCGAATCGCTGGACGACCGATCACTGATTCAACGTCGTTTGCGCTCCGCGCCGCCACCCGCCGCAACGGCACCGTACCTCACTCCGTCTCGTCGTCCGTTGTCGCAGCATCCTCCCCCGCCCCGCGCGACGCGCCGGTTCGCCATGCCAGCGCATAGTCCCACGTCTCATCCAGATCGTCCGATCGCGTGACCCGAACCTCGTATCGGCCGGGCTCGCACTTTCGCAGGTAAATGTGCTCCACGTTGTCGATCGTGCTCGACGACGACGCCACCGATGCCTGCGGCGCTGCCGCTTCCACCAGTTCCAGATCCAGATTCGCCATGCGCGGCAGGTCCAGCCACAGCGGCTGATTGTTCAATGGATCATTGACCGTTCGACCATCGATGCGACGGTTCCACACCAACACCAGCGACAGCTCTGCCCCGTTCGCCGGCACTTCGAGCGAATAGGTCACCGTCTCGCCCTGCTTGAGCGTGCCGTAGTGCCAGCCGTGCTCACCCATCGGCGCATCGGGCGATGCCAACGGGTGCGACATGATGTGATAGCTGTTGTCGAAACGCACGCGGCCGGCGCCCTGATGCTCATCCAAGGGCTTGCCATCCGCCTGTCGCCAACTGTCCGTCTTGTGGGCCCCAGCAAACAGCACCGCACGAATCACCTGACTCTTGGAAGCGAACGCGGTCACCGGTCGGGCGACTTCACCGCCTTCCTCCGCCGTTTGCGTTGATGCCGCACCGCTTGCCGCAACCATCTTGTCGCCCATCTCCAGCAGGCGGGCCGCGATCGCACCGACCATCGGCGTGGCGAAACTCGTCAACGGTGTCGGCGCAACGATGTCCGGCTTGCAGCGCCCCTCGCCTTCGATCCGCGTGTATCCGCCGCTGCTGTCGTTGCTGCCCACCGCGATGACGTTGTACGCGCTGCCCAGCATCGCCGGCACCGTAGTGTTCTTCCCGTTGTTCACCCCCACCACCATGATCACATCACGCTGATCCACCACGTAGTCGACCCGGCGAAGCACCTGCTGATCGAACGGCGAACCGTTGGCGATCCAACTGTGGTTGTAGATGCGCCGGTCATCGTCGCGCGGCGGAAGCGGCGTGCCCGTTCGCAGAAAACCATCGCCGATCCAATGCCCCGTCGCATAGCAGTGCACATCCGTCACACCCGGCGACAGGCTTTCCCGCCCATACAGAATCCGCGCGGTGTGGAACGCGTGCGAGTTGTCATCGCTCGGGCCACTGCGTCCCTGAAACCGCGCCCCAGCGATCTTCTGCGGATCAGGCATGTACGACCCCGGCGCGCCTTCCACGTGCGCTGCCGTGATCCCCCGGCCCAACGGCGTGTCCGCACGCAGTGCCCGCTCCATCTCGCGAATCCCCAGCCGTGTTCGCGGCGCCCACCAAGGCTCGCTCTGCGCCTGAGGCTGCGTCTGGGCAGGTGGACGTGCAGGTGTGCGCGGCGGCGGCGGAACCGCGGGGTTCGGCGTCACCCGACGCGGTCGACGCGGCGACTGATCGTAAGGGCGATTCGGTTGAATCCGCGGGTCACGCTGCTGCGCCACCGCTTGCGGCAACATGCCCCCGCCCATCACGCACATCGCCCCGGTTACCGCCACACCCAGCGACCACCACTTCCACCGCCTGCCGTTCCACGCTGCCCATCGCATCAGCACCCACCTTCCAGTAAATCGCGCCACTCGAATCATCCAGCCGCTACGTCGTCTCCACCGCCTCACGGGTCGTTGTTGTCTTCGTGTCCTCCGGTGCCGCCACGCGGGCCGTGCGATCCACCCGTCGCAGTTCCACCAGCAGCAACGCCAACATCGCCAGCAACGCCCACACATTCTGCGGCATCAGGACGCCGTGCCACAACCAGCCCCGCGTCAACATCTCGGGAATCATGCCGCGCCCCGCCAGGATGTACAGCGCAGCGCTGCCGGGCACCGCAAACACCGCCACCGGCAGCAGCAGCATCACCGCCCGCCGCACACGCTTTCCCCCTTCGCGCAACGCACCCGCACCATCCCGCCGCCCCAATCCCAACAGGTGCAGCCCATACACCATCGGCACCACCAGCAGCATCGCGTTGTAGAACCGATGCCCCGGCGCGGTCAGCAGGCAAGCCGTCCCCAACACGCTGAAAAAGAGCAGTTCCCGTCGTCGCGACCCCTGCCCGGTCATGTGCCCCATCGCCAGCAGCGTCACCACCGCGCCGAACGTCACCGCCAGCACCGTCACCGCCTGCCGATCCTCGATGAACATGTGCAGCAGCACGTGCAATCCCAGCAGTTGATGGCGGAATCGTCCCTGCATCGTCGGGTCGCCGAATCCGCCCTCGTTGAACACCTGCATGTTCTGTTCAAGGTGAACGCGCCATTCCGGAGCATTGGCCGCCAATTGCGCCAGCCCCACGCCAAAGAGCACCGCCACCGTCGCCATGCCGATGAACGTCGCCCGCCAGTGAAACCGCGTCGCCAGGTACGCCAGCGCCACCACCCCCACCTGCGGCTTCAGCGCCATCGCCACCCCCGCCAGCACCCCGGCAAGCACCGGCCGATGCGACACCGCCGCCATGAACGCTCCCACCACCAGCACCGTCGCCACGATCGACGTCTGCCCCAGCATCAGATTGGTGTGAAACGGCGCCAGCATCAGCACCCCCGCCGCCACCGCCAGCGTCTCGATCGGCACGCGGTCGCACAATCGGGGCTGCGTCTTCTGATCCGCCTCTCCCAGCCACCGCACCAGCCACACCAACTGCCCCATCAGCGCCGCCATGCCCGCGATGCTCAGCGCCATCCACGTCAGGTTCGCCGCGCGCCAGGGCATCGCCGCGATCGGCGTCAACGCCACGTACGTCACGGGTGGATACACCCCCAGCCGCGACTTGGGCAGCCGCATCACGACGCCGTCGTACCCCGCCTCCCGCAGCACACGCTCCACAGCCGCGCCATCGTACGGGTCCAGCCCCTCCAGCCACGCCCGCGCCGGACCGTAAATCGCCGCCAGATCGTGTACCCCGTCCTCATCAAACGCCCGCATCGGCCCCCGCCAGATCGTCTGCGCCAGCCCCAGCACGATCAGCGCCGTCAACACCCACCGCGCCGTCCCCCCACCGCGCACCTGTTGGCTGACCGCTGATTCCATGCCACCTACCCTACGACAAAACCGCCCGCGAAGGTCACCCGCCGCGCAGCAAAAAACCGCACGCCACCCCCGTTCAGGACGTCGCGCCGCTTCCGCCTTGCCCGCCAACCTTGTTCAGCCAGCCTCGGCAAGGCCTATTCAAAGCTCGTCGTAGTTCAGGTTCGAACGGAACGCGCACGCCCGCTGGCACAGCGTCACCAGTTCCCGCGCCGTCACCAACGCCCTGGACGCCTCGCCTTCGGCCTCCTTGAGCACCGCCTCCCCCGCCTCGGTGATCGCCGCGTAACCGTACGATCCCGCCGACCCCCGCATTTGTCGCACCAGCGCCATCAGTTGCGACGTGTCCTGCTCATCGATGAGCTGCGACAGCCGCACCGCCTGCTCTTCCAGCGTCTCCAGATAATTCAGGATCAGCGGCCGCATCTTCCGCTTCGACCACAAAGCGCTTTCCAGCGGCGTCGCTCGGGATCCTTCGCCGCACCGCTGCAGGCAACGCTCCACCATCGCCCGGATCTCGTCCGGTCGGAAGGGCTTGGGCAGCAGCCCATCGCGCCACGATGCCGGCGACGTCACCGCCGCCCACTGCACGATTCCCCCGCGATGTCCGCCCGCTCGCAACGCCGCCGCCACCGCGGACGCATCCATCTCACCCAGTTCCTCGCCCAGCACCACCAGATCGAACGCCTCGGCATCCGCGTGGATCCGCTCCAGCGCGCCTATGCCGTCGGCGACATCCACCACCGTTGCCCCCAGTTCGCTCAACTGAAACTTCAAAAGTGCCCGGTCGTCCAGGTTCCCCTCGGCGCAAAGCACCCGGCCCTGCACCAGTTCGCAAGGCTCGTCGCCCATCGCGCCTGACGTTTGGCCGCCCCCCACGTACTGCCGCACATCGATCGGCGTCTGAAACCGCAGACCGATCTCGTGCACGCGGCCGGCAATGAAGCGGCAATGCACCACATGCCCCGGGCACGCCGTCACCGAACCATCACGCTTCCGCAGCGACACCTCGCAATAGGTGTCGTTGTGCAGGTACCCGCCATGAAAGAACGCGATGCCGTGCCGACTCAGGTTGCGCGGCCGAATCAGAAAATGCTGCCAGTCCGAACCGCCGGGCTGTTTCACCCGCACGTTGATGCCGCAAGGCACCAGATAGGCGAACCGTTCCACCCGTCGAACTTCCGGCCCCGAGGGAGCGACGGCCATGGCGTCCAGATGTGCGGCCAGTCGGCGATGTTCCGCATCCGTGATGCGAAGATGATCGATCGTCGGTGCATCTGGAAGGGGTCGCTTGCTCACAGAAGGCGTCCGCAAGGTGACATACACCTCCTATCGGAAACTGCGCCACGACAGTTAAGTGCGTCACCACGCAAAGCCCAGGGAAGCCATCCCCGGGGGGCCTCCCACGATTGCGACACCATTCAGACTGGTCTAGAATGGGGAACTGTCGGCCGCGTGCCCGAGTGGACTAAGGGGACGGATTGCAAATCCGTTATTCGTGGGTTCGAATCCCACCGCGGCCTTTCCTTCTCGGCTTCCCCACAAAGACATGCCACGCCCGGACGCCGCATCACGTGGCATAGCTTCCCCACGCTTGCCGACAGGAAAGACGGCGTTACGTTCGAGCCGCGGTACGGCGAGGCATCGGCAGACGAACGCCCGCACGCCCCGCAGCCACCGTCGGCGGACGCGACGTTCCGCTCGGCACCACCAGCGCCACCCGTGTGCCCCGCCCCGGCTGGCTCGTCACCTTCAGCTCGATGCCCAACAGGTCCAGGCGGTGCTGGATCCCGAACAACCCCACGCCCTCACCCACCGGCTGGTTCGCCTCCGCCGGGTCGAACCCGCATCCCTCGTCCTCCACCACGACCAGCACCTGCCCCGAGGCCGACCGGTTCATCACCAGGCTCGCACTCGAAACGTTCGCGTGTCGCACCACGTTCAGCAGCAGTTCCCGCACCGCCTGGTACAACGCCGTGCGAATGTCCTCGCGTTCCGGCTCCGCATCCAGATCCAGCGATACATCCACCACCAGGCCGTGCATCTCCCGCATCGACCGCGCCAGCCACTTCAACGCCGGTGTCAAGCCCCCCTCATACAGAATCGGCGGGCACAACTGCGCACTGAGCGAACGCGACACATGCAGCGACTGGTGCAACAGCTCATCCACCCGCTGCACCGTGCTGCGCACCGATTCCTCCCGGCTGCGGCTGCGCAGCGCCCCGAGGTTCAGCTTCGCCGCCACCAGAATCTGCTGCAGGTGGTCGTGCAGGGTGTGCGCCAGTTCCCGCCGTTCACGCTGCTCCGCCTGCGTCAGTTGCGATGCCAGCAGCCGCAACTGCTGCGCCTGCTGCTCCGCCATCGCCGTACGCTCCGCCACCCGCTGCTCCAGCGTCGCCTGCAGCGTCACCAACTGCTCCGAAATCGCACGCTGCTGCGTCACATCGACCGCCGCCACCGTGATCCCCACCACCTCCCCGTTCATCGCGCGCATCGGCTCAATCAACAGGTCATACGCGCGACGATCCCCCTTGATCGTCAGCATCATCGAGTGACGCGACGCCACCCCGCTGGTGAGCACCGCCCGCTTGAGGCGTGTCAGTTCCTCCGCAACATCGTGATCCAGAATGTCGAAGTCGGTGCGCCCCAGAATCTCCGCCGAACTGAAGTTCTGCGTGTTGTGCGCCCAGGTGTAACGCAGATCGCGATCCTGCTGGGCAATGCTGATCGGCGCGTGCTTGAGCGTTGCGCGGATGCGTTCCTCGCTCAATCGCAGCATATCCTCCGCCACCACCCGATCGGTGATGTCGACGAATGTGCCCATGCAGCCACGCACCGCGCCCGCTTCATCGAACAACGGCACCGCGCTGCCGTAAACCCATCGCGTCTCGCCGTCGGCAAAGCGAAGCTCCAGTTGCTTGCCCGACACCGGCACCGCCAGCCGAGCCGCACGACGCAACGGCAGTTCATCCGCCGTCGCACGCCGGCCGTCGACCCACACCTCATACGTCGGATCGGTGCTCGGCAGCGAAATATTTTCGCCGGGCGACAAACGCAAAAGCGCATACGTCGCATTGTTGCCCGTCACATGCTCACACGCCGCATCATGCGCGATCACCACCGGCGTGGGCAGCATCTCCATCAGCGTGTCCAGCTCATTGCCCCGCGCCCGGTGCATCGCCTCGATCGAACGCAGCGACTGCTCCGCCTGATGCCGCACCTGCTCGCTGCGCCGCGCCTGATCCCGTGCCCGCTCGGCTCGCAGACTCATGAGCAGCATGGCCGTGCTCGCGAATCCGAACGTTGCCAGCTGAATATTCGCCTGTGCATGGGCAAAGGCGAGATAGGTCTGGCGCGGCAGGAGCATCAGATCGACGCTGACGATGCTCAGCGCCACGGCCAGCAGCGTCGGCCCCACGCCGAGCCGCCAGGCGCACCACGCCACCGCAGGATAAAACCACGCCAACGGCAAATGCGCATCGACAATCGAGCGCAGCGACATCGTCAGCAGCGCCGCCGCCGCCACCGCCGCGATCGCCAGGCCGTAACGCACGAAACACTCACGGCGATTGTTACTGATCCACACCTGAGGCAACCTTTGTGATGAACGTCTCAGTCTCTCTCATTACCCGCATCCCGCGAAAGCTCGCGGCACGCACACGCGAAACAGCCGACCCGCATGAATCCCGCATGACGAGCCAACCGCACCGAGAATACCGCACTTATAACCTTTGCACTGCACCCAACAAACCACTTCCGCGAAGATTCCGCATCGTCCCCATGCCTCTATCAGTGTTTTCCGGATACATCCCCCCCAAAATGACGGATGACGCCTGTTTACGCGGCCTTCCCTCGCAACAAATCAAAGCTGAGGCTGTCGTTTCTCTCGTCCTTCTGCCGACAGGTTGTGCACGAATGCCGTGCTCCGCGCCGTGGACCAAACGGCCGCATCGCACCACGCCACCCTCCATCGTGCGATGCCACATCGACCTCCCCCATCCGCCGTCGCGTGGTATCCTCACCCCATGGTCATCACCGCCATCACCCCCAGCCGCAAACACCCGCAACGCGCCTCCATCAAGGTGAATGGACGCTACATCGCTTCGCTGTCCCACACGCTGATCGAGCAGTTGGAACTGAAGGTGGGAACGCCATGGGACGATGCACTGGCGCAGCGCGTTGCCGACGCGGCCGCCTACGACAAAGCGCTGCGTGCGGCGATGCGTCGCCTTGATCGTCGCGCCATGAGCACGCGACAACTCGCCGACAAGCTGCGCACGCTCGGGTTCGACCCCGCCATCATCACCCGCGTCACCGATCGACTGACGGACCTGAACGCATTGAACGATCGCGCTTATGGCGAAGCGCTGATTCGCGAAATTCAGCGCGGCAAGCCGGCCGGGCCGCGCCTGCTGCGCATCAAGCTCGCACAGAAGGGCTTGTCGCGCGAACTGATCGACGAACTGATCGCCGACACCGCCGGCGATGACGACCCGGTGGCGCGTGCCCGACAGTTCGCCCAGCGCAAGCTCACATCCCTCGCCCGTTACGATGCCACCACGCGCAAACGCCGCCTCTGGGGCGCTTTGGCGCGACGCGGCTTCACCGGCGATGTCATCGAAAACGCCCTGCGCGACCTCCTCCACGACGACGACACCTTCGACGATTTCGCCTGATCCGTGAGGCATTCCCCAGGCAGGATTTCGCTGTGAAAGTCGCACATTTTCTTGACCTGCCCGCGATGGCATCCTATTCTAGATAAAGATGTCTTTAATAGCGGCCCTGGGGTCAAGGAGAATGCCATGAATGCGTTCATCAACCCACCGTTGCCTCGTCATCCCGCACTGCAGCCGTTGTCGCGCGACCATTACATCGGGCTGGTTCAGGCGCGGCGACTGCTCGAAGCCGCCAACGGCAACGAGGCCGAACGACGCCGTGCACTCGCCGGGTTTCTCGACGCCTGGCATCACGAGATCGCAGAGCATTTCGACGATGAGGATCGGCTGCTCGCCCCGTTGGCGACTGAGCCGCTCCGGGAACGGTTGCAGCAGGAACACGCCGAGCTTCGCGCCATGGCGCAGGAAGCGCAGGAACGCCGCCGCCGCATCGACCCCGATGCGTACTGGATGCGTCTGCTCGGCCAGACGCTCAATGACCACATTCGCTGGGAGGAGCGGGAGCTGTTTCCCGCCATTCAGGAACGGGCGGGCGACCAACTGGACGACCTGCGCGATGAAGCCGACCGTCTGGAAGCATCGCGACGTCGCGGCCGCGCCTGATCACCACCAAAATGGCAAGGTACCGAACGGGTGACCGGAGGGTGCTCTACTCCCCCTCGTCCCCCTGCTGCACCAGAGCACGCATCTGACGGGCGCGGTCGACCACCCGGTCGGCGTCGGCGGGTGTCAGCGGCTCCATGTCAAAGTGCCAGCGCAGATCGACACGCGAACCGGGAATCGCCTCGGCCACCAGATCAGGCCCCGGCAGGTCCCACAGCGGCGCCTTGGCTTCGTGCGTCGTCCACAACGCGGCGTAACCCTCCGCCTCCAGACGCACATCGTACGTGCCATACCACGTGAACGGCACCGTCACGGGTGTGCGGCCAACCTCCTGATCGTTCAGATACACCAGCGCCCCCGCCGGCTCGGAAGTGATCGTGATCGTGCGCTGCGTGCAGCCGACCATGCCCACCACCAGCGTCATCCACATGCCCGCCATGATCCATCGGTTCATCATGGGCGGTATTGTAAAGCTTCATCTTCCCCTCTGCCGCCCCGCCCAACGGCGCAAAACCCGGCCCAGCACCTCATCGCATGCAACCGGCCGGCCACCTTATCACTCGCAACCGGCCCAATACCGGTCGCAACATTTTTCCACCGCCAGTTGCAACGCCGCGAGGGGATGATATTATCTACCTATTGGTCTAGATATCTCCTATTGAGGTGCGCGATGCAATACATGAAGCTTTGGGCAGCACTCGTGCTGGTGATCGCCGGGTCCTTCTACGTGCTCAGTCATTACGGCGTGCAGATCTACCGCGAAGCGCCGCCCATCCCCGAGGCCGTCGTCACCACCACCGGCCGAACGCTCTTCAGCGGGCAGGACATCCGCGACGGCCAGAACGTCTGGCAATCCATGGGCGGACAGCAGATCGGCAGTGTCTGGGGACACGGCGCCTACGTCGCCCCCGACTGGTCGGCTGACTGGCTGCACCGCGAAGCCCTGTGGCTGCTTGATCACGCCGCGCGACAGGACTACGGCCAACCCTACGACGAGCTCGACGCCGAGAAGCAGACCCTCCTGCAGCATCGCCTCAAGGCGGAGATCCGCACCAACACGTACGACGCCAGAACCAACACCATCGTGATCTCTCCCGCCCGCGCCGCCGCATTCGACGCCCTGAGCGGCTACTACGCGGCCATCTTCGGCGATGCCCATGTGTTCCCCGACGACGTGCGCGACTTCGCCGATGGCGGCATGAACCCCGCCGAACTGCGAAACGCCTACGCCATTGCGACCAACACCATCACCGATGCCGAACGGCAGCGACAGATGAACGCCTTCTTCTTCTGGGCCGCCTGGGCCACCGCCACGGAACGCCCCACCGACGCCGTCGCCACCCCCACGCGCAACGCCGCCGTCAC
The DNA here is from genome assembly GCA_964511575.1 of uncultured Phycisphaeraceae bacterium. Classification (GTDB taxonomy): domain Bacteria; phylum Planctomycetota; class Phycisphaerae; order Phycisphaerales; family Phycisphaeraceae; genus CALKHT01. The sequence goes on along the minus strand of CAZEFM010000023.1, from coordinate 20,360 downwards.
CTACACCAACAACTGGCCCGCCGAACCGCTGATCGGCAATCACCCCACCGGCTCCATCGTCTTCTGGTCGATCATCAGCGTGGTGCTGCTGCTCACCGGTGTGGGCGCGTTGGCGTGGTACTACTCGGTCTTGAGCCATCGTGAGGATGTGGACCACGCCCTGCCGCGCCACGATCCACTGCTGCAGTTGAAGCCCACCGCTTCCATGCGGGCAACGATGAAGTACTTCTGGGTCGTCGCGGCGCTTATCCTCGTGCAGGTCGGTTTGGGCGGCATCACCGCGCACTACGGCGTCGAGGGCGAGGGCTTCTTCGGCATCCCGCTGGCGGAGTACCTGCCTTACGCCGTCACCCGCACCTGGCACACGCAACTGGGCATCTTCTGGATCGCCACCGCGTGGCTGGCGACGGGCCTCTTCATCGCGCCGGCCGTGTCGGGACACGAACCGCGCTTTCAACGGCTGGGCGTCAACGTGCTGTTCGTCTGCCTGCTCATCATCGTCGTCGGCTCGCTGTTCGGACAGTGGTACGCGACGCGGCAGCAGATGGGGCTCGAAATGAACTTCTGGTTCGGCCACCAGGGCTATGAATACGTCGACCTCGGCCGCTTCTGGCAGATCTTCCTGCTCGTCGGCCTGTTTCTCTGGCTGGCGCTGATGGTGCGGGCGATCTGGCCGGCGTTCCGCAATCCGCGGGAAAACCGGCACCTGCTGTCGCTCTTCCTCCTGGCATCGGCGGCGATCGCGCTCTTCTACGGCGCGGGGCTGATGTGGGGACGACAAACCCACCTGGCCATGGTGGAATACTGGCGCTGGTGGGTCGTCCACCTGTGGGTGGAAGGCTTCTTCGAGGTGTTCGCCACCGTCGTCATCGCCTTCCTCTTCACCCGCATGGGACTGCTGCGCGTCGCCACCGCCACGGCCACCGTGCTCTTCGCTACGACGATCTTCCTCAGCGGCGGCATCCTCGGCACGTTCCACCACCTCTACTTCAGCGGCACGCCCACCATCGTGCTGGCGCTCGGGGCGGTGTTCAGCGCGTTGGAAGTGGTGCCATTGGTGCTCATCGGCTTCGAAGCGTATGAGAACCTGTCACTGAGTCGTGCCCGACCGTGGGTGCGTGCCTACAAGTGGCCGATCTACTTCTTCATCGCGGTGGCGTTCTGGAATCTTGTCGGCGCAGGATTGTTCGGCTTCCTCATCAACCCGCCGATCGCCCTTTACTACATGCAGGGCCTCAACACCACCGCGGTGCATGCCCACACCGCCCTCTTCGGGGTGTATGGCATGCTCGGCATCGGGCTGATGCTCTTTTGCCTCAAGGGCCGGCAGGTCACCGATCAATGGCGCGAAGGCGCGTTGAAGCTGTCGTTCTGGTCGCTCAATGCGGGCCTGGTGCTGATGGTGCTGTTGAGCCTGCTGCCGATCGGCCTGTGGCAGACCTCGGTGAGCATGGAGCACGGCATGTGGTACGCGCGTTCAGCCGAGTTCATGCAATCGGACCTGATGCAGACGCTGCGATGGCTTCGCATGATCGGCGACACGGTGTTCGCCGCGGGCATCGTGGCGCTGGGCTGGTTTGTGCTGGGGCTGAAGACCGGCTGGTCGCTGGAGCCCGCCGCGAAGCCGACCGCGGTCCCCGAAGCGCTGGTGGGCGGGTGAGTCGGTCGGCGGCGGCGGTGCGGGACGTGGAGAGACCGCCCGCCATGCCGCCGAACGGGTGATGCGACCGTGCCTGGCGCTATAATGACGCCACGGATGGACGATTCAACCACTCAGGACGACTGCCTTGTTCTCCCAAACCGCTGAATATGCCTTGCGCGCGATGGTGTGTCTCGCGCAGAACCCGGAAAAGTCGCTCACCAGCCAGGACCTGGCGCAGGTGACGCAGGTGCCCGCGGGTTATCTCTCCAAGGTGCTGCATGCGCTGGTGCGCGGCCAGTTGATCCTGTCACGACGCGGCGTCGGTGGAGGATTCGTGCTCGCCCGGCCGGCCGACACCATCACCATCCTCGATGTGCTCAACGTCGTCGACCCGATGCAGCGGATCACCACCTGCCCGCTGGGACTCAAGTCGCACGGCAAACACCTGTGCCCGCTGCATCGCAAACTCGATGATGCCATGGCACTGACCGAGCAGGCGTTCGCGCAGACATCGCTGGCGGCACTGGTCGCCGAACCGACGCGCAGCACACCGCTGTGCGAAGCGGCAGCGCCCCGCCCACGCGCCAAGCGATAAACCGATCGACGGCACGCCTGTCCCCGATACCCCTCCATACAGGAAATCACCGTGCGAAATGATGTGTTTCGCTTGACGTCATGTGTGCCAGCGATATTATGGATATAAATGTCCGCTTTAACACGATCACCGCGCACCAACGCGCGAAAGGATGATTCACATGAGCATTGACCTTCAGACAACCGTGGGCGAGCTGGTGGTGCAGGAACCTTCGCGGGCGCGGCTGTTCGAGTCGCTGGGGATCGACTACTGCTGCGGCGGACGTAAGCCGTTGGCCGAGGCGTGTCAGGAAAAGAACCTCGATGCCGCCACGGTCGCGCGCGTGCTCGAAGCCGGCTACACCCGCCAACCCACGACGACCGATGACATCGACCGCACCTGCACCGACATGGGCCTGGGCGAGCTGGCCGACCACATCGAAGCCACGCATCACGCGTACCTGCGTCGTGAGCTGCCGCGGGCACAGCAGTTGGTTCGCCGTGTGGTGCGCGCCCATGGACATGACCAGCCCCACCTGCATACGCTGTTGGAGGTCTACCTGGGCTTCGAACAGGAGATGATGCAACACATGGTCAAGGAGGAGCAGGTGCTCTTCCCGATGGTGCGCCAGCTTGAGGCAAGCGACAACCCGCTGGCGTTTCATCGCGGCAGCCTGACCAACCCGATTCGCGTGATGGAACACGAACACGACGCAGCCGGGGCGGCGATGGAGCGCATGCGCTACCTCACCAACGGATACGAGCCCCCAGCCGGTGCGTGCAACACCTACCGCGTCATGCTCGACACGCTCGCGCAGATCGAAGCGGACACGCATCAGCACGTCCACAAGGAAAACAACATCCTTTTCCCCCGTGCGGTGGCAAGGGAGTCGCAGCAGCAGGCACAGGCGTCGGCCTGATGTCCCGCGTGGCGAATCACGATGCGTTCCACGATGAACGCGATTGCAACGGAGTCCAACCGATGGCTGTGCAGATTGGTGCGGGATCGCAGCCCGATTTCAACGAACCCATTGCGCTGATGATGGATTGTCATCGGCGAATCGAACGCTTCCTGCTGGTGCTGCTGCGCGTGGTGACCGAAGCGCGCGGCGGCAAACTGACCCCCGAGTATCGCGAAGCGCTGCAGACATCGCTCGACTACTTCAAGGCCGCAGCCCCACGCCACACCGAGGACGAGGAACACTCGCTCTTCCCACGCATGCGGCAATGCGACGACGAGACCGTGCGCCAGGCCCTCGCCGCCATCGAACAACTCGAGGAGGATCACGAGGAAGCGGCACAGAAGCACGAACGCATCGATGCGCTCGGCCGGGCGTGGCTGACGACGGGCACGCTTGGCAATGCCGATGTGCAGGAACTGTCGCAGCTCATCACCGAGTTGCAGGCCAGCTACGCGGAGCACATCGATCTGGAGGACACGGTGCTGTTCCCCCTGGCGCAGCGTGTGCTGGCGAAGGAAACGCTCGCCGCCGTCGGCCAGGAAATGGCCGCCCGCCGAGCCCTCGACCCCGGCCGCCCCGGCAGCCGCTGCGCCGAACGCCGAGCCCGCCTCACCACCCCTCAACCCGAATAAGCGCGCAAAGATTCAAAACGACAGCGGGTGAGCGCTTCCCACGGCGCTCACCCTGCGGTTGTCACCGCTGCATTGTCACCGCTCAACGTTTCGTGATCGTGCAGGCACACGCATCGCAGTGGTTGGCGTGGATGACGCCGTTGATCGCCTGCAGCAGTTCGGTGTCGACGACGTTCCGCATGGCGGCGGCCTGTCGCAACGTCACGCGTCGCGCCATCGTGCGGCGCACCGCGGCGTTGCGCAGCATCGTGAAGCCGAACCGCTCGAACACCTGCATCGACTGCGGATACCACGTCAACACGTTCGCCACGATGTGATCCGCTTCGATGTGGTCCGGCCTGTCGCCCGGCCGGATCGGTTCATCCGACGTGTCGCGGCTGAGCATGATCCGCGCCAGGTGGACGCCCCAGATCCCAAGCCCCGTCACTTCCAGCGTGCCGCTCAAACCGATCACCCAGAAGAACGCCGGGTGCCAGTCGGTCAGCGTCTGCGTGCTGACACGCAGGAAGCATCCGAGATTGACGAGAACGAACGGCAGCCACAACTCGCCGCGTGGCTCGTGCCCCGTCAGCGTCGGCGCGACCTTCGCGGCAATGCCCATGATCATCAGCGAGATGAAGCCCACGGTGATCGCGTGCCGGATCGAGCCGTAGTACGCGTGGCTGAACGCGATGCCGCTCACCACCTGATACACCGGCAGCAACAGCAGCATGACCAGCGACAGCGCCAGCCAGCCGTATGCCGCGCGAATGAACTTGGCGCTGCGATCGCATGTGGGCGTGGGTCGCCACAAACGCCAGGGCAGCGCCACCATCAGCACGCCGATGACCAGCATGATCCACGGCAGCATGAGCATCGCCGCCAGCGCGTGGATGCCCGTCCAGCGGTAGACGAGAAAGATGACGATCTCCGCGACGACGGCTCCGGCGAGAATCACAAATGCCCACCACGCCCGCCGTTCACCGATGCGTGGCACGCCGAACATCGCCGGCAGCATGCGAATCGACACGCCCAGAATCATGAACAGTGCCATGCCGTGAATCTGCATGTCGCGCAGCGGCGCCTGATATGTTGCCACATACCACACCAGATCCTCTTCCGTTGCGGCGGCCATCGTCATCCACGTGTGCCACAGGCTGAACCCCGCCTGAACCACGAACCAGCCGAACCCCGCCAGAATAAACGCCATATACGCTTCAAGCTTCACCGTGCTTCGGACGAACGCTACCACCACGATGGCTGTTACCGCGATGATCGCGCCGATCTCCAGCCCACCGCCCGTCATCGCCATCGGCACCGCCCAGTCCGCGCCCGCCGCGGTCATCGCCGCGCTGCGCACCACAATGCCCGCCACCATCGCCGCAAACGCCGCCATTGCCACACGCGGCCAGGGCAGCGGCACGTGCCACATGCGCGGCAGCGCCTGTAACGCGAAGCCCATGATGAACAGCCCCACCCAGCCAAATATCTGCGCATGTCCGTGCGCATTGACCTCGTGCACGCTCACGCCATGAAAATCACCGCTCACGCCGATCCGCCACAACAGCCACGCCCCCCACACCGCGCCCAGTGTGAGAATCACGCCGATCCCGCCGAGGAAGTATGGCCGATAAATCGCATCGGCTAACGCCGGTGGCGCCGGCATCGATGCAGCATTCACACCGTCGGCTGCACCGGGATCATCCACCCGATGTGTCGCGGCGCGCTGCAACTCATCCAGGAGCGTCGCTTCATCCACACCATGCGTCTGCGCGAAAAATCGCAGCGACTCGCGCGGCCCGTTCGGCCCTCCACACCCGCGCAAGCCATACCGATCCAGCACCGCCCGCACCTGCGGATACCGCATCAGAAGATCGGGGATCATCACATCAACGCTGATCGGGACCCGAAACGCTCGTTCGTTCATGGCCGTGCCGCCTGCCCAAAGGGCGTGAACATCCTCGCAACACCGACAAGGCCCGGACCGGCCTCGCCAATTATGGATAGCTTTATCCATTATAAGATCCAAGCACACCCTGTCAACGAAATCCCCCGTTCAACGGCAGCAGAAACCCATGGGTTGCCGTCCCTCAACGCCCCACGCCCGCATACCACTTATAATCCGCTTCTCCGTGGTTTGGACGTGGTAACAAAAGAAAAAATTTCTCAGATTTTTTTGCTCGCGGATACCAATCAAACACGCGGCGCGCCATATCTCATGGTGGGGATGCGGTACCGCATGACGATTTCCGCTGTGCATGGGAGATGCCCATTGAATGCCTCGACAGCGAACGATGCTCAGACGCCTTTTTCGCAACGCCACAATGGACGGCCGATCGAACCTGCATCGTACGAACACTTCGTTCGACTGTTCGCGGAACACCACCGACGCATCTTCGCCTACATTCAGTCACTGCTTCCCAATCGCAGCTATGCCGACGATGTGTTTCAGGAGACAAGCGTCATTCTGTGGCGTGAATTTCCCAACTTTCGGAAGGATGGCGATTTTGTGCGCTGGGCATGCGCGATCGCGTTCAATCAGGTTCGCAAGCTTCGCCGTCAATTGCGCAGTGATCGACACATTTTCAGCGATGGATTGCTGGAGAAGATCGCGCAGGAGCATCAGCCCTCCGCCACGGACCGCGATGATCGTTATGAAGCGCTGGCGCACTGTCTGAAGAAACTGCGCGACATTGATTGCCTGCTGATTCAGCGGTGTTACAGCGGATCCAGCACGTTCAAGGAGGTCGCCGCTGAACTGGGTCGGCCGGTCAACACCGTCTACAAGGCGATCAACCGTATACGTCGTTCACTGTTCGATTGCATCGACAGCCGTCTCCAATCAGCCTCTTAACGGATGACCACACGCAGCGAACAATTTGTCGAGGTGATCGATCTGACCGCTGCGCTCTGCAACGGGGCGGCCACGGCGGAACAGATCGTCAGACTCGAGGAACTGCTCATGCCCAGCGCTGAGGCACGGCAGGTTTACCGCGATTATCTGGCGCTGCACGCCGATCTCGCATGGGATCCCGGCGTGCTGGACAAACTCGTGGAAATCGAACAGTCGCGGTCGATGCTGCTCGAGGCCATCGAGGATGAACAACAGCTCGCCCAGCAACGCGAGGCGCGACGGTACACCGAGGAACAGTGCGAAGAGGAACGGGAACACCGATATTTCCCGCGTGCGACGCATCGTGACGAACCGCTCACACCGGTGCGTCACATCGTGATTCCACGGTGGCTTGTCTACGGGGCGATGGCCGCGACGGTGGTCATCGCGATGGTCGGCGCGTGGATGGAACGACAGCCTTCTCCATCGTCGGAATTGGTTTCCCCGTTGCCCGAGCGTCGAACCGAGCCTTCGATCGCCGTGCCCAAGGTCGAACCGCCCGTCGTTGCCACGTTGTCGACGATGTACGCCGCGCAATGGGAAGGCGCGGCTGACACGCAACCGGGCATGGTGTTGCGGCGTGGCGAGTCATTGGCGTTGCGATCCGGGTTCGCCGCGATTCAGATGAATCGCGGAGCAACGCTGGTGATGGAAGGCCCCTGCCGACTCGTGCTGCGCGATGACAACACGGTTCTGTTGGAGCGCGGCAAACTGGTGGCGCATGTCCCCGGAGAAGCGCGACGCTTCACCGTGCACGCACCATACGCGCGGATCATCGACCTGGGCACGGAGTTCGGCGTACAGGTGCTCAACGACGGCACGAGCCATATCCATGTCTTTGAGGGGCTGGTTGAACTGACGGCGACGAATGACACCACCGTCTCCGTTCCCATTCAACTCGCGGCTGACCAGAGCGCATCGGCACGTCACGCATCGATCGAACGCACCGATGGCATGCCACCCGTTCAGTTCATGCGGTGGACACAGGAAGCGTTCGGCGATTCCACGGCGTTTGAAGGTGCTTCAGTGACCGATGCGTGGGTGCTTGCGGGTGACGCGTCGCTGCTGGATGACGGCGTCAGCCTGACGCCTGCCGCCGAATGGTATGGCGGAATGGTTTCGACACGCCGTCCCCTGCGTTTTGCCGGTGATATGTCGTTTAACGCCCATTTTGTGGTTCGCCTTTCAGATCCCGGCATCTCCCCCGAAGGAACGAAGCCAAGCATCGGCAAGGGAGGCGACGGCATGGCATTCGTCCTGCACACCAACGGAGGGAACCTGGAAGCGCCTGGCGTACTGGGCCACCTGCTGGGCATCGACCATCTATCCCCCGCCTTCTCTCTTGTGCTGGATACCTGGTCGGTGATCGATGGCAGGTTATGGGAGCCGGAAGGCGATTACGTGGCGATCCGATTGAACGGCAAAGAGGACAACCACGTCATCCAGCGCACACCCTTCGCGCTGAACGACGGCCAACCCATCCATATCTGGCTGAACTACGATGCGCAACAACGCTTCCTGCAGGTTTACATGGACCATTCCGCCCGGCAGCCGTCAACACCACTTCTGACAGCCGCGATCGACGTTCACCAGGCACTGGGCATGCCCGACAGTGTCTACGTCACCATGGCAGGCGCGACCGGCAACGCGTGGCAGAAACACGAAGTACTGGCGCTTTCGATGCGAACGTTTGTGAAACACGCGGAAGCGCTTCCTCGATACGACCAACCGTGATCCGCGTACACGCGCAGTGGCATTTCGTCTCACCAGTTCACAGGAGGATCGAAGCATGACACGACGATGGTTTCAAGCAACCGCTCTGATGGTTCCGATGATGCTTGCGACATCGCTGTCCGCCAAAGAGTGGCAGGGTGGCGTCGGTGACTGGAGCAATCCGGACAACTGGAGCCCCTTTGGAATCGCCTTTCCCGATGACGATGTCGTGATCGCCGAAGGCGAGGTCACCCACGACGGCACGCTCGACCGACAGGCGAATACCCAACTGAGTCAGACCGGCATACTGCACGTGAACGGCAACTTTCGCAATGCCTCCGATGGCGCGGCGCACCTCACGATCGCCAACGACGCCGTCATCAATCATCAGGGCAATTACTTCATGGTCGGCCGCAACGCTCCTGGCTCGGTCATCCAAAACGGTGGCATCATCAACTCCACCATCACGCAAGGCTGGTTCCTGTCCGATGAATCCGGCGGCAGCGCGGAATACCACCTCAACGGCGGTCTGCTCAACGTCAATGTGAGCGGCACGGGCAACAACAACGTCATTCAGTTCGGCAAAATAGGACAGAATGACCTGTTTCACGTGAACGGTGGAACGGCGGTCTTTGAAAACGTCGGCTCAAGCACCAGCCGACGCGTCTACATCCGACGTGACGCAACTCTACTGATCGACAGCGGCTCCGTAACCTTCTCTGGCTTTCAGTATTTCTCCATCGGCCGCGAGAGTAGTGGCGAAGCTCGCGTCGTCGTCAATGACGGAGCATTCAACGTGCTCGATCTCAGCGGTGCGTTGGTTGTGGGCGGCGCCTGGGGCAACCCTGAGGACTTCCACACCGGCATCCTCGAAGTCAATGGCGGACAAATCAGCATCACCGGCGGGGGCGGGCTGTGGGTCGGTGACGGCGGACGCGGCATCGTCGAACAATCCGGCGGCGACATCCTCATGCAAGCACTCGATGTCGTGCTCGGCCGATCCGCCAACGCCGTGGGCAGCTACTACAGCATGAGCGGCGGGTCGCTTCTCGCCAACAACATCGTCATCAGCGACAACGCCCCGGACGACGTCGCTTTCCACTTCACCGGAGGTGATATCTACCTCACCGGTGATCGCCGAAACCTGCTCGAACAGGACTGGTTTCTGGCAATTGATGGCGCAACCGCCACGTATGACGCCGTGCTCAACCAGACCCACATCACGGTGCCTGAACCCGCGAGTGCCATGGTCCTTGTCGCGGGGACGCTGCTCCTGCTGCGGCGACGATCGCACTGATGTCCCACCACACCCTGAGCGCCCGATCGCCCACCGGTGATCCGGCGTTTTTGCCCGTCGCGTGCCGAATCACGCGCCCACAGAACCGTCTTCTCAAGCTTTCCTGGAGTTCGAACATGTGTTTGGATTGTGCCAACCGACACCGGGTCCGCCGCCACGGCTTCACGCTCATCGAACTGCTCGTTGTGATCAGCGTGATTGCCCTGCTGATTGCCTTGCTGCTGCCCGCCCTGTCCCGGGCCCGCGAGGCCGCCAGACGGATCCAGTGTGCCTCGCAGCTGCGACAAATGACCGCCGCAGCCGTCGCGCATGGCATCGACCACGAGGGACAACTCCCCGTGGCGGGAAAGCTCTTCGACAAGCGCTTTCGCGATGTGCCCCACATGGAACTGGACAGCTTCGGTCGACCTCTGCCCTTTGTCGGCGCCATGTCACGCTACATGAGCATTACCTTTGATCGTGGCAACATGGCCGAGGATCTGCAGGACGAGACGCGCATGAAGCCGTTCATCTGTCCGTCCCAGGACGAAGTGCCCGACAACTGTCGACTCCTCGAGTTCGTTCCCGAAGGCTGGGCCACCCCCAACGCCAAGATAGGGTACGGCTTCAACGAGGCGGCGCTCGGATCAAACCAGAACCACGTTCGCTCTCTCGGCGACAGCGAACGAATCATCAATCCCTCCAAGACCATGCTCTACTGCGATGGCAAACCGCGCAATGCGGATGCCGGGCTAAGCATCGATTGGATCACCTTCTGGAACGGACCGGGCGTCGCCGGTGCCGACCGCACCCTCGAGCATTGTTTCCTCAACGACAACGCCGGCCACTTCCAGAACTTCGACATGGAACGTCACGGCGGCGTGATGAACCTCAGCCTCGCCGATGGCGCGGTCCAGGCGTACAACGAATCGCAATTCTCCCAGGTATACATCTCCGCCGGACTCGCTCGTTGAACACCCCCCCAGCGCCCCACCACCGCCTGCATGCTCACTCTTCCTCCGACCCCAGCGCGCGGTAGTTGATGGCGCCGAAGAGCATTTCGTCCCAGGATTGCTCGCCCCAGCGGACGGGACGGGTGGGATCCGGGTTGGCGGGGTTGTTGGCGGAGTTGTCCCACATCGTCGTGTGCACGATCGTCGTCCCCTTGGGCAGACGAATCGGCTCACGCAGGTGATAGGTGGTTTGCCAGTTGAAGTTGTAATCAGGCACGGAAAGCAGCACCTTTTCGCGACCATCCGGGAGGAGAGCGGTGAAGCGCGAGGCTTTGCCGCGATAGTGCGCGTGCGGCAGGAGCGAGTAGATCATCACATCCCGCTCGAGCGTGTGTTTCGCTGAATCCTGGTGTGCCCGCGCCCCGGCGGGAATGTTGATGCGCGTGTTGACGAGGATGAGCGATTCGAGCCTGTGCTGTGGCGGGTTACCGTGCAGGTGGATGCCCAGCTTCGAGCGATCGGTGACGGCTCGACCGAACGTGGTGTAGTGCATCTGAAAGCGAAGGATCGCGCCTTTGGGCAGGAAGATGCCCGTGTCGGGCGGGCAGGCTTCATCCTGCGTGCCGGGCACATATCCGCCCAGGCTGCCAACGGTGCGATAGCCGTTGCGTGCTCTGGGGTCGGGCATTTCGATCGTGGTGATGACATGGTGCAACGCTTGGCGCGAGCCGGGCAGATACTCCACCGCCCGCACCCAAACATCACGGTCGAACGGGTTGGCCACCTCCTGATACTGATAGGGCACCACCCCCGTGGCGGGCACATCGTAGGGCGGGATGTCCACCACGATATCCGGTTCGCCCAACTGCCAGACGCTGGTGGGATGCTTCCGTTCGGCAAGCGGGTCGGGCCCATCGCCGCGCGGCGCACCGGCTTCGATCCAGTGCACCAGCGTGCGCATCTCATCGGCTGTGAGCGAGCGGTCGTTGGTGAACGCAGGGCTGACGTGCGCATCGGCGTGCCACGGCGGCATGCGACGGGTGAGCAGCACCTCACGAATCATCGGTGCGAAGCCGCGAATCCGCGCGTAGCGATCCATCGCAAACGGTCCGATTCCGCCGGGACGATGACATATCACGCATTTCTCAATCAGCAGTGGCGCGATGGTTTGACTGTACGAGATGGCTGCGTGTTCCTGCCGTCGCGATGTTTCGGGCAGGTTGACGATGCAGCCCTTCACCTCGCTGCGTTTCACCGCAACGGGCCTGTCGGCAAGAAGGTCATCCAGCGCATCGGTGAGCCAGTGATGCTTGGCCTGTGCCTGCTGCGTTTCGTAGGAGATGCGGTCGTCGATCGCGCCGCGATACACGATCGTCCAATGGCGCGGATCAATCACGATCACCTCGGCGGTGCGTGTGATGTCGAGCATCTCCGCCACAAGTTGCGTCTCATCGAGCAGCACGGGCATGTCGATGTGGAACGTCCGTGCTTCCTCAGCGATTTCGTCGCGTTCATCCTGCAGGTTGGCGTTGATCAGCGCGAATCGTACGCCGCGCCGCTGGTACTGATCGCGAATCTCACGGTAGCGCGGCAGCGCCAACCGCACGATCGGGCAGCCGTTGCCGTGCACCATCAGCACGATGGCTTTGGCATCCTTGTGGTAGTAAAGCTCGTGCGCCTCACCGCGATGATCCAGCAGCTTGAAGTTGTCGACCGGCTTGTCCGCGCCGAAGCCGATCGAAGCGAACGACCACAGCACCAGAAGAGGGACGAGGGCTTTCACAGGCGAATCTCCCAGGAGCATGCGATCAAGCCCCGGGCAGCCGTCCCGGAGCGTTGTCAGGCAGCGCGCGAACGACACCGCGACGTCTTGCAGATCGCACTGTGCAAATCTCACGCCCGAACGGTGGCGAGAACGGGCAGTTGCACCAGACTGGTCGCATCGCGGCGGGGGGAATGGGCATTGCCCGGCTCGAACAGCTCCGGATCGGTGGCGAGATACCGCTCCGCCAGTCGTTTGGCCGCATCCATGCGCGGGTAACGCACCTCGCGGAAGCCGGTGGCGGTTTCCACCGTGCGCAGAATGGCGAGCCATCGCTGATAGTTGCGGCCCGTCAGATGCGGCGGCGTCTGCGCCCAGTCCATCTGCTTCACCAGTTTCATGTACCAGTCACGGAACTCGCGCTCACGCTTGTGCCAGCCGGGCATCAGCGATCGCAGCAGCCGCATCCGCGACATCAGCCGCAACTGCCAGTCCCGGCTCTTCCACTCGAAGCGGATCTTCTGCCCGAACAGCACGAACTCGGGCCGGTTGTGGTGCTTGTAGATCAGTCGATCGCCGCGCGACGGATCGATGTTGAACCGCCGCCGGTCACGCTCGTATTTCTCGGGGCTCGTCAGCAATCGGGCAACGTACACCTCATCCTTGATGAGCATCACCCGCGCCAGGTTCCACACCACCGCACGCGTCAGTTCATACCCGTGGGCGGCATCGTCCTTCTCGAAGACCTCGATCACCTGCTGGCAGTATGTCCGCGCGTAATCAAGCCCGCCCCAGAGCATGCAGTCAAAGGCACGCACGATGATGTCGCGCATCAGCTCATCGTCCGCATGCAGCTTGCGCGTGGCGACGAATGTCTGCTTCATCAGCGCGCGGAAACGCCTCGCGATGCGCCTGCCCTTGCGGCCCGGCCAGCGCTGATGCAGTGCCGCCACCTTGCGCCGGTACACCCGGCGCGCCGTCGTCGCCTGCCCCATCGCCTCGTCGAACACCGCGGCCGCGTCCACCGCCAGCTTTCGCCCGATGTGAAACGCCCGCACGTTGCGGTCCGCTTCGCTGCGCACCACCACGCGAATCGCCTTTTCCAGCACCTCCAGCTTCAACGGCACATAGCCCCGCTGAAACGCGATGCCCAGCATCATGATGTTCGCGTACTGCTTCGAACCCAGCAGATGCTCGCACAGGTCGCCGACGTTCAAACCGATGTACTGGTCGCTGCGCGTGTAGGTACGCAGCGTCTGCTCCAGTTGATTCACATCGAAATCATCCTCACCCATCAGCGTGAGAATCGTCGGCGTCTTGAGCGTGTTCACCACCGCGGCGGTGCGCTGCGGCGAAGCGACACGGTGCGGCTGCGTCGGATCGATCGCCCGAACCGATTCCAGCAGATCCACACCCAGGAGCAGGTCCGCCTTGCCGTAGGGGATGTACGCCGTGGTGTTCGGCCCCGCGTGGTCGAGGCGCGCCGCGCCGTTGACATCCTTGAGTGCCCCCGCCGCACCGCCGCGCGTGTACACCAGTTGGCTGAACACCCCGCCGTTGCGGATTGCCAGTCCCTTCTTGTCGAGGAACTGCACGTGGTAACCCATGAAGTGACCCGCGGTGACCAGGATCGCCGTCGACATCCCGATCCCCATGCCGCCCACACCCGCCAGATAGCAACGCCAGGTGTCCTGATCCGCATGGATCGGCTTGGGCGCATCGGGCAGGTCGCTCAGGTCGATGCGCTCGTGCGGCTCGCGCGGCGGAGCCTTGCGCACCACCGTCACTTCCTCAAACGACGGGCACGCCCCCACACGCTCACACGCGCCATCGTTCACGCACCACGAATCGTCCGTCTGAATCTTCGGCCCGTAGTCGGTCTCCTCGATCGTCAAACCCGGGCAGCCCGTCTTCGTCGTGCATTCCAGACAGAACTCGCACACCTCCGTCGCCACGCTCATGTGCGTCTTGCGTGGCAGGAAGCCCTGCTCCTTCACCACCTTTCGCTCCGACGAACGCGCCCGACGATGGAACGTGATGCCACACTCCTTGTCGGCGATGACCACCTTCACCCCGTCCGCCAGCAGCGTTTCCTCCAGCAGCTTGCGGTAGCGCTGTCGATCCGCCGGGTTGATCCGCACCACGCGCACATCCTTCACAAGGTCGCGCGGGATCATGCCCTGCACCGTGCGTTCGATGTCCTGTGCGAACGCCGGATTGCCGCGAAGGTCCACCTCATCGCCCGGGTTGCACTGGTGCCCCGTCATCGCGGTGGTTTTGTTGTCGAGGATGATGTAGGTGATGTCCTGCCCGTTGTAGATCGACTGGCTGATCGCCGCCTGTCCCGAGTGGAAGAACGTCCCATCCCCCATGAAGACAAGCTGCTTGTTGTCGATGAACGGATCCGCCCCCGTGCCCGTGCCGCCGCCAAGCCCCATCCCGCTGTAGTTGTGCATCAGCGGCTTGTTCGGCTCGAACATCAGCATCGTGTAACAGCCCGTGTCGCCGTGACACACCAGGTCCACCGGCTTGCGCTTGTGCACACGCAGCATGTAATCGGCGTTGAGCAGATCCTGCCGCAACTCCAGCAGCACGCTCGATGAATCGCGGTGCGGACAACCCGGGCAGAACGTCGGCGTCCGCGCCGGAATGTTCACCTCATAACGCGACGTCGCGTTGATCAGCTCCAGTTCCGCCGTCAGTCGGCCGTTCGTCAGCTCGATCGGCAGCGTCGCATGATGCCGCACCAGCGGAATCAACCGTTCGATCAGCACCGAAGGCGTCAACCCCCGGGTCGCGGGAATCCCCGGCAGATTGCCCGGGAACTTCTTGCCGTACACCTGCACATCCAGCTCGCCCGACTGAATCAGCGGATACAGCGCATCGAGCACCTGCCGCTCGACAAAGTTCCGCCGCTCCTCCACCACCACAATCTGTCGGCAATGACGGGCAAACTCGCGGACGATCTGCTCGTCCACCGGATAACTCATCCCCAGCTTCAGAATCGGCAGGCGACCCGTCAGCCCCATCTCACGCAGCGCATGCGTCAAAAACGAGTACGCCACCCCCGAAGCAACGAAGCCCAGCTCCACCACCTCGTCCTTCTGCGGACGATGCAGAATGCGGTTGATGCCAAGCTGACGCGCCGCCGCCTTCACCGCGGCAAAACGTGCTTCCATCCCCATCTCGCGCATCCCCGTGCGCGGCGGAAGCAGCACCGTCTGATCCAGAAGCGGCTCAATGTCCTTCTCGTAACTCAGCGTGCGACGCTGATGCTCGTTGAACGCCGGGTAATGGTTCGGCCGACACGCCACCGTGCCGCCGCCATCCGCCAGCGCCACCGTCACCAAATAGCCCACATAGATCCGACCGGCATGCCCCAGCTTGAAGCCCAGATCCACCCAGTCTTTCAGTTCCTGCGCGTTGCTCGGCTCGATCACCGGCATTCGCACGTGTTCCGCCAGGAAGCGCGAATCGCTGGGCACCTGCGTCGATTCACTCCACGTGTCGTCGCCGCACACGATGAGCCCGCCGCTGTCCCCCCGCGTCCCGGCAAGCACACCCAGCGCCAGCGCATCCGATGCGACATGCAACCCGACGCTCTTGAACGCGGTGATCGCCCGGCAGTGCGCCATCTGCGCGCCGTTGACCATCGCCACCGACAACGCTTCGTTGTTGGCGATCTTCGCGACAATGCCCTTGTCGTTCAGAAGTGGGCCGATCGATCCCAGCGCATCGAAGAAACCTGCGACAGGCGACCCGGGGTAGCCCGTCAGCAGATGCACGCCGCCGGTGGTTTCCAACGCACCTTTGACCAGCAGCTCGTTGCCGGTAAAGACCTCAAGCCCAGCGTCCTTGCTGAAGCGTGGATCACATTTGATCATGATGATTGGCCGTTTGCGTGTACCACACGAGGACACGCTGCTTCTCTCGCCGAGCACCCCTTCTTTGGCGGACGACACCCCCGATTCGCCGCTGCTCTAAGCAAGTCTCTTCCAAGGAGTGGCCGCCATTATACGACCCTTGGCAACCCAGCGCCAACGACACCCCCCAAATACCCGCCAAACCGATTATTCACCTCAGCCTCATTATTTGGATAATGTTCGCCACAAACCCCCCGCCTCGCCCCTGAATCGCCTCCTCCACCCCGCACACAGCTTCCCATTTCCGCCACGCGACGCCTCGTCTCCTGCCGTGGAATCACTAGAATCCCGCACGATGTCCAGCCCCCGCACCATCATCGCAGGCGTCGGCCTGCTCACCCCGTTGGGCCATTCCGCCTGGGAAACGTTCGCCGCGCTGCTCGGTGGTCGCACCATCGCCGACCGGGCCGCCGCACTACCCGACGATGTCGCACCCGTTGATCTCGTCCGCGCGCTCGGCTGTGTGAGCGTCGCACAGCACATCGGCGTCGATCCCGCCGTCGAACTCGCCGACCGGGCCGCGCGCGAGGCGCTCTTCGATGCCCGTCTCCCTGACAACCCCGCCTGCCCCATCTTCCTCGGCACAAGCAAAGGCGCAATCGCAAGCCTTCAATCGCGACCCTCCGCCGCACCCGCCAAACCACTCAACACGATCCGCGATCCGCAGGTCGTCACGCTCGGCCCGCATGCCTACCTCGCCAACGAACTGCAGCGTCGACTGCGCCTGCCCGTCGTGAGTCATCACGTCGCCGCCTGCGCATCCAGCCTCGTCGCCCTCCACCAGGCGCGCCAGCACCTCCTCCACAGCAACGACGACACCGCGCTCGTCCTCACCAGCGAGGCCGCGCTCACGCCGCTCTTCATCCACAGCTACCGGCGATTGGGCGTGCTCGCCCCGCTCACCGCTGCGGACTACCGCTGTCGTCCGCTTGATCGGCACGCCTGCGGCTTCATGCTTGCCGAGCTTGCCGCAGCCGTCGTCGTGCGACGCGTCGATCAACCCCAACCCGGCGACATCGAACTGTGCGACACCGCCGTCGGCAGCGAATCGTTCGACATCGTCCGACCCGCACCCACCATGACCGCCCTGGCGCATCTCGCCCAGTCGCTCCTCGGCGACCGCGCCATCGACATGCTCCACCCCCACGCGCCGGGCACTCCCGAGCACGACCCCGCCGAACTCACCGCCTACCAACCCCTCGCAGCACCCAACGCATCCACCCCCGCATCATCGCGACCCATCCCCGACCTCTACGCCGTCAAAGGCGCCCTCGGACATGGCCTCGGCGCTGCGGGGCTCGTCTCCCTCGTCATCGCCTGCCTCATTGCCCGTGCCGGTCGCCGCCCGCCCATGCCCTGGCTCAGCGACCCGATCGATGTGCCCCCTTTCACCCTCACCCCCGAAGCCCCGCCCCCAACGCCCGCCCGCACCCACGCCATCTTCGCCGCCGGTTTCGCCGGCCACCTCGCCGCCGCGCTCATTCAGAGACATTGAGGCCCAAGGACAGAGGACAGAGGACAGAGCCCCGGAAGCGAGTCAATTGGCAATCGGCAATTGGCAATCGACGTGACCCCGTGAAGCGAAGAGCGAAGAGCGACGGCCAAAAACCCCTCACCACTCACTCCTCACCACAACCCTCCCCCCTCACCTCGCCCCCGCTCCTTCCCGGTCGCCGATCAGCTCCAGCTTTCGGCGGAGCGTCGCCGCCATCTGCTCCAGCGTCGTCTTCCGCAGGTAATCCTTCAGCGTCGAGCGGATCGCCTTCCACTGATCGTGCTGCGGGCATGGCTGGCGATCATCGCACTTGGCCATCCCCACCACGCACTGATCCAACTGATCCGCGCCGTCCACCAGGTTCACGATGTCGTACAGCGTGATCGACCCCGCCGGCTTCGCCAGCGCAAACCCGCCACCCCGTCCCTTCGCGCTCGTCAACAATCCCCGCCGGACCAGATCCTGAAAGATCTTCGCCACGAAGTGCCGCGGCAGGTCCGAGCCGTTGCACACCTCCTCCAAAAGCACGTACCCGTCCGGGCGCAGCATCGCCAGCCGCGTCATCGCGCGAATCGCATAAGCGCAGGCATTCGAATAGATCATGCGCAAAACCTGAAAGGTTCGACTCTCCAACAAAAGCCACGTCCCCCCCAAAATCGACTGCCGCCCCGAGCACAACCCAGACCGACCGCAGCTTCTGGTACCATCATATCCGCTCGCTTTCCACTCACCAAACCGCTTATGGGATCACAGGATATGGCTCAACCCATCAAACGCATCGGCATCATGACAGGCGGCGGCGACTGCTCCGGACTCAACGCCGTCATCCGAGCCGTCACCAAAACCGCCATCTACCACCACGACATCGAGGTCTTCGGCATCGAAGACGGGTTCCTCGGACTCGTCCAGAACCGCATCCGACCACTCACCGCCAACGATGTCAGCAACATCCTCACCCTCGGCGGAACCATCCTGGGCACCTCCAACAAGTGCAACCCCGAACGGTACGCCATCAACAACGACCGCAACAACCCCCAGTTCGCCGACGTCACCGACCAGTGCATCAAACACATCGATGAACACAAGCTCGATGCCATCGTCGCCATCGGTGGCGACGGCACCATGAGCGGAGCTGCCAACTTCGTCCGGCGAGGCGTCAACTTCATCGGCGTACCCAAAACCATCGACAACGACATCTTCGGCACCGATGTCTCCTTCGGCTTCGCCACCGCGCGATATGTCGCCACCAAGGCGCTCGACCGCATCCACACCACCGCCGCGAGCCACCACCGCGCCATGGTCGTCGAGGTCATGGGGCGCAACGCCGGCTGGATCGCCCTGCATGCCGGGGTCGCCTCGGGCTCCGATGTCATCCTCATCCCCGAGTTGCCGTACAACCTCGACACCATCTGCAAGTTCGTCGAAAACCGCTCGACCCGCGGCAAGCGCTTCTCCATCCTCTGCGTCGCCGAGGGCGCCAAGCCCATCGGAGGCGAGCAGGTCGTCGACCACTTCGACCCGACCAGCCCCGACCCCGTGCGCCTCGGCGGCATCGGCAAGGTCGTCGCCGACCAGATCGAAGCACGCACCGGCATCGAGACCCGAACCACCGTGCTCGGCCACGTCCAGCGCGGCGGAACGCCCGTCCCCGAAGACCGCGTCCTCGCCACCGAGTTCGGCCACGGCGCCATCCAGGCACTCCTGGCGGGCAAACGCAACCGCATGATCGTCATGAAAGGGCGAACGACGACGGACATCGACATCCTCGATGTGGCGGACAAGCAGCGAACCATCCCGCTGGACAACCCCCTCCTCGCCGCCGCCCGAGACCTGGAAACGTGCTTTGGGTGACGGGAGAAGGGAGTGAGTGGTGGCGTGGTGAGTGGTGAGGGATTTTGGCCGTCGCCCCTCGCTCTTCGCTCCTCGCTCCACGGGGCGTTGCCGATTGCCAACTGACTCGCCTCCGACCTCTGTCCTCGTCCTCTCACCGAATGTCACCCCCCCGGGGGGTCGACCTCGGCGACATTTCCGTAACCTCCTTTCACCGTGACGTTTGCATTAAAAAATCCCGATGTCACCCCCACGACAAACACGACAAACACGACATGCGGGGGGAGGGTCTGGGGGTTAAGGGGGGAGATTGCCAATTGCCGATTGCCAATTGGTTCACTTCGGGCCTCCTGTTCTACGTCGCCCCCATACCTAATATTATTCTAACAACTTCCGGAATCAAGCCCGCCCGAGCCGCAGCCTCCCGTGAGAGACGCCCAAACCAGACCGATTGGCAATTGGCAATCGGCACTTGGCAATCGGCAACCCGTAATCGAAATCCGCCGCATTTCCCCCCGACTTGATCCTGTCGAAAAGATCGGTATTGTATTGCACTCCAACCGATTCCCCGGTAGCTCAGTCGGTAGAGCGTTCGACTGTTAATCGAATTGTCGCTGGTTCGAGTCCAGCCCGGGGAGCTTGAACTATCCAGCCGAACCAATTCGGCTGACTCAGTTAACGCGAACGCCCGACCATGAGAATGGCCGGGCGTTTTCGTATCTCTATG
>CAZEFM010000022.1:1320-43776 GCA_964511575.1 uncultured Phycisphaeraceae bacterium | reverse complement strand
TCAGCACGTAGTCGGCGATCCAGATGGGGATGCGCTCACCGTTGACCGGGTTGATCGCATACGCGCCGGTGAACACGCCGGTCTTGGTCTTTGTTTCCGCCATGCGGTCGACATCGCTGCGACTCTGGGCGGCCTGCTGGTAGGCTTCGACCTCGGCCCGCTGATCATCGGTGGTGATCGCGTCCACCAGCGGATGCTCCGGCGCAAGCACCATGTACGTTGCGCCGAAAAGCGTGTCGGGGCGCGTGGTGAAGATTTCGATGGTTTCGTCCGAGCCGTCGAGCGTGAAGGTGACCTGCGCGCCTTCGGATCGGCCGACCCAGTTGCGCTGCATCAGCTTGATCGGTTCGGGCCAGTCGACCAGATCCAGATCGGCGATGAGCCGCTCGGCATAGGCGGTGATGCGCAGCATCCACTGCTTGAGCGGCCGCTTGAACACGGGATGGTCGCCGCGCTCGGACCGGCCTTCGTTGGTTACCTCTTCATTGGCGAGCACGGTGCCCAGGGCGGGGCACCAGTTGACGTTGATCTCGTCCATGTAGGCGAGGCGTTGGCTGTCGATGAGGGCACGCTGCTCCTCCTCGGTGAGCTCGTGCCACTGATGCACACCGATGGGGGTGCCGGCGATCGCTTCGAGGCCCTGCGCATCGGCGGCAACGATCTGCCCATCCGTCGTGATGTAAAGCTGCTCGTTGACGAGCATGTTCACCAGTTCAGCGATGGGGCGGGCGCGGTTCTCGCCGCGGTCGTACCAGCTGTTGTAAAGCTGCAGGAAGATCCACTGCGTCCACTTGTAGTAGCCCGGTTCAGTCGTCGCGATGCAGCGGTCCCAGTCATAGCTGAGGCCCAACCGCTTGAGCTGCCGCGTCATGTTGGCGATGTTGCGCTCGGTGGTGACGGCAGGGTGAACGCCATGCTCCACGGCGAACTGCTCGGCGGGAAGGCCGAACGCGTCGTAACCCATCGGGTGCAGCACGTTGTAGCCGAGCATGCGGCGGTAGCGGGCGACGATGTCAGTGGCGATGTACCCCAGGGGGTGTCCCACGTGCAGCCCCACCCCCGAGGGGTAGGGGAACATGTCCAGCACATAAAACTTGGGCTGTTTGGGGTTAAAGTCGGCCTCACCGGGATTGGGCGCGCGAAACGTGCCGTGCTCCGCCCAATAGGCCTGCCACCGTGCTTCAATGGATGCGAAATCGTATTTCATCGTGGCGATAGGGTAACGGTTTGGGGGGCCATGGGCCAAGGGCCAGGGGGCAGATCATGGCTTGCGGCTGGGGGGCGAGGGCATCGGCAAATTGGGAACCGGCGCCCGTCCGGGCAAGGACGATCGCGTGCCTGACGCTCATCAGTCGACCCGCGACCCCATTGCGAAGTCCCTCGGCCTATGGCCCTTGACCCTCAAAACGGAATCATCAATCCCGCGTAGAACTGGGCGCCGTCGAAGCCGTCGTTGCCGTCGGTGGTGCCGGCGTTGGAGATGTGCAGCCATCGCACGCCGACCATCAGTCGGGCGGAGTCGAACAATTCGAGTGTGCCGCCGATGCCGAACTGCGGTCGGAAGTTGTGGTGGCTGTCGCTGGGGTAGTTGGTGGTGGCCTGCTGGAACCCAGCGCCGCCGTCGATGTAGAGCGAGTAGCCATCCTCATTGACGAAGTGCCAGCGGAGGAGCAGGTCAAACCCGCCGACGCCGCCGTGCTCATCGCGTTCAGGCGTCACCCATCCGCCGAACGCTTCGAGGTTGATGGACAGGTCATCGACGAAGTAGTACCCCACACCGATGTGGCCGGTGTAGATCTCGCCCTTGTCGGAATCAAAGACGCCCGCGGAACCGTATGTCTGAAACGTCCAGCTACCGGCGGCAAAAGGGCGGTCAGCGGCTTCGTTCTCAAACGCGGTCGTCGCCAGTGCGGTGAGCTGCGTGAGCGGTTGCCCCTCCGTCGCCTGCGCGGTCGCCGCCGTCACCAACACCACCGCCACCATCGTCGCCACCGCACGCTTCATACTGATCCATCCTGCCAGGATTGGGTTTCGCCTCGACAGCCGATCCGTCAAGATCGCCCCATCTTATCGAGGGCTGATGGTGAAGCAAGGTTCAGCCAGTGATGGTGAATATGCTGCATTCCTTATCGTAACAACGTTCAGGACGCGTCAACCGCGCTGCCAATGACGCGGCAAAGGCAATTTACCGGACGGCAGGCAGAGGGTGGCTGCGATCGTTTCGAGAGGGCGAACAATGCAAAAAGGGTTGCGTGATGCGGTGCAAGCGAACCTCTGCAGAGAGAACACCGCCGTTCATTGGTTTAGCCGGTCACCCCGACAGGAAGCGATTGTCAGAAGTCGCGCCCGAAGATGCCCCAGATGGTCCAGTCGGTGTTGACGCTGCCGTTAGGGTAGACGCCGCGTGAACTTGGATTCATGATGGCGAACTCGATATAGGCGGCGTGGCCGTCAACGAACCCGCTCTGCAGACCCTGAAAGTTTGGGTCGTTCTCGTAACCGTCAGGCGTGCCCGGCACTTCGCCGCGGCAGTGCATCGCCACCAGGTTGGAGGGGAACTGCACTTCCGAGAGCAGGTAGCGCCGCATCGTGTTGTTGACGTAACCCGTGTCCGCGTCCACGTCGTGGTACATCTTGAACGTCCACTGGTAGCTGTAATCCACCACTTCGGGGATGGTCTTGCCCACCTCCATCTGGATGGTGAAGTGATGTTCGCTCTTGCGCAACGGGCCATACAAACTTTCCCACCACGCGCCCCAGTAGCCCGGCTCGTGCTCATCATTGGGGCAGTGGAGCACCGAGCCGCGCCCGCTGATGGTCGCAGCCATGTACGGCCGAAGACAAACCTCGAAAAAATCCATCACCGCGAAATGTGGATAGTCGCGCCCAGTGAGGAAGGGCAAGTGCTCGTCGTGGTCGTTGGTATAGGCGTTCACGGCGATCATCTGCTGGCGCTGGCTGCTGAGGCACTGCACGTTGCGAGCGGCCCGGCGGGCGTGCGAGAGGGCGGGCAACAGCAATGCGATGAGCAGCGCGATGATAGAGATCACCACCAGCAGTTCAATTAACGTAAAGCCGGTCGATCGCCGTAGCGTCGCCGAAGTCCATGCATCATTTGGGGCACTTCCGAATTGCATCAGTTGGACCACTCCACGTTATCGAATAAAAATTCTCGCCTAGCTTGCGCGTCTCAGAAGTCTTTGCCAAAGACGCCGAATTCCGTCCAGTCCATGTTCTTGCTGCCGTTGGCATAGACGCCGGTGAGGGGCACGTTCATTCGCGCGAACTCGACGAACTCAGCATGGCCGTCAACGAATCCGCTTTGCAACCCGTCGAAGTGCGGGTCGGTCGTGTAGCCATCGGGCACAGGCACCTCGCCGCGGCAGTGCAACGCCACCAGGTTGGAGGGGTAACGCACCTCGGACAGAAGGTATTGCCTCGCGACATATTGATTAATGCTGCCCGTGTTCTGGTCAACATCATGATACATTTTAAACGTCCATTGATAGCTGTAGTTCACCGTCTCGGGAATGGTTTTGCCTACGAGGTTCTGGACGTCGGGATGGTGGTCGCTACTGCGCATTTCGCCTTGGTTCGTCAGCCACCAGACGCCCCAGTAGCCCGGCTCATTCACATCGTTGGGGCATTTGAGTGCTGAGGAGTCCCCCATCATACTTGCCGTGAGATAGGGGCGCAGGCAAACCTCGAAGAAATCCATGATGGGAAAATGGGGGAAGTCGCGTCCTTCCACGTAGGGCAGGCGTTCCTCATGGTCGTGCGCGTAGGTGCTCACGGCCATCACCTGCTGGCGCAGATTGCTCAGGCATTCGAGGTTGTTGGACGCCTGTCGGGCGCGGGACAACGCCGGCAGCAGCAGGGCGATCAGCAGCGCGATGATGCTGATGACGACGAGTAATTCAATGAGCGTAAACCCGTGAGAAACGGTGGCGGATTGAGCTGATTGCGAGCGGATTCGTCGTTCGACGTCGCGGTCGTTGGAATGCGCCTGCTGCATGATTGGCTCTCCTATCTTGGGCGAGACGGTGCGATATCCGGAAGCCCTCCGACAAATGGCGTTTGCCCGCTATTCACAGACAAACGCCGCGACCTACCTGCCAAGCCGGCCGCTCATTCGACCGATGCGCGTCGCCGCCGCAGCAGCAACATGGTCCCTGCTCCCATCAGCACAAGTGATGCGGGCTCCGGCACCGCCATGCCGTCCACGCGGATATTGTCCAAATAGAAGCCATTGTCGACCTCACCGGTTGGGCCAAGAATGGTGATTGTGGCGGAGTCGCCCGCTGCGACGAATTGGAACTGGAACGTGTGATATGTCGCCGGATTTTCCGTGCCGTCGCCGAGCGAAAACGCGCTATGTGACAGCCCGATTTCACCGACGTTAATCGAAATTTCCGCGGTGTCGGCGCCGCCCGGTCGACGGGCAAGGTCATAAAGCACCGTGTAGGTTTCGCCATCCACGACAGCGAATGTCTGGGACATGTTGAACTGAGCGTTTTCTGCCTCGGGATCCGTGCCGGTCACGTTCAGGAAGAACTCCCCGTCGCTGGCCGAACCGAGATCGAACGCGTTGCCTTCCTTCAACAACCACTTGCCGTGACCGGTGTTGAACGTCCAGCCATTCAACTGATTCACTTCTTCGCCGATGCGGTACAGGCCGTCCCAGCCCGGTGCATAGATGGTGTCGGCGTTGTTGGATTCGAAGCTGCCGTTGGACAGAACATCCACAGCATTCGCATCGGTTGATGCGGTCCACAGAGCGCCCATCGCCGCCAGTGCCATCAGTTGTGTGCGTCGTTTGCTGATCATGTGATCCTCCTTGGATTGGATGAAAAAGATGTTGATACGTCGTTAACGTCTACGTTTCCACGTTCTTTTCAGCGAGGCGCGTTCATTTGTCCGGCACGCCCGCCTCATACATGCGTTTCACTTCGTCGTCGGTCACGGCCCGATAGAAGATGCAAAGTTCGTCCATGCAGCCGTTGAGTACGCGGTTGGCTTCGGGCCAGCCCAGAGCGTTGGCGGTCCAGTTGCCTATCTGCACGCGGCCGAACGCGGCGGCGTAGTGGGCGTCGATGCGCTGCTCCATCACCTTTTCGCCGTTGCGATAGATCCGAAAGAGGTTGCGTTCGTTGTCGTACACCACCACCAGGTGGACCCAGCGGCCCAGATGTTCAGGCGTCACCAGTGCCGTGTCGCTTCGGATCGGAAGGGCGTATTGGTCCACGCCCGTCACGCTCATTTCAATCAGACCGTCGAACTTCACTCCGAAGTGGACGTAACCCGGCGTGTCACCCAGCCAGTCTTCAGACATGATGATGCCGCTGTGCGGATAGCTGATTTTCTTCAGCTTCACCCATGTCGCGATGGTGACCTGATTCGGGTTGCCCGGGATGTCGGCGCTGAGCATCATCTGGTCATCGACGAACGCCAGGGTCTGCGCGTTATCGAAGCGGCCGGGCTGCCACTGCGCCCCGACGACCGTTGCGTTGGCAACGTTGCCGGCACTGCCCAGGTTCAGGAGCGTGTCGCCCTGCATGTGGGCGGGATCCATCGCGTAATAGACGACCAGCGTAGGGTCACGCCGCAGTTCGTACTGGTAGCGCACCCATCGGTGGTACGCGGAGCCGCGATTGGCTTCAACGTTGGCGCGGAACTCATCGCCACGCATGAAGGCCAGTTCGTGGTGCTCGATGGGGGCGATGTGTTCGCCCGATTCGTCGATGTGCCGTGCCTGACCGCGGGTGATGCGCTGCGGCGTGCTGTTGGCGGCTCTGGAGCTGGGGGTGATTTCCACGATGCCGTCGAAAACGTGGACCTGCGACGCACCGTGCTGATCCACGAGCACGCCGAATTCCGTGCCGATGTCCACGACGGTTGCGCCGGGGGTTTGAACGATGAGCTCGCGCCCGAGGGTGGGGCAGTGTCCCACGAGTCGGCCGGACCAGAGGGTGACCTGCTGGTCCGAATCGATTCGGAAGCGTGCCGGGGCCTGCACGATGATGTCGCCGCCCCCGACCATTTCCAGCCGCACGCAGCCGCGTTCCAGGTGATATTCGCCGGCAACAAGGTCACCGGTGTTGGTGGGGGGCGCCGAGTCGGCTGCCCACCGCAGATCGAACGAGTCGTTGAGCTGCGCCAGAACGTCGGGCGCGGGTTCAACGTTGCGGACAATGGGTTGCGGCGCGGGTGTGGGTGCGGGCGTGTCGGCAGGCGACAGCCACGGCAGGACCAGCATCAGCAGCATCGCCGCCACCGCCGCGGCTGCGCCATACACCGCCCAACGCGGAATCACATAATGACGCACCGGCGGTACGCTCTCTACCTGTCCCAACAGCACCGACAAACTCTTGCGGCGTTCGATCGCCTCGGCTTCCTCCTGGGCGCGTTGTTCCGCCAGCGCTTCCTGACGCCGCAGGTGCGCCTGCTCCTCCAGTTCCAGCACTTCGCGCAGGATGGTCATGCTTTCATCGTGGTCCGCCATGCGCGGCGCAGCCTTGGCTTCCAGCTCCGGGCCCAGTCGACTGGCGATCACCCGTGCCTGCATGCAGGTCGCCACATACAGGCGCCGCGCCTCGGCATCGGCGACGAGGATCTCGCTCAGCCGTTGCGCGCCTGCGTCATCCAGCCGATCGTCCAGATACGCCACGATCAGCGTACCGACGTCGTCGCCCGACGGCTGCGGGACATCCATGGACAGGTGCGGATCGTTCATGCGGTCTGCTGCTCCACAACGGCGGGTGAAGCGGCGCTGTGACGCTCCATGCAGTCACGCAGACTGCGATGGATGCGGCTGAGCGACTTGTAAACGGTGTCGAGCTTGCGATTGAGCGTGGCAGCGACTTCCTCACCGCCCATGCCATCGACGTAGCGCAACTTGATGACCTGACGGGCATAGGGGGTGAGCCGGGCCATGCACGCGCGCAGCGAATCGACCACATCGGAGGCGGAATGCCCGTCGTATTCCTGCCAGTGCGCTTCGAGCAGGCTCATCGCTTCTTCGGAAAGCATGGAGGGCATGCGCTTGCGTGCCCGCAGCGCCTCCAGCGCCTTGAGTCGTGATGCACGCCGCAACCATCCGCACAGATGCTCCTCGCTGTTGATCTCCTGACGATGCTCGATCGCCAGCAGCGACACATCCTGGAAAACATCGTCTGCGATGTGAGCGTCGCGAACGATCGACCAGATGTAGGCGAACATCTTTTCCCGATCACGCAGTAAGACGCGCACGATGTCGATCTGATCCATGCTCATGAAAATGTTCCCGCCACAGATGACTGACACACGCGGGGCGAAACTGGACATGCGATTGCAAAATTTTTTTTCGGCCGTCCGCGCGAGACTCTCCGCACGGCTGGAAATGCAGCGCAGACCACGCGCGAATTCCTCGGGCCGTTCGGGTCGCCGACGAAAGCAACCGGCGTGCTATTATCGCTCCGGCCGATCACCACCGCACGGGAAATCTGCGTCTGCTTATAACCGGTGAAGTGTCATGCCGTTACGGCGGGTGTTCGGGAGGTGTTGCCGACATGATTTGCACAACCGCCGCAGCGCGGTGCAAAGCCGTGTCTTTTCGGACAGAATAGGTCGCCCATGAGTACCGCGCCTTTTCCATCCAAGCGAGCCGGCCGCGCCGGTCGCGAGTACGACGTTGGTCGCCTCTTCGAGAAGCTGCCGCCGCACGCCATCGAAGCCGAGTGCGCCCTGCTCGGGTCCATGATCCTGGACATGCAGGTCATCGGCGAGGTGCTGCAGATCATCAAGGGCAGCGACGATTTCTACGTCCAGAAGCACGGCGCCATCTACCAGACCCTCGTCACGCTCTACGACCAGAGCCAGTCGATCGACATGGTGCAGCTCACGCAGCGGCTGCGCGATGTGGGCCAGCTCGAGGAGGTGGGGGGCGTTGAGTATCTGCTGGAACTGGCCGAGTCGGTGCCTTCCGCGGTCAGTGCCGCCCATTACGCCCGCATTGTGCGGGAAAAGGCGCTGCTACGCGGGCTCATCGAGTCGGCGAGCCAGATCCTCTACGAGGCGTACCACAGCAGCGAACCCGTCGCCCATCAGCTCGACAAGGCGGAGCAGGCGATCTTCCGACTCGCCGAAACCGGCAGCAGCGAGGAAGCGACCGAACTGTCGACGCTGCTGCACGAGCTGTACGAACGGCTGGAGAACGAGGACGGCCGCAACGTTACGGGGCTGGAAACCGGGCTTTACGATCTGGACAAAATGACCAGCGGTTTGCAGGCGGGGGAAATGATCATCGTGGCGGCGCGCCCGAGTATGGGCAAGACCGCGTTCGCGATGAACGTCGCTGAGCACGTGGCGGTGGTCACCAAGCAGCCCACGGCGGTGTTTTCCCTGGAAATGAGCAAGCAGGCGCTGGCGCAGCGTCTGTTGTGCTCGCGCAGCGGCGTCGATGCGCAGAAGGTTCGCCGGAACATGCTCAACGCCGACGACTTCGGCCGGCTGCAACTGACCGTGGGTGAACTGTCCGAAGCGCCGCTGTACATCGACGACACGCCGGGCCTGACACTCATGGGGCTGCGCGCCCGGGCGCGGCGATTGGCGGCACGGCACGATATCAAGCTCATCGTCGTCGACTATCTGCAGCTCATGAGCAACCCCGGCTCCGAGTCCCGCCAGCAGGAAGTGAGCGAGCTGTCGCGCGGCATCAAGGCGCTGGCGCGCGAGTTGAACGTGCCGGTCATCTGCCTCAGCCAGCTCAACCGCGGACCGGAAAGCCGCGAAGGGCACCGGCCACGCATGAGCGACCTGCGCGAATCGGGCTCCATCGAACAGGACGCCGACCTCGTCATGATGCTCCACCGCGAGGAGTATTACCACAACGATCCCGAATGGCAGCAGGAAAACCCCGACAAGCTCGGCGTCGCGGAAGTGATCATCGCCAAACAGCGTAACGGCCCGACCGGCACCGTTTACCTGCAGTTCAACAACAGCACCACCCGCTTCAACAACCTCGCCACCAGCACCCCCGGCGGGGACTTCTGATGTGATCCGGTTTTGACCACGGATCACACGGATGTAGGCAGGGAACCGATTTTACCGGGAGGACGCGAATGGGCGTGGAGTGCGCTCGTGAAGAGTAGCACTGCTACTCTTCAGCAGTATGAATGTGCTGCAATTCTCGTTGCGCACGCATGAGTGGCAAACGCTCGTCTCTCCATCAGACATCATCCGCGCCCATCGGCGTTATTCGCGGTTGATTGACTTTTTGCCTTTCTGACTTTCTGCCTTCATCCGTGCCATTCGTGCCATCCGTGGTCAAAAAAAAACGAACCCGAGCAGCAAACTCGGGTCCGTTTGGGTGTTTGGATTGTCGGCGACGGATCAGAACTTCCAGCCGTCGCGGTAGGTCTTGGTGATGAACTCGTTGGCTGCGTCCATGTTGGTGACGCGCATGTTCGGGCCGTCCCATTCGAGCTTGCCGCCCACGCGGATGGCGACGTTGCCCAGCAGGATCGTCTCGCTCATCGGGCCGGCGTAAGCGAAGTCGGACAGCGTCTTGCCCTCTCCCTTGCACGCGTTGACCCATTCCTTGATGTGATTGGAGACGTAGTGGCCGCCCTGGTGACGTTCCAAGAGGCGCGGCGGGCGGCCGATCTCCCGCATCTTCGCTTCGGGGAAGATGCGCGGGCTGTCGCCGTAGTCGCCCGACACGATGATCGACGCCTTGGTGCCGATGAAGAGGTTGCCGGTGTTGGCGAGTCGGCGATTGGGCTCGAGCCCTTCGGGACGCGCCGGCTTCAGGCCGCCGTCGTACCAATAGGCCGTGAACGCCTTGCGATCACCCTTGGCGGGAAATGTCCACTTCACCACGGTGGAGTTGGGGAAGCTGTCGTTGTTGTGGGGCGTCGAGGCGAACGCTTCGACGGTCTTGGCGTGACCCGGATCCAGCGCCCAGAACATGCCGTCCATCGTGTGGCACGCCATGTCGCCCAGCGCGCCAGCGCCGAAATCCCACCAGCCACGCCACTTGAAGCCGTGGTACACGTCCTTCTTGAACGGGCGCATCGGTGATGGGCCGATCCACGCGTCCCAGTTCAATTCCGAAGGCACCTGGTCCTCACCCTGCGGGCGGTCGATGCCCTGTGGCCACACGGGGCGGTTGGTCCAGCTATGCACCTCGGTGATGTCGCCCAGCGCGCCGCTGTGGATCCACTCGTACACGAGTCGCCAACCTTCACCGGCGTGACCCTGGTTGCCCATCTGGGTGACGATCTTCGGGTTCTCCGCCGCCAGCTTCGTCAACTGCCGCGACTCCCAGACGGTCTGGGTCAGCGGCTTCTGGGTGTAGCAGTGCTTGCCCGCCTGGAACGCCAGCACGGTGGCGGGATAGTGATGATGGTCGGGCGTGCCGATCATGACCGCGTCGAAGTTGTTCGCTTCCTTGTCGAACATTTCGCGGTAATCCTGGTAGCCCTTGGCGTTGGGCCACTGCTTGCGGATGTCGGCCCAGGTGCGGGTGTCGACGTCGGCGAAGCAGGGGCAATCCTGTCCGAGGTTGAAGATTTCGTTGCGGTGCGAACCACCGATGCCGCCCACGCCGATGAAGGCGACGCGCAGCTTGTCGCCGGCTTGCGCGCGTGCGGTTCGGGGCGTCAGCAACGGTGCCGCCGAAGCGATGGCGCCAGCGGCCGCCATCTGCTTCATGAAATTGCGGCGCGAGGAAGAGGTGGTCATATGGTGCTCCTTCACAAACGTTAAGTGGTTGTGATGAATCGCGACGCGACGAAGGCAAATCCGCAACGCCGCCCGGTATCTAAGGATACCGCAAAACATGGCTGATCGCACGGCTCAGGCCGAAGCGAACGTCCCTGTTCTCAACGGTTTGAACCGCGTCGACGGTACATTGCCAGCACCGAACCAGCCAGTAGCAGCGTCATGCTCGTCGGCTCGGGCACGACGCGAATGATCATGCCATCGATTCCACCGCCCTGGCGCGGGTCGCGGCCGACCGCGACGAGGTAAATTTCACCGTTTTCGTCCTCGCCGATGCTGATGATTCGCTCCGGCAGGGACAGCAACGAGCCGTCAGACGTGGAATTGAGGTTGTCGATGAACTTGTCGCCGGTGGGGTCAATGAGGAACTCGAAAATTTCGCCCGTCGCCGGGTCGCCGTAGAAAAGCCGTGCCGTGGGGCGCTGCTCGCCCAGATCAGCGAAAATGTACATGCCGCGCAGCTCGGGCAGCAGCTTTCCGCGATACACGAACCCGCCGATGATGCACAGCCCGTCCTCGTGGTCGTATTCGAAGACCGGGTCGATGAGGTTGTACATCTCGCGGAGGGTGATGCCCGAGTTGAGTTCGGGGGTGTCCGGTTCCACACGGCAGCAGCCGGCGCTCTGCCCCGAGCGGAACTGGCCTTCCTTCATGTTCCAGCCGTAATTCCCCCCGGCCACGACGAGATTGACCTCCTCGATGCGTCCCTGTCCGACATCGCCGACCCACAGGTCGCCCGTTTCACGGTCGAAGTTCATGCGAAACGGGCTGCGGAACCCGTAGGCATAGACTTCGCCCATGTATCCGGACTTGTCGACGAACGGGTTGTCATCGGGGATGCCGTACTGACCGTTGTCGGATGCCCGTGCGATGCCGTCGCCGCTGGTTCGCAGCGGATCGATGCGCAGGATGTTGCCGTAGACGTTGCCGGGATTCTGCGACTCGATCTGATTGCCGAAGCCGCCGTCACCGCTGGAAATGTAGAGCATTTTGTCGGGGCCGAATGCCAGATCGACGACGTTGTGCGGCTGCCCGGGCTGGCCGACGCGGAAAAGCGTTCGGCTGGAGTCGCCGGGGTTGGCACCCCAGACGTTGGCGGTGTGGTCGGCGAGCGTCCACTCCTTGACGACGTCCTGATGGCTGTTGGCGTTGGCGCCGAAGTCGAAGTTGCCGCCGTTGGCCCATCCCGCCTCGGTGGTGATGGTGTAGAACTTGCCGTAGCCAGCCGCGCCCTTCACGGCGAAATCGGGGTGGAACACGATGCTGGACATGCCCCATTCGCCGTTGCTGGCGGTGGTGGTGTTGGTCTGACTCTTGGTGAGGAAGGGCTGGTCCTGCAGGTTGCCGTTCGCGTCGATCAGTCGCACCACGCCGCCCAGCGTCGTCACGAACAGCCTGCCGGTGGAGTCGTGCGCCAGATCGCTGGGGGAGAGCTGAAATCCGCCGTTGTTGGGCGCCAGCCCGGCGAGACCGTCGGCCATGATCTCGAGTTTGACCTGGTGCTGGCCCATTGGAATGCTGGGCAACCCATCGCGGGCGTCCGGCGTTCTGGAGCCGAATGCCGCGGTCTGTGTAATGAGCGCCACCGTTGCCGCAGCCGCCATCCCCCGTTGCCGTGAATCACGCATCGCAACCTCCTCGGAAAAAATGGGCAGAATGAAGCCAGTCGACAGGCGACCGCCTGCCGTGAGTGAACGCGCGCATGGGACAACACAATGCCCCCTGAGTTCTTCAAGGAATGTTGCGGAGCGTTACAGAAAATAAGGAGGCGCAAAGAAAAACCCGGGGATGGCATCCCCGGGCTTCGGGTTGGAACAAAAAG
Source organism: uncultured Phycisphaeraceae bacterium (assembly GCA_964511575.1). Lineage (GTDB taxonomy): Bacteria > Planctomycetota > Phycisphaerae > Phycisphaerales > Phycisphaeraceae > CALKHT01. The sequence continues at coordinate 31,193 of CAZEFM010000022.1, read as the reverse complement.
GCGGGGCGATCAGGCGCGGGACTGGTATTCACCCGTTTCCGTGCTGATGCGGACGATCTCACCCACTTCGATGAACGGTGGCACGCGGGTCTTGAGGCCGGTCTCCAGCGTCGCCTCCTTGAGCTGGTTGGTGGCGGTGGCGCCCTTGATGCCCGGCGGGGTGTCCGTCACTTCCAGGTCAACCGTCTTGGGCAGTTCCAGCGAGACGGGCTTGCCCTCGGCGAAGAGGACGGTCGCCTGCGTGTTGGGCTTGAGGTAGAGGATCGCGTCGCCGACCATGTCCGCGTCGATGGTCACCTGGTCGTAGGTTTCCATGTCCATGAAGACGGGGCCCGCGGCTTCGGAGTAGAGGTACTCCATGTTGCGGCGGTCCAGGTCGATGCGCTCGACCTCTTCGCCGCTGCGCAGGCGTTTTTCCAGCCCCGCGCCGTCACTGATCCGCTTGAGCTTGACCTGAACGAAGGCTCGCAGGTTGCCGGGTGTGACGTGGGTGTACTGGGTGATGACGTAGACCTGGCCATCCATTTTGATAGCCATTCCGGGCCGCAGATCGGTCGACTTCAAGGTTCTGACTCCTGAGAATGCCGGTGCTTGGGGGCGAGAATTCTAGCGGACCCGCGCGGAAAACGAAAGTGAGGGGGGTTTTGGTGCATTTGGTGATGTGGTGATTTGGCGATTTGGTGACTGCACGACGGACATGTTTCGATTTCACCACCTCACCACATCACCAAATCCTCCCCCTCATTCCTGCTGAAGGGCGGCGCGGGGGGAGCCTTGGGTGGCGAAGGTGGTGGCGGCGTAGACCCACAGCAGGCCGCTGATGAGGACGGCGGCGATGGCGAGACCGGTCGGCAGGTGCGATCCGCCGATCGCGCCCAGCGTCGGCGCGACAGCCACAGCGGCGGCGAGGAGACCGACGAGCAACCCCATCGCCAGCAGCAGCGTGTGCTCGCTGAACACCAGCCAGCGGATCGCCGAGGCGCGATAGCCCACGGCTCGCAGCATCGCCAGCTCCTGTCGTCGTTCCAGCACGTTGCGCAGGACGACGATGCCCAGCCCGACGCTGCCGAGTACCAGTCCGAGCGCTCCCAGCGCCTGAAAAATGGCGAGGTAGGTGTTGTTGACCGCGTTGAACGCAGCGAGGCGATCGCGCGTCGGCGTCACCTGCATGCCCACATCCTCCAGCGCGCGGGTGAGGGCAGCGGAAACGTCCGCGGCACGATCCGGCGGCGCATCGATCAGCAGCATGCGGTAACCGGTGACGGAAGGGAATCGCTCGAGCAGGCGATCCTCCGCAACGATGAGGTTGCCCTGCAGGATCGAGTCGGCAATGACGCCAACGATCTGCACTGAAAACGTTCGGCCACGCTCGTCGATGTAGTCGATGGTTGCACCGAGCTTGGTTTGCAACGCCCATTGCACGGTGGCCTGATCGGCAATCGCGGGCAGTGCATCGCCGTCGAGCGCGACGTTGAGAATGGACCAGTCGTTGACCGAGAACTGGGGCAGGACGCTGGTGATGTCGAACGCGCCGCGGCTGGCGAGGAGTTCCGGCTCAACGCCGAGCAGGCGGGGCTGCTGGGCGCGGTTGAGGTTGAGGCAGCTCGCATCGTCACCTTCGCGGACGCGCAGGGGCACGTAGTCGACGCCGGTGAGTTCATCGGCATCGAGGCCGAGTTCCTCGCGGCTGCGCGGATCGGCCAGGTCATGCAGCAGCGGCAGTTGTGCCTCGCCCAAGAGGGTGAACCCGCCCGTGCCGGAGGAGCGGATGGTCGGATCGTCAACGGGGGTGCGGTAGAACGCGCCGACGGCGAGCAGGAGGAAGACGCCGCACGCAAGCAGCGTGATGGTGGCGAGGCTCCGTCCGCTGCGCCGCGCAGCGCTTCGCGCACCGATGGCGGCGATGGAGAGGGCGGCGGTGTTGGCATGGGCGGCGGCGCGGCCGAGCCACCATTTCGACAGTGCGATGCCCGCGAACATCAGCAACGCGCCGCTACCGAAGAATGCGCCGGCGGCGGCCTGGGCACTGTCGCTGGGGGCGAACGCGGCAATGGCGATCGCGGCGACAAGGCAGATCGCGGCGATGACGCTTGCGAAGCGCGAACGATGCGCGGTGAAAAGGGCGGCGCCGCTCGATGCACCGCTGGCGAGCAACTGCCGCACGGGTTGGCGACCCTGACGGCGAAGCGTCCAGGCGATGGCGAGCATCGACACCGTGATCGACGAGACGATGCCGATCACGATGGTGCGCGGCTCGGCATGAAACGCGATGTCGCTGGTTCCCACGGCATCACGCCAGATGCTGGCAAGTGCGGCGAGGACGGCACGCGTGTAGAGCAATCCCGCACCGGTGCCGATGATCGCGCCGACGATGGAGAGGGCAAGTCCTTCACCCAGGAGCAGCCGTCGCACCTGTCGCGGCTGGAAACCGACGGCGAGCATCGTGCCGATGGAGGCGCTGCGCTGCTCCACGCCGAACACGAAAAGCAACGCCGTGAGCAGCAGCGCGGCGACAACGAGGAAGAAACTCAGCGCCAGAAAGAGTGCGCCGAAGTCCAAAGCCTGCGCGCTGGCATTCAGAGCGGGTTGACGAACATCGGTGAAGATGAGCCCGACCTGTGCGGGCTCGAGGTGTGCGAGCAACGCGCGTTCGATATCGGCAGCGGGTTGGTTGGTGACATAGCGCACGGCTGTGAGGCTGCCGAAGCGATTGGCCCACATGCGTTGCCCGGCTTTAAGGGTGATGAACGCCTTGGGGGTGCCGCGATGGTCGTCCCAGTAGGCTTCATCCTTGTCGCGGATGCGGTCGAGGTCGATCGGCGTGCCCGGCTTCCAGTCGCGACAGTGGTCGGCATCGGCGATGCCGGGGTAGGCGGGCATGAGCTGCTGATCGGCGGCGAGGCCTTCGATCGGCACGATGGCGCGGACGCGGAACGTGCCCGTCACCTCGATGAGCTTTCGCTGTGGCCCGATGATGAAGTAGCTCATGACGATCGTGTCGCCGACGGCAGCGTTCAGATCGTCGGCGAGCCAGGTGTTGATGACGATCTCATCATCGTGCATGTCGGGTGGCACGAGCTGCGCGTATTCATCGGGTAGCGATGCATCGTCATCAAGCGTGCCGATGGCGGCGACCATCGAGTAGGGCGTGGATGTGTCGTTGATGGTGAGGCTGTTGACGAAGTAGGTGAGGATGCCGACCGCGCCGTCGTGCGGGATTTGAACCGCAGCGTGCTGGATGGGCGCATCAAGGAAAACGCGTCGGCTGCGCAGTTCCTGTTGTGTGTCGTTGCGGGCGGGCAACAGCTCGATCTCGGCATCGCTGGCGCGCCATTGCAACTGCACGGCCCGATTGGCTTCCGGGAAGGTGGGTGGGGCGGCGGCGTCGCCATGGCCGGCGAGGAGCATGTTGGCGCGGCCCGACATGCTGATCTGCGCCTGCATCCACGGGAGTGATACGAACGCGTTGAACGGCGGCGTCTGATTGGCCTGCAGACTGAATCGACCGAAGTGTTCATCGCCGATCACCGCGATGATGCGCACGGGCAATGCGATGGTGACGTCTTCATCGGAAGCGAGAGGCATGTCGCGCGGCAACGTGCCGGGTTGTTCCACGCGGATGACGATGCGGTCGCCTTCGCGGACGTTGAGTTGTTGCGCGAGTCGTTGGTTGATGGCCGCTTCGCCGGGGCCGGGGTTGGGCGGGGCGCCGTCGTGGTTGGCGTCGTGGACGTCGTGGGGTGCAAGTTGCCAGAAGCGTTGATCGACGCCCAAGAGGTTGACGCCGTTGGCACGTGCGCTGCCGTCGCCGGTGGCGGCGATGCCGAGCCGATGCAGGACGGGCGCCACCGGCGCGTTGAGCTGGTCGCTCACGCGGCGCGCCAGTTCATCGGAAAAGAAGCGGTCGTGCGCGTTGAGTGCGAGGTGGACCTGTCCGATGCGCGCCAGGGCCATGCGCGTGAGGCTGTGGGAGACGGAGTCGCCCACGACGAGCGCGCCGATGAGCACGGCTGCGCCGACGGCTGCGCCCAGCGCCACGGCAAGCTGCGCCTGCCAGTAGTAGCGCAGGCTCTGCAGGATGAGGCGGAACATGCTCACGCGTCGGCTCCCGTGTTGGCGGCCTCCACGAGTTGACCATCGCGCAGGTGCAGCGTTCGTTGCATGTGTCGGGCGAGCGATGGGGTGTGGGTGACGACGATGAGCGTGACGTTCTCCTCGCGGTTGAGCGCGACGAGCAGTTCGGCGAGTTCATCGGCCCGCTGGCGATCGAGCGCGCCGGTGGGTTCATCGGCCAGCAGGAGCGCGGGTTGGTTGATGAGCGCGCGTACCAGGGCGACGCGCTGACGTTCGCCGCCGGAGAGTTGCCCCGGTCGATGATGCATGCGCGTTTCGAGGCCGACGCGTGTGAGCAGTTCGATGGCACGTGGTTGCGCCAGGCGGCGGTCGGCGGGGCTGAGGACGAGCGTGGGCAGCAGGACGTTTTCCAATGCGGTGCACTGCGGCAGGAGGTGGTGCGACTGAAACACGAAGCCGACGCGTTGATTGCGCAGCGTCGCCAGCGCGTTGTCATCCTGGGTGGCGAGGTCGACGCCTTCGAGCAGGACGCGGCCGGCGGTGGGGCGATCCAGCGCGCCGATGATGTTGAGCAGCGTGCTTTTGCCCGAACCGGAGGGCCCCATGATGGCGAGCGATTCGCCGCGGGCGACGGTGAGATCGATGTTGCGCAACACGGGCGGCGCATCGGCGGCGGAACCGGCAACCTGCTCGTAACGCATCGTGACATCGATGAGCTGCAGCAACGGCGTGACGGAAGTGGGCGTCGCTTCGTGCATGGAGTCGGGTTGGTTGGTGGTGGGGTTCATCCGAAAAGGGGGCGCGGTGCGGAGGCGGTTGGTTTGCGCGAAGCCGCGAGCGGCGGTTGTCGCGGGTGCGTTACGGGTTTGTCTGACGAATCCAACGTTTGGCTTTCATTTCGAAACGGGGCAGGTCGGCGCCGAGTTGTACGGGAATGCGCAGTTGCAGCGACCGGCGGAGCGCCTGTTCGAGGCGTTGACATAATTCGGTGCCGTCATTGCACGTTGCCACGGGTTCGACCGTGATCGCGAGTTCCGTCATGCCACGCTGTGAGGCGACTTCGACGCGATATTCGGCGACAGCATCGTCGCTGCGAATGATCTGATCGATCGCACTGGGGTACACGTTGACCCCGCGCACCACGACCATGTCGTCAGCCCGCCCGAGGATCCCGCCATCCAGCGGCATCTCCGCGGTGTTCAACTCGGCAGCGGGGCGACTGCTGATGCGCACCAGATCACCGGTACGGTAACGCAGCAGCGGCGAACCGATCCGCCTGAGCGTGGTGAGCACGAGTTCACCCATGAGACTTTCGGAATCGGCGGCAGCGCTGGTCCAGTCGAGCGGCTCGAGCGTGTGCGGGTCGATGAGCTCGGGGAGAAACGCATCTTCAACGATGTGGAGGATGCCGCGGTGGTGGGGGTTTTCGTAGCTGACGGGGCCGACCTCGGTCATGCCGTGATGATCGACGACGCGTGCGTTGGGCCAGGCCTGTTCGATCCGCTGTCGTGTGGCGGGAACGCTGCCGCCCGGTTCGCCGGCGACGATGATGCGGCGCACCGTCGAGCGGGTGAGGTCGATGTTGTCCTGTGCGGCGACTTCGGCAAGGCGAATGGCGTAAGTAGGCGTGCAGCACAGGACGGTGGCGTGGTTGTCGAGGATGGCGGCGAGTCGCGCGGCACTGCTCATGCCTCCGCCGGGAATCGCCAGCGCGCCGAGTTGCGTGGCCGCTTCAAACGCGGTCCAGAAACCCAGAAAAGGCCCGAAGGAAAAGGCGAAGAAGATGCGATCGGTCGTGGTGACATCGGCCGCATCGAAGACGCGCTTCCAGACGTCGAGCAGTGCCTGCCAACTGTCGGGCGTGTCGAGCCAGCGCATGGGCACGCCGGTGGTGGCGCTGGTCTGGTTGTATCGGGTGTATCGCTCGAGGTCGAAGGTGAGGTTGGAGCCGTAGGGCGGGTGGTCGCACTGATCCTGAGCGAGTTGTGCCTTGGTGGTGAACGGCATCGCACGGGTGAATGCGTCGAGGCTGTCGATGGTGCCGTTGAGTTTGGCGGCCTTGAGTTGCGGTGCGTAGAAGCGGTTGGTCGACAGCGCGGCCAGCAGCTTGCGCAGATGCGCGAGTTGCGTCGCTTCGATGGCGTCACGACTCAGGGGCGGCACGACGGTCATGGTTTCCTGTCGGTGGGGTTGTCGTCTGTGGCATGCGCTGCGGGGGTGACGATGGATGCGGCCTGCTTGTGCGGCGGCGCGGGGGGTGGTTTGTAGAGCGTGACGAGGCAGCCACCGGCAGCGGCGAGCACGATGCCGGCGAGAAACTGCCAGCGAATCGCGGAGAAACCGCCAGCCGGTGGATGCAGACAGATCGCGACGATGGCGTTCACGATGGGCGCGCCGGCGAAGATGATGGACATGACGGCGGCGGGGCTGCCTTTGGCGCCGAACGCCAGCAAAACGCCGAACGCGCCGATCGCGCCGACGATGCCGGCGATGAGCGACCAGGCCATGCCCTTGCCAGCGAAGTGCCAGTCCGCGCCGCGCAGGACGAGAATCGCCAGCGGTGCGAGCACCGCCACGAGGAAGTAGGCGATGCCGACGAAGAGGAACGCCTTGTAGCGGGCGTTCGGGTCGGGGCCGGAGCCCGCGGGGGTGATGGCCTGCTGTCCGGTGTGCAGGAAGATGCCGTACACGCCCCAGCAGGCGACGGTCATGAGCGCGAAAAGAAGCCAGGTCATCGAAGCGTTGTGACTTTCCGGTGGCACGGGTTCATGCCCCTTTCAATTGAGCAGCAAGCGGCGCGGGAATGTCGATGGCACGCACCTGCTGCGTGCGGTTGTCCTTGTAAACGCAGACCACGGTGAGCGAGCCGGTGGCGAGCGCTTCCGCATCGGCCGGTGCGTTGTGTGGTCGGAAGGCAAAATCGTAAACGATCGATTTGGTGTTGACATCGCGCACGGTAAGCGTGATGTCGACTTCGTCCTCGAAGCGCAGCGGGCGACGGTAATCGCATTCGGCGTGAACGCGGACAAAACCGATGTGCCCATCGTCGTCCAGTTGATGCACGGTGTGGCCCAGCGATCGCAGGAAGGCGTGCTCGGCGGACTCCATGAAGCGGAAGAAGTTGGAAAAGTGCATGAGGCCTGCCGCATCGGTGTCGGCGAACTCCACGCGTCGGGTGTAGGTGAACGTCTGCGCCATGGTGTGTAGTTTAGCCGCAGATGCGTGCAGGTGGCTGCTGCAGTGGTTCACGCGTGATTTCGCACACCCTGGTCCGCGGCATGCGACCCTCAGCCGTCCTGCTCGGCGGTTTGGGCGATCAGCCGTTGCTGTTTCAGTGTCATTTCGCAGACCTGCAGGAAGTCTTCGGCCATGCGTGTGGCGGTGAACTTTTCCAGCACGGCCTGCCGCCCCTTGTCGCCCAGGGTCCGAGCGTGATCGGGATCCTTCAGCAGCGTCTCGATGCCGTCGGAAAGCGCCTGCGGGTCATCGGCATCGACGAGCATACCCCCGCCGGTCTGCTCCAACAACTCGGGAAACGCACCGCTGCGCGGCTGCACGACGGGCACACCGGACGCCAGCGCCTCCAGCACGTACAGCCCGAACGCTTCGCCGTAACTCGCCGGCACGCTCAGCACGGAAAGCGATTGCAGGAAAGCGCGTTTGGCATCGCGCGTAATGTTGGGGTGGAACTCGACGGCATCGTTCAATTCGAACTCGGTGAGCTTCTGCTGAAGGCGACGCAGGTACGCTTCATCCGTCGGCGTCACCGCGCCCGCCACCTTCAATCGCACATCGTTCACCTCACCGGAACGACGCAGCAGGATGAACGCTTCCACCAGCGCGTGCAATCCCTTGGCGTAGTTCATCCGCGCCAGGAACCCGACGGTGGGGGTGGGGGGCGGTTCCGCGGCGGGGGCGAAATGGTCCGTCACGATGCCGTTGTACACCACCTGAATGCGACCGTCGGGAAGCGCCAGCCGCTTCTGCATCTGGTTGCGATAGTACTGGCTGATGGCGATGAACATGTCGATATCGGCGGCGCGGTCGGCAAGCGTCGCCCAGGCGCGGGCGCTGTGCGGATGGGGCAGCGAATCGAGAAACGCGTCCTCGCCCTGCAGCGTGCAGATGACCGGCACGCCCAGTCGCTGTTTGATCCGCCGCGCCAAACCCACCAGCAGGCCGTTGGACAGGCAGACGACGTCCGGCCGATCGTGCGCTTCGAGATAGTCGATGAGTTTTTCGATCTCCTTGCGCTGTTTGCCCTCTTCGCCGAAGAGCATGGAGATGGTCAACTCGTACAGGTCGGCCGGTCGGGTCATGCCCGCGCGTTTGGCGGCGAAGCGCAGGATCCAGTTGCTGTCGAAGATGCGGTCGATCCAGCGGGGCGCGTGGCGAAAGAGGGCGGATTTCTGCTGCAGATAGACGTTCACGCCGCCGAAGCGCACCGGTTCGATCGTGCCGTCGCCCGGGTCGTCCAGGACGAGCGGCAGGTACATGGGCACCATGGTGGCGTCGTGCCCCATGGCGCGCAGGGCGCGCACCAGCGCTTCGTCGCGCAGACAACTGCCGCAATGAAAGCTGCCGGTGCCGGGCGTGAGCGAAACGATTCTCATTTCACACAGACCTGAGGCCGACCGTGAGGCAGCGGCGGGGGAACCTGGGCAAACTCGGCGACGGCGGCATACAAGGGATCGAAGTCCTTGAACAGGTTGCCGATCAGACAGTCGGTGATGTCACCGCGAAACTCCGGATGGGCCCGCAGGAACTGTCCGAAGCTGAACGCTTCATCATAGAACGCGTAGACGAGTTTTCGCATCGCTTCGATGCCGCGGCACATCTCTTCCGCATATTCCGTGAAACGGGAAGCGGAAACGTCCTGATCGGTCAGTGCGGCGTGCACGATGTCGGCCGCGATTTCCCCACTTTTCAACGCGATGAACACGCCTGAGGAAAACACCGGGTCGAGAAACGCGAAGGCGTCGCCGATGAGCACCAAACCGTCCGTGGCGCAGTGGCGGGAGCGATAGGAATACTCGCCAGTGGTATACACTTTGCCGAACCGTTCGCCGACGGCGACGTGGTCCGCGATCCAGCGGTTGACGGGGATCTGCTGCGCGTAGATTTCCGCCGGATCCTTGCTTTTGGCGAAAAGGTATTCCTTCTCCGCGACGATGCCGACGCTGGTGATGTCGTTTTCGAGCGGGATGTACCAGAACCAGCCCTTGAAGGGGACATAGGCGACGGTGGTTGCGCCGCCGTCCTTGCCCGCATCACGTTTGGCGCCGCGGTAGTAAGACCAGATCGCCATCTTGTCGAGGTAAGGATCACGCACGCGCCAGCGGAACTGGTTGATGGAAACAGCGTTGCGACCGCTGGCATCGATGGTCATCGGCGCGCGCAGTTGTCGTCTGCCACCCGCCGGTTCCGCGACTTCCACGCCCACCACGGTGTCGTTCTCGACGAGCAGTTGCGTCACGGCCGCGCCTTCCACGACGGTTGCGCCGTGATCGCGGGCGTTGTCGAGCAGCATCTTGTCGAACTTGCTGCGGGTGACCTGCCACGTTTGCGCGGCGGGATGGTCGAAGTGCTTGAAAAAGTAGAAGGGCACGGACTGTTCGCCATCGACATTGACGAACTGAGCGGACCATTTCTTGACGAAGCCGCACTCGTTGAGGCGGTCGACCATGCCGATGCGCTTCAGGGGGAAGTAGCAGTAAGGCAGCAGGGATTCGCCGATGTGGTAGCGGGGAAAGGCGTCCTTTTCCAGCACGATCACGCGTCGGCCGTGCTGCGCGAGCACCGTTGCGGCGGTGGATCCGGCGGGGCCGCCCCCGATGATGATCACATCGTATTCACGTTCGAAGCTATTGGCGGTCAAGTCTGTTCTCCAGCAACGGGGGCGAGGATCTCAATCACCTGCGCCAGGCGACTTTTGGGTTCGTGGAACAATTCGTTGTAGCGCCCGTACAGCGTTGGCGGCGGCGCATCGAGCTGCAACGCGGAGGTGAACATCGGATCGGGCGGTGCGGCGAAGAACTGGCGGGGTTGACTGAAGTGGGCGATGCGCTGCGATGCGAGAATGCCGCCCAGCGGTTTACGGCACGCCAGGATCAGGTCGCGCGTCGCGTCGTCGAAGGAATCCAGAAAGATGCGGATCACGCCGATGGCGACGGGTTTGTTCGTGCGGTCGCTCATGAGCAGCACCTGTCGCATGAGCGTGTCATCCTCGCACTGCTTACGCATGACGTGCAGCGACAGGTTGCAGGCGTGAAACGCTTCGAGCGTCGGCGTCATGTCGTTGTCGTGCACGAGCAGGTCGCGATACGGCTGCGGCACGTCCGGACCCGGCAGGATGCCGAGGGGCGGCAACGTGACGCCGAGCGCTGCGCACAGCGCTTCGTGCGGGGCGGTGAGCCGGGCGTGGGACGAACTGCGATTCACGTGCATGGCTCCGAAAAGCAGGGCGACAAACACCCCGGTGCAACGCGTCAGGCGTACCGACTCGCCTGACGATGCTCGGGCAAAAAGAACGACCACAGCAGACGATCCACCTGCAGCAGGCCGTCCCGGCTGAACGTCAGATCGACGTCGGTCAGCTCGATGTGGCCGTGGCTTTCCAGCTCGCGCAGTTGATCGGCGAACATGATGAACGGGTCGATGCCGAATTTCTCGGTGAACGGTGCGCGTTCCACTTTGCCCAGCTTCATCTGCAGGATGAACTCGCGCACGAGCTGTTCCTCGCGGGTCATGCGCATGGCGCGGTAGATGGGCAGGCGGTTGGCTTCGACCTCCTCGATGTAGGGGCCGATGTTATGCTGGTTCTGCATGTGCACGCCGTTGATGTGGCCGAAGCTGGAGACGCCGACGCCGAGCATGTCCGCACCGCGCCACAGGGCATCGCGGTAGACGAACTTCGTGCGGTTCGGGTCTTTCACCGCGGTGTAGGCGCTGCCCACGGTGTAGCCGGCCGCTTCGAGCTGCTCAAAGGCCTGCTTCACCCAGCGGCGCTTCGTCTGCCAGTCCGCCACGGGCGCGGTCACTTTCCCCTCAGCTTTCATCTGCTGATAGATCGTGGTGTTGTAGGGCACCTCCATCTGGTAGATGGTAATGCACTCAGGCGAAAGCTCGATGGCTTTGGCGACGCACGCCTCCCATTTGGCGGGTGTTTCGTCCATCATGCCCGCGATCAGGTCGATGTTGATCTGGTCGAATCCGATCTTGCGCGCCCAGTCGTAGGCGCGATGGATCTCCTTGCCGCCGTGGGCACGGTTGTTGACTTTGAGGATGTGTTCGTCGAAGTGTTCGACGCCCAGGCTCAGCCGCGTCACACCAAAGTCGTGGATCGCCTGCAGCTTGTGCTCCTGCAGCGTGCCGGGTTCGCATTCGAAGGTGACTTCGCGGGTGGCGTCCCAGGCGAGCTTCTTCTTCAGTTCATCCGTGAGATAGGTGAGCTGCTGAGCGGAAAGGTAGGAGGGCGTGCCACCGCCGAAGTAGATGAACTGTGGTTTGCGGCCGGCGATGAAGGCACGCTCGGCGTACATGCCGACCTCGGCGATCACGGCATCGAGATAGCGGCGAATCTCCGCGGCGTTGCGGTCCGTGTAAACACGAAAATAACAGAAGTGGCAACGCTTGCGGCAGAAGGGAATGTGGATGTAAAGCCCCAGCGGGGTGTTGGGGTTCGGGGCGCGGTCCAGCACGCCGATCGCCTCGTCACGCTGCTCGGGCGTCCAGAACGAGAACGGCGGATAGTTGGCAACGAAGTAGTTGCCCACCGTTGTTTGCTCTTCCTGCTGCAGGACCGGCAGTTTCGATTCGCTCACCATTCACTCCTTCCAGCCGCGGTAAGACACGTTTCGCCGCCGATGAACACGGATGTACGCCGATGTACGCTCATGAGTGGTCCACCGGACGCAACCATCGCCAACCATTCAGCGCTGTTTATGCCTGTCATCCGCGTTGGTCCGCCGCTCAACTCACTTTCCCTTGAATGCATACACGTTACCGTCTTCGCTTCCGATGATGATGACGCCCCGGGTGACGGCGGGCGAGGCGGTGATGGCGGCGCCCAGGTCGTAGGACCACCGTTCACTGCCGTCGGCGACGTCCAGCACGAGCAGTCGGCCATCACTGGCGCCAACGATCACCTTGTCGCCACACACGACCGGCGAGGAATCGACCCGGCCGCGCGACCTGTACTCCCACACATGCTCGCCGGTGTTTCGGTCAGCCGCGATGACGCGTTTGCCGCGCGTGCCGAAGATCACCACGTTGTCGAGCACCGCCGCCGAGGAAAAGATCGGAAACGAGCGGTCGTTGGTGGTCCAGGTGACTTCGCGGCTGTTGAGGTCGATGCACTCGAACGCGTTGCCGTAGTGCCCGATGAAGGCGTGATCGCGCGCCAGCGCGACGGTCGCGGCGATCTGCGCGCCAAGATCAAGTTCGCCCATCTTTTCACCGGCATCGGCGGAAACGATGTGTAGCCGCATGTCGCACCCGCCGAACACGATGCGGTTGCGCTCGATGGCCGGCGCACCATTAATGAAGTCGCCGGTCTCGTACTCCCACACCGATTCGCCCGTCGCGCCATCGACGCAGTAGAGCATAAAGTCGTAGCTGCCGAAGATGATGTGCAGCTTCGATTGGCCGTTGGCATCGATGATGCGCTGAAAGTTGGCGCTGCCGATGATCTTGTCGCCCGTTTCGAAGCGCCAGCGTTCCCTGCCGGTGGCGGCGTCGAGCGCGTACATCGTGCCGTCGGATGACCCGATGTAGAGCGTGTCATCGACGAGCAGCGGCGGCGCTTCGACAGGGCCCTGCGTGGCAAACTTCCAGACGGCTTCTCCGCTGGCGAGGTCGATGGCGTAAACGTGGTAGTCATCCGACCCGACGAAGACCAAGCCGTGGCCCGTCACCGCGCTCGACTTGACCGGGCCTGCGGTGGTGAAGGTCCAGGCGAGGGTGAGATCGTCGGGCAGCTCGCCCGATGCGACGCCCTGAAATGCGCTGTTGCCGCGATAGATCGTCCAGTCGGCATCGTCGATCGATGATTCGGCTGGCGGCTTTGTAGCGGTTGAGGCGGCGGATGCGTCAGTCGATGTTGCGCTGTTCCGGAGCAGAACCACAGCGAACACCGCGGCGGCGGCGATGACAAGAAGCACGATCGTGATGGAAGCTTGTCTATTCACGTTGCACTATAGGCTGCTTCATACAGTTGGACGAAGTCGTTGGCGGTGATGTCGCGTGGGTTGAAGCGGGCGGTCCATTGTCCGGCGGCTTCCTCGGCCATGGTGGGGATCGCGTCGCGTTCCACGCCGCACGCCGCCAGATCGCGCGGCGCACCGGCAATGTCGAGCAGATGACGCACGTGCGTCAGCAGTGCCGCCACACCGGCCGCGATGTTGGTGCGGTCGCTGGTGAGGCCGGCCGCGAAGGCGAGCTCGGCGTATTTGCGTGCGGTGCAGCCATCCTGTGCATTGAAGGCGATGACGTGCGGCAGCATGATGCCCACCGCCCAGCCGTGCACCACGTTGTAGCGAGCGGTGAGCGGGTTGGCGGCGGAATGGGCGGCGCCGAGCATGGCGTTTTCGATGGCGGTACCGGCGAACGCCGCGCCCAGCAGCATCGCGCCGCGGCTGTCCAGGCCGTTGTTCGTATCGGGCTGCATCGCATGGGCGAAGTTGCCGGCGATGAGTGTGAACGCCTGCCGCGCATACATGCGCGACAGCGGGTTGTCGCGTCGGCACACAGCCGATTCGACGGCGTGCGACAGCGCATCGATGCCGGTGCAGGCGGCGACGTGGCGCGGCTGGGTGACGGTGAGCTGCGGATCGAGAATCGCCACGCGGGCCGCGGCCTTGGCGTCGCCGCACGCCATTTTCTGGTGCGTGGTTTCGTTGGCGATGAGGGCGAACGACTGGCATTCGCTGCCCGTGCCGGCGGTGGTGGGGATGGCGATGAGCGGGAGCATGGGCTTCGTCGCTTTACCGACGCCCCAGTAGTCGCGCATGTCGCCGCCGTTGGTCAGGAGGAAGTTGCACCCCTTGGCGGTGTCGAGGCTGCTGCCGCCACCGAGTCCGACGATGAGGTCGACGGGCGCGCTTCGCGCCACCGTGAGACAGTTGGCGACGTCGCGCGTGGTGGGGTTTTCACGCACCTCGCCGAAGCGTACCACTCGCAGGCCGGCCGCTTCAAGCGAACGCTGCACGCGGTCGGCATGGCCCGTGGCGATGATGCCCGGATCGGTCACGAGCAGCGCGGTGGTGCCCTGAAGCTCGCGCGCATGTTGGCCCACCGTGTCGACAGCGCCGATGCCGAACACGATGCGCGTGCGCGGCTGGTGATCAAAGGTGGCGAGCATGTCGGCGTGGTCATGCATGGGCGCGGGCCTCAATGTCCTGAACCTGAATCGCGCGGCGGCGATAGAGGAACTCAAAAAGATTACCTTCGTGTGGCTGGTCCCACTGCACGACCGATGTCGGAATCGGGCCAAGGTTGAGCCGATCGATGTCGGGGCAGGCGAGCAGTTGCCGTCGCCACGCATCGTCGCGTGTGATGGCGGTGACGACCAGCGATGGCCCGATCGTGTCGAGCATGCGCTCCTGCGGCACTTCAACGATGGACGCAAAGGGGAACAGGTATTCGGTGTTGGCGAGTGGGTGCTCGAGCGACTGGCACCGCACCAGCGTGGGCAGCAGGTAGGTTGCGCCGTCGAGGATGACCTTTCGCGGGCTGCTGCGGTGGGAAGCGGTAACGTCGACTGCTCCGCCGGCGGTGGTGTCTCGAAGCGCCTGATCGATCATGGCGTCGATCCCCTCCGCCATCGCGGGTTTGGCAAAGGCAGAGAGCTTCGCTTCGGGATCGTCGGCCGGTGTGGGCGCAACCGCGGCGAAACGCACGGCGAGCGCTTCGGCAATCGCATCGGCGTGGCGCGGCACAATGATGGTCGATGCGTTGATGCAACTGCGCCCGCCGTTGTCCAACACGCTGCGCACGAGGACATCGAGGTGGTCTTCCCACTGGTCGATTTCATCCTCGCCGATGAGCACCTTGCTGTAGCCGGGGCCGTGCACCTCGACGCGCGGGTTGCCGCGGTAACGGTCGACGGTTTTGCGATCGCCGAAGAGCAGCGCCCGGCCGGCATATTCGAGGATCGCCTGCGAACCTTCGTGGCTGGTGGGATAGAACGACAGCGCTTCGGGCGGACAGCCAGCGGCGATGAACGCTTGGGCGATGCGCCACGGCGTCCACGGTTCCTCGCTGCCGGGCTTGAGGACCAGCGGCATCTTCATCGCGATTGCCGGCGCCCACAGTGAATGCACCCCCGGCGAATTGCTTGGCAAAATGGCGGCAAGCTGCCGGGCCGCGGGAAAGAAGCTCACCGGCACGCCCGCCTGGGTGCCGAAGCCATCGTCAATCGCCGCGGTGTCCAGGCCGCGCGTCAGCCCGGCAAAAATCGACCGCATGTTCGCCAGCACGAAGTGGATCTTCTGCATGTTGCGGCGCACCATGATGTGGGGTAACCCGCTGGTGGCGGAAAGCGACCGCACATAATCGTCAGCCGACTGCATGGTGCCGTCCATCCCCAACGGCAGATCGCCGTTGAGAAACAGCTCGCCCGCCTTTTGCGAAATATCGATCAGCTCATCGCAGCGCATCGAACGCAGCGCTTCGAACGCCGCATCCGCCTGCCGCGCATCACGCCGAATCAACCCGGCATTCGCCTGGCTGACCTCCGCCAGCACCCGCTGCGTACGAATATCACGAACCTCAACGGCATCGAGGCTCTGGTAAGGTCGGCCATATCGGAGAAGAGGAAGGTGAGGCATGGGAGTCGTGATTAGTGATTAGTGATTAGTGATTAGTGATTAGTTATTTGCTATTGGCGAGTGACAGGCGGGCACGTCCGCGTGATGTTGTCAGGGATGCGTTGACGATCCGGCACAACTGGTCCAGTTCATCGAGAAGCTCGGCCAATCGATGTTTCGGGAGCATGTCAGAGGCCATGATGATGCGTACCCATATGGATGTTTCCCGAAGTTCCTTGAGTACAATCTTCAGCTTGTGCTGAAAGTCGGCACGGCTTTCAGCGGCGCGTGCTTCACCGTAGTTCGGAGCTGGCGACGTTCCGCTTCGCAGGATCTGTCCAGCGATGTGTCGTCCTTCATTGGACTTGGGCAGCGATGCGCTGAGTTTGATGATGCGAACGGCAAGCGCGATGAAGCGATCCTCCAGCGCGTTGGCACGCTCGACGTCTGTTATGTTCCCCGTCGCGTTCGCCATGGCCACGATCCAATCGCCTATCAACAATAACTGATCACGAATAGCTGATCAGTACACCCCCTCCACGATCTTTTTCTCGCTTGCGCCGAAGGGGCGGACTTCGGCGACGCCGTCCCAGGGGAAGTTGTGGTCCAGAGCGGGGCGGCGGCGAAGGGCTTCGTCGCGCTCGAGGAAGCGGGGCATGAAGAACTCCTTGGTCATCGTCGTCAGCTCCACGCGACCCCAGGTGTCGTAGTCGACCGTTCGGGCGGTATCGTTGGGATCGACGATGCGCAGCACGGCTCGCGGCTGCGGCGCGTAGTACGTGATGCTGTAGCCTTCCTCGGCGAAGTTGGGTTTGCTGCACGCCAGTCCCATGAGCGTGTTGCCGTAGGTGGGGACGAACACGGTGCGGTTTTCGAGCACTTCCTCGCAGAGGAATCGCGTGGTCTGCGGGGTCATGGTGGTGCCGCCGCAGAACGTGCCTTTCACACCCGCATCGGGGATGGAGATCTTCTCGCTGATCGATTCGAGCAGCTTGGGCGTCGTGAACATGCAGCCGATTCTGCGGTGTTTGAGAATGGTCACCGCCTGGTCGATAACGTGGGTCTGGTAGCGTCGGGCCATGTCGTATTCGCCCTCCGCGATGAGCTTCTTGACCCAGCGTGGATCGAGGTCGACGAAGTAGCACGACCCGCCGCGATGGTTGGCCAGGTGTTCGATTGCCAGTCGCAGCCGCCTTGGTCCGGTGGGGCCGACCATCAGCCAGTCCGCGCCGCGTGGGAACACATCGTCGCCGTAGCGATCGCTGAACTCCTCGTAATCGACTTTGTAGTCGTTCCAACCGATGCGCTGCTTGGGCATGCCGGTGGTGCCGCCGGTTTCAAAGACGTTGAACGGCTTTCCCTTGAAGGCATTGGGCACCCATTGATGCGGGTCGATGTCGCGCAGCCATTCATCCTGAAAGTGCGGGAACCTGACGATGTCGGCAAAGCTTTGCACTTCATCGAGCGGGTTCCATCCCGCATCGCGCGCCCATTGCAACCAGAAGGGCGAGCCGGTTTCGGGGGAAAAGTGCCATGCAATCATCTGCCGCGTGTGCTCATCGAGTCGTCGGGCGGCATCACGGATGGCGTCGGATGTTGAGGCAGGGGAAGCGGTGCTCATGCCATGGAACCTTTTGAAGCAGACGCGGGCGCGGCCGATGCGCCCTGAGGGAAAAATCGATCGATCACCGTTGCGGGCAACGGCTTGGTCAGGAGCGACACCACGATGAGCGTCGCCGTGGCCACCGCCACCACCAGCGCAACGGGCATCATGCCGAGAATGAGATATTCGCCTTCGCCGGGGGATGCGAAGATTCGACTGTCGGGCAAGAGCAGGGCGTCGGCGAAGAGGACGAACCAGACCAGCGCGGTAACGCCGATGCAGGCGATCGCGCCACCGGTCGTCACGCGCTTCCAGTAAAGGCTGGCGAACACGAGCGGGAAGAGCCCGCTGAAGCCCGTGAAGCACCAGACGCCGAGGCTGAAAATGTGCGGCGGTGGAAAGAGCGACAGCAGATACGTGATCGCCACGATGACAATGATGAACGCACGGCCGATGAGCAGCTTCTGCCGATCGGTGAAGCGGTCGGGGCCTGTGGCGTGCATGACGACATCGGTGGTGAACATCGTGCCGAGGCAGACGAACTGCGAATCGAGCGAGCTCATGATGGCAGCGAGGATGCCCGCGGCGAGCAATCCCGTGAGCACGGAGGAGTCGACAAGCTGTTCGACCATTCGGCCGAGGACGAGGTTGGACGAAGGCACGGCGAATTCGCCGGTGGCCGCCAGCCCCGCCGCCCAGACGCCGATGAGCACGGTGGGCACCCAGACGATCATGATGCACAGCGGATGGGCCACCACGGTGAGGCGAAACGCCTTGGCGGAGCGTGCGGTGAGCCAGTGCTGAAAGACGTGCGGGAACATCGCCACGGAAAGAGGGATGAAGGCGTAGCTGAAGAATTCGCCCTGTCCGAACATGCCGTCACGCTGCAAACGGTCGGGGACATGCTGGGCAACGCGGGCGGTGGCTTCGACGGGGCCGCCCATCGCCTGTGCGACGAGGTAGAACGCCAGCACACCCGTCGCCATGAAGACGAGGGTTTGAAACGTGTTGGCCCAGGCTGCGCCGCGCATGCCGCCGAGGAAAACGTAACACAGCACGACGATGCAGATGATCAGACCGGTGAGCCACTGCGGCAGCGCGCCGTTGGTGTCGGGAAAGAGCGCGGGGAACATGTTGGTCGTGACGCCGCGCACCGTTGCCCCCGCGCCGATGAGGCCGGTAAGCAGGTAGGGGATGACCAGCAGCACGAGAATGGGAAAGAGCAGGTAACCCAGCGCGTTGGACTGGAAGCGATCGCGGAAGTACTGCACCTGCGTGACGTAGCCGAAGCGTTTGCCGATCGCCCAGAGCTTAATACCCACGAGGAAGAAGCAGGCGGAATGGACGAAGCCGCTCCACGAAGCCATGAGCCCGTAGACGCCGATGCCCTTGTCAAAGCTCTTGGCGGTGGAGCCGACGAGTGCGAACGACGTCATCGTCGTGCCGAAGACGCTCATGAGCAGAAGGAACGGCCCGATCGAGCGGCTGGCGACGAAGTAGTCGGCGCTGGTGCCGCGAAAGAAGCGAGCGCTCACCAATCCCAATACGACGAGTAACAGCAGATAACCGGCAATCACCACCAGCGGCACGCGCGACGCCTCGGCGAGCGTGAGGCCGAACTGGGGGAGCAGGGCGGCACTCAATGGCGCTGCCCCTGATGCGTGCGAGTGGGGGCGTCGTCGGTGTGGTCGGCCCAGGCTTCGAGTTCGTGAGGCCAGGCGTAACGGATCGCCGCGATCCACAACCCCGCCGCCACGACAGAATAGGCCACGTGGTACGCCAACCCGACCGGCAGGAACCCGAGCACCACGCTGGTGTCGCCGTACCACCAGAAATCATGGTGCAGCACGACCATCACCAGCGCGGCAAGCCAGAGCCATCGCGCGGAGATGCGGTGACGGGTTGGTGGCGGTGACGCGCTCATGCCGCTTGTTCATCCCTGCCGAACGCCGGTTTACTCCTCGGCGATGGCGTACAGGTGCGTGTGGGTGGCGATGTACAGCACGCCGTTGGCGACGATCGGCGAGGAGTACAGCGGGCCGGGGAATTCGATCT
The DNA here is from genome assembly GCA_964511575.1 of uncultured Phycisphaeraceae bacterium. Taxonomy (GTDB): domain Bacteria; phylum Planctomycetota; class Phycisphaerae; order Phycisphaerales; family Phycisphaeraceae; genus CALKHT01. Next base: position 11,654 of record CAZEFM010000022.1, on the reverse strand, counting down.
CGTTGATGATCTTCTTCTCCTTGCTCGCCGCGAAGATGGTCAGCAGGCCATCCTCGTTGCCCAGGTACACCTTGCCGTCCGCCACAAGGGTGGAGCCCCAGATGTGGCCGTACGTGTCGTGCTTCCAGTACAGTTCGCCCGTTTCCGCATCGAGGCAGTAGACCAGGCCGCTGTAGTCGGCGATGAAGACGAGCCCATCGACGATCGACGCGGTGGAGATGGAGCGATTGATGCCATCGAACATCCAGACGCGGCCGGTGTCGCTGATGTCGCCGCTCTTGGAAGGATCGATGCAGTGGAACGCGCCGACGCCTTCGCCGTGCTCGGGGTCCTGTCCGATGCCGACGTAGATCTTGCCGTTGTACACGACGGGGGTGGCGATGATCTCGCTGGGGCCGGGGCCGCTGGCGTAACGTCGGGGCTTGCCGTCCTCATCCACCTTGAAGTGGGGCAGGTTGCAGTCGTAGCGGAAGTATTCCTTGAAGACGGGCACCTCTTCGCCGTCGATCTCCTGCATCACCGGTTCGGGGGCGAAGCCGTACAGGTAGCCGTCGCCCGCACCGAAGATGATCATGTCCCGGCCGTTGACCGAAGCGAAGGCGGGGGAGGACCAGTTGCAGTGATACAGCCGCTCGCTGATGCCGCTGGCTTCCTCGGCGAGCAGTTCGCCGGTTTCGGCATCGAGCTTGATGAGCGTCGGGGCGGTGGTGTTGATGATGTCGACGTGTGACCAGTCCACGCCGTTGGACGTGGTGACGTAAACCGCGCCATCCTTCACCAGCACCGAGGAGCTGGTGATGTTGTGCGGGAAGACGCCGGTTTCACGGCTCATGTCGAACACCCAGATGATGTCGGCATCGGTTTCGCTGAGTTCGATGGGGGGCTGGTTGGGCGCGGCGAAGTAGCGTGCCTCATCCTTGAAGGGGCCGTCGTTGCCATCCGCCAGGCCGTTGATATCGACACACACGACGTGGCAGAGGTTGTTGACGAAGTAGACGCGGTTGCCGACGACGGTGGGGCTGGAGGCGATGCCCAGGAATTCCCAGTCGCCGACCTTGGCGGAACCGAGCTTGCGCACGTTGAACTGCCAGAGGAGGTTGCCGGTGGCTTCATCGAGCGCGTAGACGGCGGAGCGATCGCCCTTGTACTTGGGGTCGCGTGGCGATTCGTTGTTGGTGCCGACGAACACCTTGCCGCCGGAGACCGTCGGGTTGCCGTACGACTGTGAGCCGAGCTTGGCGATCCACTTGATGTTGCGTGTGGTGGCGGGATCGACTTCCTCGCTTCGACCGATGAACTGGCCGGGGTCGAAATCGTGCGGCACGTTTCTGGCGGGCGACGCCATGTTCTTGGTTTCGTCGCGGCCCCACTGAGGCCAGTCCTCCGCCAGCGCGCCACCGGTCAGTGCCGCCATCCCCATGGCACCCGCCACGCCCCACACCACGCGATTCCTGTTCATCGGGCTCTTTCGCATTTCATGTATCCCGCGATAAAAGTTCAGCCGATTGTCATTCGGTTCGTTCGTCGAGCGCGCCGCGGCACGCTGCCATCACTCGTTGGGCGTCACCTTCACGTTGTCGATGAACACCGGATACAACGCCTGAGGCGTCATGCCGTATAACCCCGGCGAGCCGTTCAGGTGCGCATGGCGATGTTCCATCTCCAGCGTCCATTCGGCCGGCTCATCCTTGCCGCGTTCCCACAGCTTGGCGCGTACCACGCCCGAGCCGTCTTCTGCCACATCGACGCGCGTCTTGAGCGTGTACCAGGTGTTGGGACTCACACGGAAGGGCACGGAATATTTCACCCGATCGTGGTTGGAGAACACTTCCAGCACGTTGTTGTTGCCGCGCAGCGTGATGATGTATCGCTGGTTGATGACGCCCACATCGCTGCGCATGCGGCGGTTACCTGCGGTCATGATGTCCGCCTGCACGGTGCAGTTGCGGTCATCGGGGTGGCCGATGAATACCATCGACCGCTGGAAGAGCACGTTGTCGAGCGTTTTGGCGAGCACCTTCTCGCCGTCCACCTCGCGCACCTGCCACTTCATGCGAGCGCCGATCCACGGCAGCGGCGGATGGGCGAACGCACCATCGGAGCCGTTCTCCGAAAGCTCAAAGCCGTTGAAGTCCTCGGCAAAGGGCGGGGCGGGGAGGATGCGGCCGCGCATCGTGCCGTTCAACGCGCCCAGCGTTGCCTGAAACGCGCCGGCGGAACGTTTGGCGTTCGCACCGGCGACCAGCGCGTTGTCGTCGTTCACCGATGCGTCCATTTCCGCCTTCACGAGCGCGGTGGGAGGCACGAACTTCTTCCACGTGGGCTTGCCCGCATCGGGCACATCGTCGGTGGCGTGCCCCAGCGCATCAATGGCCTTGAATCGCAGTTGTGCCTTATCGCCCGGTCGCAGCAGCACCTCGGCGGGGGTGATCATCAAGCGCTGCGCGGCTCCGGCCTTGTGTGCCACCGTTCTGGCGGGCGCTGCCGTTGTGGCCGACGCCTGCGCCGGTGCGCCGAAGCAATGCAGCGCGGTGAGCGTGTGCACGTACACCTGGCCGTTCCACACCGCCGGCGAGCCGAGGCACTCCGCGCCCACATCAACTTGCGCCAGCACCTCAGCATCCGATGCCGTCGGCTTGAGGATGTACACGCCGTGGTGCCACATCGGAATGTACAGTTTGCCATCGGCGTACAACGGCGAGGCGTGCAACTGGTCCGTGCCCAGCCGCTTGTGCCACAGCGTGTTGCCCGTTGCCAGTTCGACGCAGTAGAGCGAGCCGCGATTCGTCATCTGATAGATGCGGCCATCCACCACCACCGGGGAGGAGGTGAACATGTCCACATCGTTGTTGCGCCACAGTTCGTGGCTCTGGTCGAGCACGAGCGGGCCTTTGAAGTCCGCCTTCTGACGCGCTTCAGCGTAGGAGGCGAACGCTTTGGCGAGGTCGAGCGCAACCATGCGGCCCGAACGCGTGTCGTCGATGTTTTCCACGCCATGCACCGCGACGATGCGATCGCCCGAGACGACCGGCGTGGAGTTCATGCCGCCCACCGCCATCTGGTAACGCCACAGCGGCTCACCGGTTTTGGCGTTGACCGCCACGAGGTTGCCGCATCCCGTCGCCGAGTAGAAAACGCGCATGCCTGCGCGGTCCTCGAACACCAGCGAGGCGAACGAACTGTCCTTCATGAACGGCGGACCCGCGCCGGGATCGGATGACCACACCAGCTCGCCGCTGTGCTTGTCGAAGGCGTAGAAGCGGTTGCGGGCCTGGCCTTCCGCGCCCCAGTTGCTGCTGATCGTGTTGACGATGACCAGGTCGCCATCGATGGCCGGCGCGCCGACGCGGCCGTTGGGAAACGTCAGCCGCCCGAACTCTTCGAGCATCGACCGTTCCCAACGCAGTTCGCCATCACGGGTGAAGCTTTTGAGCAGACCAGGCGAAGTCAAGAGGTACACGTGTCCGGTTTCACCGTCGACGGTGGGGGCGCCGATGCTGTAGCGGTCGTAGACGTGGTCGCTGAGAAAGTCGTTGAACGCGTGTTCCCAGTAAATTTTGCCCGTTGCCGGGTCGACGCAGGCGAGCACTTCGCGAATGTCCATGCCCGTGCCGCGATAACCCCAGGTGAACAGCCGATCGCCGTCGGCATAGCGGGCGATGACGGGCGTGCCGCGGCCCTTGAGGCCTTCAATCGTCCAGCGGTGGTTCTGTCCGCCCACTTCCCACGTCGACGGCAGATTGGTTTCCTGCGACACGCCGTTCTGCTGCGGACCGCGCCAGTGAAGCCAGCCGGTCGCCACGTCCGCCGCCATTGCGTGCGCAGCCAACACCGTTGTCAGCACCGTTGCCATCCACATCCGCTTGCTGTCGTTCATTGCGTGCACCCGTTGTTAACGATTCCGCTGATCAAAGCCCGTTGATGTCTGTCGCGATTGTAACCGCATCATCCTCACGGTTGGTCCGCATGCTCCAAAGCTTCGAGAATTCGGCTGGGACCTGATGGAAGATTGCTGCCGATCGATGCCGTGTAGCGATCGGCGCTGTTGTCCAGCGTCACCACCCGCCCATCCACATACAGCACGTTCACGCGCGCCTTGCCGTGATTCGTGCGTGTCACCACGTTGAATGCCGGCACCGGCGGCGACGGCTCGAAGTTCTGATCCATCAGCAGCGCGCGGATCGGCACGCCCCGGCGATTGTCGCCCAGGTTCGACAGCCGCGTGTGGTCATCCCACGTTTCACGCGGCTGCTGCAGCGTTTCCATCGTGTTGGAGCCGTGACGATAGAAATACCCGCTCACCGCCTGCGTCCTGCCGAAGCGGTCCAGTTCGCGCTCGGCATCGAAAGGCTGATCGGTGTCAGGGCAGAAGACAATCTCAGGCCGCCGATCGACGTAACTGCCCAGCAGCAACCCGATGCCCACGGGTTGCCCCTGTTTGAGCAGGGCGAACTGACTGGTGACCAGCCCGTCGACGACATAGAAGTCGGCCACACCGCTGGGGTTTGCCGGCGGGCCGTAGGGAATCTGATCGCGATGATCGACGGCATAGTTGTGGATACCGCCCCCGAGTTGTTTCTGGTTGTTGGCGCACTGCACCATCAGCGCGCTTTTGCGTGAACGCGCCAGTGCGGGGATGAGCAGTGCGACCAACAACACCATGATGGACAGGACGACGAGCAGTTCGATAAGCGTCATACCGCCGCATCGAAGGTGCGTGGCACCTGGCGATGGGTATCGCCGTCGCGCTGGTCCGGCATGTCGATCACACAACAGGGGCATGCCTCGTCCATCAGGTCAGGAGGTCGTGCGACCTCGAGGGTTCAGTCGCGTCGACGTCGCGCCAGAAGGGCGGCACCGCCCATCAGCAGCATCGCCGCCGTCGCCGGCTCGGGCACCGCCGTCAGACGCACGTTGTCGAACGTCCAGACACCGCTGATGCCGTCGATCGGCACGATCTCAATGCCGATGCGGCGCATCACCGCCGTCTGCTCGTTCACCAGCACATCGGTGTCGATGAAGAAGTCGGTCAGCATCGTGCCGGTGGCTTCCACTTCGCTCACGTGAATGACCGTTTCGGCGAAAACCTGCCACGAATCGTCCCAATCCTGGAACAGCAGGCGAATCGCCATGGAAGGATCGCCCGCGCCGGTCGGCGGCAGGTAATAGCTCTTGCCCACCGCGACCGCCAGGTGGTAGCTCTTACCTTCCTCATAGGTCGCATCGAGCAACTGGCGGAATCCCACCGCCGGCTCCAGCGTGTTGCTGGCGAACATGTAGGCGACGTTGTTGCCGTGCGCGTTGGTGATGTAGGCTTCGTTCACCCCATCGCTGGTGAAGGGCGAGTTGAAGAAGACGCCCGTGTCCAGTGTCGCCGGCCCGTTGAGCACGAAGCCCGGCGGGATCAGGCCATCCGGGAAATCGCTGATGTCATCCGACACCGGCCCCGACTCAATCCAGTAATCCGCGTTGACCGGGTCCAGATCGACCTCCGGCCACACACCGCCGACCTGCAGCGTGTCCACATCTTCAAACGATGCGTTGTGGACGGTCACGCCGTACGCCGCCGCGCTGCTCCACGCCAAGGCCGCAGCCATCAATCCCGTGGCGAAACGATTCTGCATACATTCCTCCCTCATTGGGTATGCGTCGACGACATCGGGCGACTGACGACCGCACCCGGGGCCGACCTATTCAATGTTCAAACCAGCGAGTATGCGGCGCACAAGCTGCGGTTGTCAATCGCGACACGTCACCGATAAACCCGCAAAGACACTAGTTTAACCGCGCCAGTTCCCTGTCGCTGCGCAGGTCCAGACACACCAGCCGACCTTCGGGGCTGCGGCAGTACAACAGCCCGTTACTCAACACCGGCGCAACCCAGCAGCGCTGTGCCCGAAGCACCGGCGCCTTGGCGCTCAACGGCTCAAAACCCTTGGGCGACACCTTCGCCGTCACGACCTCGCCCGATTCGGTCAGCAGAATCAGCACATCGCCCGCCAGCGCCACCGTTCCGTTGCCCGCCTCGCCGTGCGACCAGATCAATTCGCCGGTCTTCGCATCGATGCACTGCAGCGCACCGCCGCGCGATTGCGTGTCGATGCCATACAGGTAGCCATCCCGGTACACCGCGGTCGCCATCTGGCTTCGCATGTGACGGTTGCCCCACAACTCCTTGAGTTCGCTGCCGGTGAACTGGAACATCGCGCAGCCGGTGTTGTAGCCCGATGAGATGAAGATGCGGTCGCCGATGACCACCGGCGTGGCGGCGTTCACCCCGTAACGCGTCTCCCAGCGCGTCTTGGCGAGCTCCTTGCCGTTGGAGGCGTCGAGCACCACCAGCCCGTGCTCCGGAAACACCGCCAGCCGCGTCTTGCCCTCATGTTCAAACGCGATCGGCGAGGAATAGGCCGACCCGTAGTTCTGCGACACCCACATCTCCTTGCCCGTCTTCTTGTCAAAGGCGATCGTCGGGCCGACGTCCACAATCACCGCGTCACCCAGCACCAGCGGCGAACCGGCGAACGCCCACTGCGGCTGCTTCGCGCCGTGCGTCTGCTCCAGGTTCTTCTCCCAGAGAATCTTTCCATCCGCGGTGCTCAGGCAGTAGAGATGGGCCTCACGATTGATGATGTACAGGCGGTCGCCATCGATGCTGGGCGTACACGCCGGGCCGCCCACGTGCATCTTCGCGTATTTGTCGATGCGGTAGGTGGTGCGCCAGTGTTCCTCACCCGTCGTCGGGTCCATGCAGTAGATGACATCGCTGCCCGACCGCTCATCCCAGCCCATCGTGTAGAGCCGGCCATCGCGCACCGCCACCGTCGCATAACCCAGCCCGACCTGCTTCTGCCACAGCGTGGTTGGCCCCTCCGCCCCCCAGCGCGGATTCCACTTCGTTTCACTGGAGATGCCGTCGCGATTCGGCCCGCGCCACTGCGGCCAGTCTTCCCCCAACGTTCCCGATATCCCTGCCGCGCCCAGCAGTACGGCGGCTGCACAGATCCATTTCACGGGCAAGCGGTGGTCGCGTCGCGTGCATGCGTGCATCGTCCGGATCCTTTTAAGAAGAAGTCGTTTCGCATTCGACCCGCCGGAACCCCCGGAAGACCCCAGCCCCCATATCCCCCTGGCCCGGCCTCGTCCGGAAACCGTTACTCCGGCAGGGTGGGCCCATTGTAGAGGCTCAACGTCGCCGCGCCACCGTCATTGCGTGACGCCGGGCACGGGTCGGACGCCTCCCCGGTGAACGACCGCGAGTGCATCCAACCCCGCCACACCAACGCGCCAGTGCCCCGGCTGATTCCATCGGATGTAGCGTCCGTGCCGATTGGGCGGGGTGGGTCGCGTTTGGCGATTGCCCATCTGCAGCTTCCGTAGCGTTCGTGGCGGATGTAACCCCTTGTAAAACAGAATTTTTCGTGATCTGAAGCGCTTCGCGTGTTCAGCGTCATGTCGCCCGTCGATGAACGCCAGCGACTGCTGGATTTCACCCAGGGTTGGGAGAGGCAGTCAACGAGTTTCGCCGCCCGGCGACTCGCGAACAGAGGCACCATCCAGGAAGCGGGAGGTACATTTCATATGAGTCGGATCAACTTCAACACCAACTCGCTGATCGCGCAGCGCACGCTGACGAACAACAACCGGCAGCTCACCAAAACACTCGAACGTCTGGCGACCGGCTCACGCATCAACCGCGGCGGTGATGACCCGGCGGGCCTTATCGCCAGCGAGAAGCTGCGCGCCGAAAAGAACGCCATCTCCTCCGCATTGGCCAACGCTCAGCGCGCCGAACAGGTGGTCAACATCGCCGAAGGCGGCCTCGCCGAGGTGAGCAACCTCCTGCTCGAACTGCAGGGCCTCGTCGGCCAGACCGCATCGGACGCCGCCTTCTCCGATGAGGAAAAGGAAGCCAACCAGGTTCAGATCGACAACATCCTCGGCGCAATCGACCGCATCGCCAACGTGACCAGCTTTCAGGGCACCAAGCTGCTCAACGGCAACTACGACTTCCAGCTTGAAAGCGTCGACGCCAACGTGACCGACGTGCAGGTGCTCAACGCCAAGGTTCCCACGGGTGAGAAGGTGTCGGTCAACGCCATCGTCACGCAGTCGGCGCAGCACGCGGGTCTGTACCTGTCGCTGGGCGGCGCAATCGATCTGGCGGCCAACAGCTCGACCTTCTCCTTCGAACTCGCCGGCGCCAAGGGCACGCAGGAATTCAGCTTCGGCTCAGGCACGGCCGTGGCAGACATCGTCAAGTCCATCAACAACTTCAAGGAAGTCACCGGCGTTTCCGCCGCTGTCGACGGCACAGGCGTGACGCTCAAGAGCACCGAATACGGCTCGGCGGAGTTCGTCTCCGTGCGCGTCCGCGATGATGGTGGCATCTCCTCGGGTGACGGCATCCACGTGCTCAGCTCGACGGATGAGAACACCATCCGCACCGCTGCGGAAGCCAGCTTCGCCGCTGCCGCACAGACCGCCGTGCGTGATGAAGGTCAGGACGTGCAGGCGGTGATCAACGGCATTGTCGCACGAGGCAAGGGCCGCAACGTCAGCGTCAACACCGACAACCTCGCCGTGAGCTTCACGCTCTCGGGAAGCCTCTTCAACACGCCGGGCAACGTGACCGCGTTCGAAATCGCAGGCGGTGGCGCCAAGTTCAACATGGGCACCGAAGCCACGCTCGCCAACGAGGTGACGCTCGGCCTGCCCAACGTCGCGGCACGCAACCTCGGCAACAACACCATCGGCTTCCTCGACAGCCTCCGATCCGGCGCGGAGAACAACGTGATCGACGGCTCGGTAACGCAGGCGCAGAAGGTCGTCAAGACCGCGATCGATCAGATCACCTCACTGCGTGGCCGACTCGGTTCGTTCCAGAGCCGCGTCATCGGTTCGACCATCGCCTCGCTGAACGTCGCACTGGAAAACACCGGCGCAGCCGAGTCGGCGATTCGCGATACCGACTTCGCGCAGGAGACCGCCAACCTCACGCGTAACCAGGTGCTCGTGCAGGCCGCGACCAACGCGCTGGCGATCGCCAACAGTCAGCCGCAGAACGTGCTGAGGCTGCTGGTCTGATCAGCGCTGACAGAAGGCGGAAGTTGACTCGACGATCGGCGGTCTGAAAGGGCCGCCGATTTTTTTTGATAAGACGCATCACCCATCGACAGCGGTATGATGCGCGCCGTCAGAGGAACAGCAGCTTGATCGCCAGCAGTTCCAGCGCGACCACGCCGGTGACGATGGCCGTGATGATGATCAAGCGGCGGTTGGACAATCGACCGCTCAACCGGTCGCGTGCCGTGGGCAGGGGGATCATCGCCAGTTGCGGTTCACCCGCGGTGGGGCAGTAGTTGGGTTCGTAGCCGCGACGGGCCTGATCCTGCACGATCGCGATGATCAGGTTTGCATCGAACGGACTCAGCCCCATCATCTTGCCGGTTTTGATGAGCTGCTCGCGCCGTTCGGGACGCAGCATCGTGCCTTCAAGCTCCTGGCCGACGCGTACCGCCAGCACCCACCGCGGATCGGTTGCGCCCTGCAACGCCGTCGCCACGGGACGGGACGCCGCGGCGGGGCGGTCGCCGTGACGCGGATTGCCGGCGCGCGGCATCCCGGCCAACCGCAGACGGGGGCTGCTTGTTACCGGCGGACGCGGACGGGCGCCGCCTTGCACAGGCGTGCGATGCATCGACATTCATTTCAACTCCCCCGCGCTCCGTCACGGGATGGGTCCAACGTCCTTGCCCATGCAGAATACCATGACTTGAGCCATCGCCAAGCAAAATTGCCCGTCTCCCACAGCGGGATCACAACCCAGACGGCATAATCGTTACAGACGGACCGGTTTTTCCCCAGGATTCGCGATGTGAGCTGCCCCCGTTACCCCTGCAGCTCGATTCGCGGCGCTTGCGCCAGATCGACCGGCAGATCCAGCCCCCGGCCCCGACGCGGCTCAAACATCTCCGCCGGCAGGGCACGGATCGGCTCCACCATCGCACCCACCGCCGCCAGCAGCGCATCCACATCCACCCCCATGTATACCCCGCGAATGCCGCGGAACTTGGTCTGCGCGCTCTGCCACACCGTCACCACCCCGCGCGGATTGCCACGACGCATGTGCTCGATCGTCACCGCGACCTGAATCAACCCCTGATAGAAAAGCTTCTTCTGCCCCGAAGCCATGTGCCAGATGTCTTCCCACACCTCATGCGCCTCGAACCATTCCCCCTCATTGAACAGCTCGATCCCCTCGCGAAACAGTTGCGCTTCTTCTTCACACGTCATGACAGTTCACCGCGGATAGCGAGGAAGATTCATCCGCG
>CAZEFM010000022.1:0-1220 GCA_964511575.1 uncultured Phycisphaeraceae bacterium | reverse complement strand
CATCCGCGGCTCACGCGTTCTCGGGGCGCTTCTCGTTCGCCGGTTGGCGGTAGAGGTCGAGGTAGAACTCCAGCAGGTCCTTGCCCTGGATGCTCTTGGTGCGCACGTGCTGGAAGCCGAAGCGGTCGAACAGGTCGACCACCGCATCGGGGTCGAAGCGCGTGTCCAGCCGAACCTTCAGATACTGATGGTGCTTGCAGTGCGCCAGCGCCGTTTCGACGAGCTTTTCCGCGATGTCGGTGTGCTGGAACGATGGATCGACGCGCAGCCGCCTCACCTCGGCGGTGTGGCCTTCCTCCGCCGCCACGCCAATCATCCCCACCACCTCGCCGTGCACCTCCGCCACCCAGAAGTGGCTCGCCTCGCTCTGGAGGTACGCTTCGGCGATGTTGTCGATGTCCGCGCCCGTGTCGTTGGCGGCAATCTGGCCCGCAAGCAGCCCCTCGGTGTACAACCGCGCCACCGTCGCCTGATCGCGCGGATCATACGTCCGGACATTCGCCGGGGCGGGAACGGGGGATTGAGGTCGGGCCATGCAGTTTCTCAACCAGTGCGACCGCACCGTGCAGCCGCCAACAGGACATCCTATCAGTCTCGCGGCACCGAATAAAACCGCAATTCATCACCAGCCGTATCCAAAAGCGCCACGGTGTATTGTGGCGCCCGATGAAGCGCCCCGGGGTTGATCAGCCGCGTCGCGCCCTGGCGCACATCCCCAGGCCGATGCGTGTGCCCCGAACACAGCCACGCCACCTCACGCAACAGCGCCTGCGCCATCGCCCGGCCGTCGTGACCGTGCATGAACACCAGCTCCCGGCCGTCAAACGTCAGCGTCCCCACCGGGTGCGCCACCTCGATGCCCAGCGACCGGGCGTACCGGCCCAGATCCTCCGCATCGTAATCCACGTTGCCGAACACCACATGCACCGGCAGCACCGAGCCATCCGTCCCCGGCACCAGCAGCTCATCAAGCACCTGAGGCGACTCGATGTCGCCCAGATGCACCAGCAGTTCCGCGCCCTGCTCCACCAGAATCGCCACCGCCTGCCGCGTCACCGCCGCCCGACCGTGGGAATCTGAAAGTAAGCCAATCCGGGCCATGAGGTGGGGTCCTGTGGCAAGACACGTAATCTAAAGGATTTGGCAACCCCGGGGAAGTGGGGCGGCTTTCGGGGGCGGGGGCGGGGAACCCGGCGGACGGCAGCGGGACGCCTTCGTTG
>CAZEFM010000021.1:33287-43815 GCA_964511575.1 uncultured Phycisphaeraceae bacterium | reverse complement strand
TTCCGCCGCAGGGAGGCCGCAAGCACCCCGAGCAGCAGTACATCCAGATCGACACGACGAACATCCTGTTCATCTGTGCGGGCACGTTCGTGGGGCTGGAGGACATTGTCCGCAAGCGTCTGGGCCGCAAGGCGATCGGCTTCGCGTCGGAGCAGGCGCCGGATGACCGCACCGATGACAAGGCGTATCTGCTGTCGCAGGTGACGGCTGAGGACGTGCTGGAGTTCGGGATGATTCCCGAACTGATCGGGCGTCTGCCGGTGTTGACGCCGCTGATGCCGCTGACGGAAGAGGCGATGGTCCAGATCCTCACCGAGCCCAAGAACGCGCTGGTACGTCAGTACCAGTACTTCTTCTCGATGGAAGGCGCGGAACTGGAGTTCACCGAAGGGGCGCTGCACAAGCTGGCACGGCGAGCGCTGGCCCGCGACACAGGCGCTCGAGCGCTTCGCAGCGTCATGGAGGAGGTGATGCTCCCCTTGATGTACGACCTGCCGGAGATGAACAACGAAAACGCCAAGTATGTGATCGACGCCGAGGCGATCGACGACAAGTCGCTGGACCTTCGGGCGTTGCGCGTGTCGAAGAAGGAATCGGCCTGACGCCGCGCCATTCGGGGGATCGCTGACCAGACGGAGGACGTTTGGCGCCTGTCGTCCCGAAGCGCAAAGTGGGCGGACGGTGGATTTGCCCGCACCGGCGCGCATAGCATTGGCACCCGGCGTCTGTTTGCGGTTTGGCCGTTGAACCGGCGCTTGAACATGGACGTAACGAAGTCGAAGGTTGCTGCGATGATCGCATCGGGCGGCCGAGCGCTTCCAGGCCGATCGCAGCACCTGTCAGGTGGCGGTCCTAAGACGTAAGGTCCTCTCATGATCAAGCCGTTCGATCTTCACGCGCGACTGCGGCCCGTGTTTCTGTTGGTCATGGTGACGGCGTTGACGCTGTCGCACGCCCTGCCGCTGGTCGCCGCCGAACGCGTCGCTTCCAACAACAACCTCGCCGCCCTGGCGGATCGGGGCAGCTTCGATGAACTGCTCACCCGGCTCAAGGACGAGGGCATCCGCGATGCCACCCCCCGGGTCGATGGCCTCATCCAGCACATCGAGCGCTACCAGAAGAGCATCAGCGAGCAGACCGCTGAACGTCTGGAAGGCTATCAGGCATCGCTGAAGGAAGTGAGCGACCATCTTGCCAAGGACAAACTCGACAAGGCGCTCTATTCCGCCGCCGAGGCTCAGAGCCTGGCGCTTGACAAACGCAAGACGCTGGACGATCCGGTCATTCAGGATCTGATCGCCCGGGCGACCGAGGCCGCCCGCAAGGCCGAGGCGGATTCCAAGTGGCTCGACGCGTTGAGCCTCTACCGCGCGATGGAGGTGCTGTACAACCAGGATGGCACGTTCCACGATGACCTCAAGCGCATCACCAACCATGTGCGCGTGCTGCGGGTGTATGCCCCCGAACGGCTGGAACAGCTCTACACCGAACGGCTGGAGCGTTTGAAGGATCCCGAGGATGAGGATCTTGAGCCGCTGCAACTGGACAACGAGGATTGGGTGCGTCGTCTCGCCGATGTGGAGATGCCGATGCTGCGCCAAACGCTGGTGCACGCGGCGCGTCACCACATCGACGCGAACGGCTACCGCCCGCTCATGGTCGGTGCGGTCAAGTCGCTGCTGACGATGGTGAACACGCCGGGCGTGGGCGCGGCGTTTGCCGGTCTCAACGATGAGACCGCCCGCAAGGCATTCGTTGCCGAACTCAACGTCATCCTGAACGAACTGGAAAATCGACCGGGCGAGCTGCGCTACCTCGATGTCGACAAGTACATCACCCGCGTGGAAGCGGCGAGCGACCGGACGGTCAAGCTGCCCAAGAACGTGCTCGCCTATGAACTGGCGGAAGGCGCGATCGGCACGCTCGATGATTACTCCAGCGTGATCTGGCCACTCGATCTCGCCGAGCTCTATCGCACGCTGCAGGGCAACTTCACCGGCGTGGGCATCCTGATTTCCATGAAGTCGGGCAAGCTCACCGTCTCCAGCCCCCTGCCCGGCGGCCCCGCCATCAACGCGGGCATCCGCTTCGACGATGTCATCGTCAGTGTGGACGGCGAATCCACCGACAAATGGTCGCTCAAGAAAGCAGTCGACCGCATCACCGGCCCCGAAGGCTCCACCGTCACCCTCGGCATTCAGCGCGAAGGTGTGGAGGAACCGCTCACCTTCAAGCTCACGCGCGCCCGCATCAAGATCGACTCGATCCGCGGCTGGGAACGCACCGGCGCGGACGGCTGGGATTACTGGATCGACCCCGAACTGCGCATCGGCTACGTCCGCATGACCCAGTTCATCCCGCAGACCGCCGACGATCTGGATGCCGCCATCGCGCAGATGCAAAAGGACGGCCCGATCAACGGCCTGATCCTCGACCTGCGATTCAACCCGGGCGGGCTGCTGCGGTCGGCGGTCGCCATCGTGGACCGCTTCATCACCTCGGGCATGATCGTTTCCACGGTGGACGTGAACGGTCAGCAGCAGGAAGCCCATCAGGCCGGTGCAAGCCGCACCTACCCGCGGTTCCCCGTGGTGGTGCTGGTCAACCAGGGCTCCGCCAGCGCATCGGAGATCGTTGCCGGGGCGCTGCAGGACTACGGCCGGGCACAGATCATCGGCACCCGCAGCTACGGCAAGGGCTCAGTGCAGGACATGTATCACCTGCAGGGCGGCAAGGCGCTGCTCAAGCTGACGACGCAGTACTACCGCCTGCCCAAGAACCGCATTCTGCACCGTCGCCCGAAGGACACGACCTGGGGCGTGGAGCCGGACCTCATCGTTGATGTGCCGGACCAGAAGGTCGCCGATGCGGTGCGGTTCCGCCAGGAACTGGATGTGGTGCACGTGGCGGATGAGATTCTGGACCCCGACAAGCCGCTGCCCAAGGCGTCGCAGTTGATCGAGGAGGGTATCGACCCGCAGCTCGATGCGGCGCTGCTCTTCCTTAAGGCACGGCTGGTGGTGCAGGACCTGGACCTCGCCCAGCCCGCCGCCCGAGGCGCCGCCCGCTGACCTCCGTCACTGGTTTGACGCACCCGCCCCCGGCGTGGTCGCTTCAGCGAACCACGTGCCTCCGCCCGTAATGCCTCGGACAACCCCGGGCTGCGCCCACCCTGCTACAATCCGCCCCCATGGCAGGAAACACCTTTGGACAAGCATTCCGCGTCACCACCGCCGGCGAGAGTCACGGACCGGGCAACGTCTGCATCGTTGATGGCGTGCCGCCCGGGCTGGAACTGAGCGTCGACGACCTGCTGCCCGATCTGGACCGCAGGCGGCCGGGGCAGAGCAAGGTCACCACCCAGCGTAAGGAAGCCGACGCCCCCGAGATCCTCTCAGGCGTCTTCGAGGGACGTACCACCGGCACCCCCATCGCCATCCTCATCCGCAACGCCGACCAGCGCAGCGGCGACTACAGCGACATCAAGGACAAATACCGTCCCGGCCACGCCGACTACACCTTCGATGCCAAGTATGGTTTCCGCGATTATCGGGGTGGCGGTCGATCCAGCGCCCGTGAAACCAACGTCCGCGTCGCCGCCGGCGCGATCGCCAGGAAGCTGCTGCGCGAGGCGCACGGCATCCGCATCGTCGCCTATGTGACGCAGATCGGCCACCTCATCGCCAACATCCCCGACCCCGCCGCCGTGAAGCTCGAGGATGTCGAAGCCAACATCGTCCGCTGCCCCGACGCCGCTGTCGCTGAGCAGATGATCGAACTGATTGAACAGATGCGCCGCGAGCAGGACTCGATCGGCGGCATCGCCCAGGTTGTCGCCACCAACGTTCCGCCCGGCTGGGGTGAACCGGTCTTCGACAAGCTCAAAGCCGACCTCGCCAAGGCGATGATGACGCTTCCCGCGGTGCTCGGCGTCGAGTACGGCGCGGGCTTCAACGTCGCCACCATGCGCGGCAGCGAAAACAACGATGTGTTCGTGTCGCAGGGCACCCGCGAAATCAGAACCGAAACGAATCGGCACGGCGGCATGCTCGGCGGCATCTCCTCGGGCATGCCCATTATTCTGCGCTGTGCCGTCAAGCCCACCAGTTCGCTGCCTCAACCGCAGCGCACCGTCACACGCACCGGCGAACCCACGACCATCAGCACCAGGGGCCGTCACGATCCGTGCCTCCTGCCGCGCTTCATTCCCATGGCCGAGGCGATGACCGCCATCACCCTTGCCGACCACATGCTGCGCCAGCGCGCGGTTCGTTAGGTACGTCCCATCGCCTATAATGGTGCTGCCCAGTGAAAGGAGCCACTGATGGTCACCACCATCCCCAATCTGCGGTTCCGCATCGAAGAAGTCGCCGGCCACATGCCCGAGCGCCTGCGCTGGGAACTCATCGAGGGGGAATTGCAGATGATGTCACCCGCTGGCGAGGAACACGGTCGCATTGCTTTCCGCATCGGCCGCATTCTTGATCGTTTTGTCCATCCGCAACGACTCGGCGAGTTGTACGCGGCCGAAACCGGGTTCATTCTCACGCGCGATCCCGACACCGTCCGGGCGCCTGATCTCGCCTTTGTACGAACCGCGAGAATTGAAAAAACAACCGGATTCATCATCGGCGCGCCCGACCTCGCGGTGGAAGTGGTATCGCCTCACGACAAGGAACCACTGATCACCAGTAAGGCCCACCAGTGGCTCGATGCCGGGGCACAAGCGGTCTGGCTCGTCTGGCCGCGCGATCGACGGGTGACGGTGTATACCAAGGATGCGCCGCCGCGCGACTTCAACGAGGCAGACACCCTCACCGGCGAACCCGCCCTGCCCGGGTTCACCTGCCGCGTCGCTGAAATCTTCGAATAAACACCCCGGCCCAACGCGACACCATGGTGATCCTGTCGCACACCCTGATGCTGTTGGCCGTCGTCCTCTGGACAACGCTGCTGTGGTATCCGTGGGTGATGCACGTGTTATATCGTCGCGGCATCGGCCTCAAAACACGCCACGGCAAACCGCGTCCCGCCACCATGATCGAATGGTTGAACGCCACCGGTTGCGGCATCTTTTTCGGCAACATCGTCTTCGTACTGGCGCGACTGCGCGTCAAATGATTACGATCCCCGCACCCGTGCCGAGGCCGCGTGTCCATCCAGCCCCTCCGCATCGGCAAGCCTGGCGATCGCATCGATCGTGCGTGCATCCATCCCTTGCGGGTACTCGACCGTCCCGCTGCGTTTCAGGAACGTGTAGGCGCTGATGCCGCTGGAAAACCGGGCCGTCGTGCCGGTGGGCAGCGAGTGGCTCGGCCCGGCGAGATAATCCCCCGCCGCCACCGGCGTCTGATCGCCCAGGAAAAACTCCCCACCGTGCCGAATCGCGCCCAGAAGCGCCCGCGGATCGCGCACCGCAAGGTTCACGTGTTCCGCCGCCAGTTCGTTCGCCACCTCCACCGCCTGCGATTCATCCGCCACGATCAGCGCACACGACTCATCGCGCAGCGCTGACTCGATTGCGGCGCGTCGTGCCCGTTCGTTCAACTGTCGTTCGATCTCTTCCGTGACCGCTTCGATCACCTGCCGCGACCACGCCAGGAGGAAACACTTGCCCGGGTCGTGTTCCGCCTGGGCGATCAGGTCCGCCGCCACCCGTGCCGCGTTCGCCGTTTCGTCCGCCACCGTCACGATCTCGCTGGGTCCGTAGAACCCATCGATCCCCACCGTGCCGGACAGTTGCTGCTTGGCGAGCTGCGTATACAAGTTGCCCGGCCCGACGATCATGTCGACCCGTTGAACCGTCTGCGTGCCCAGCGCGAGCGCCGCCATCGCCTGCGCCCCGCCGATGCGATAGACCCGCTCCACCCCGCACAACCTGCACGCCGCCAACACCAGCGGCGCAATGTCGCGCGCGGGCTCATCGCCCTGCCGTGTCGGCGGGGGCGTCACGATGCTGATGTTCGCCGGGTCCACCCCCGCCGCCTGTGCCGGAATCGCCAGCATGATCACGCTCGATGGATACGCCGCCTTCCCGCCCGGCACCGCCAGTCCCACGCTGTCCACCGGCGTGAAACGCAGCCCCAGCCGCGCACCATTGATCTCCACAGGCTCCGGATCGCACGGTCGCACATGCGCCTGATACGCCCTGACATTCGCTATCGCCAACTGAAGCGCTTCGCGCAGCTGGCCATCGATCCCGCGCTCCGCCGCCTCCAGTTCCTCCGGCGAAACGCGCATGCGCTCCACGCTGAAGTTCGGGTCGGTCCACTGCCGCATGTACCGCACCACCGCATCGTCGCCGTTGCGTCGCACATCATCGATGATCGTCGCCACCGTTTGCGCCGCCTCGCCCGTCGCCGCAACCGTCGCGCGCAGCCGATCGAGTCGGGCGCGATAGTCCGACGCCCCCTGCGCCGTTGACAAATCAAATACCGGTAACGTCATCCAACACCTCTCACCACGATGCGACGCGGCTTGTCGCGTTTCTCACCGCTTCCGCGCAAACTTACCATTCCCGCGCGACACCAGGCCGCGAATCTGCAGCAGCGTCAGCTCCGCCTGCAACGCCCCCACGTCCATCCCCGTCTCCGCCACCAGCGTCTCCAGGTCGCGCGGCTGGGAGAGTGTATCGACAATGCGCCGCTGCGTGTCGGTCAGGTTGTGCTCGAAGAGCGTCGGTGGCTCGGGTGCCTGCCACCCCGCCCTGTCCGCCTCGGCGCGCAGGAGTTGCCCCGTGTCGCCCAGCGTGTCCAGCACATCCGCCATGCTGGTCACCAGCGTTGCCGAGCCTTCGCGAATGATCTTGTGACACCCCGCCGACCCCGCGTTGTCCACCCTGCCGGGCAGCGCCATGCACTCGCGTCCATGCTCCTCCACGCACAGCCGCGCCGTGATCAACGCCCCAGACCGCACCGCCGCCTCGATCACCAGCACCCCCAGCGCGAGCCCCGAAATGATCCGGTTCCGCCGCGGAAAGTTCTCCGGCACGGGTGGAGCCGTCATCGGCAACTCGCTCATCACCGCACCATGACCATCCGCGATCATGTCGAACAGATCGGCGTGCCGTTCCGGGTATGGCTTGGCGAGCCCGCTGCCGATCACCGCGATCGTCCGCCCGCCCATGCGCAGCACCGCCTGATGTGCCGCCACATCCACCCCGAACGCCCCGCCGCTCACCACGCACAACCCCGCCGTCACCGCCTGTGCCGCAAAGCGATCCGCCTGCTCACGCCCGTAATGCGAGCACCGCCGCGACCCCACGATCGCCAGCGCCAGCGCATCATCCTCACGCAGCTCTCCCCGCACAAAGAGCATCGAAGGCGGATCGGGGATCAGCTTGAGCAGCCGCGGATATGCCGGCTCATCAACGGTCAGCAGCCGCACGCCATGCCGCTCGATCAGTTCCTTTTCGCGTTCGAGCGTGCCGTTGCGCTGCAGGGCATCCATGTCCCGCCGCATCCGCGACGCCGTCGGCCCGCTGATTCCCCGCACCTGCGACAGCGCCTGCTCGCTCGCCCCGACCACCGCCCCCGCACTGCCCAGCAGCTCGATCGCCCGCGCCGCAAGCGTCTGCCCCATCCCCGGCGTCAACAACAGCACCAGCAACGCATCCCGTTCCCCAGTATCCATCCCGCAAAGTTTAACAAAACCCCCCGCCTCCACCCCGGGGATAGCCATCCTCCGGCGTTAGGAGGAAACAGTTGATTTCGGTTTATTTTCGGATACTATTCACGTGGAGGGCGGGCAGATTCACTTCCTGACAGCATTGACAGAATCGACGGGATAATGGGCAACGAGGCCATCCAAAGAACCACTGAGCACTCATCATTGCGCACAAACCCGCGAGGTCAGAGGACAAGGACGGAAGACGGAGGACAGAGTCACAACCAACGGCAGTCGGCATCCCCCCAGACCCTCGGCCCACTCGACCCTGGGCCCTGTCCGAAATGTCGTGTTTGTCGTGGGGGTGACATCGCCAAAAATTTGCCGAAACGTTTAACTGGAAAGGAGTTGCACGCCACGACACCGAGGTGCCCCATGGGGGGGGTGACATCCCTGTGAACCCGCACACCCCCATCGAGCACTAAAGCCCGGGGATGGCTATCCGGGGGCCGCTCCTCCCGCACAGGCAATATTCCTGCACGTTTGCGGGTTTTACCGAATAGCTGGAATGCACACATCACCGCCAGGGCGATTGCCCCGGGCGGAAGGAGGTGCTCGCCATGGGATTGAGGCAACGACCGCTGATTCGCCCCATGGTCCGGTACGTCGACCAGGACCAGGCGGTCATCGAGATTCACATCACCATCGCCGCCGGCTGGACGCCCCCGCCCGTGTCACCGATCCGCGATCTGCAGGTGCTCGTCGCCATCGAGGGAAGCGACGGCTTCATCGATGAGCAGCGTCTGCCGCTGCGGCTGCACAACCATCGCGGCATGGTGCGCTACGAAATGGTCCAGCCGCAACGCTGGTGGCCCGCCGGCATGGGCGAGCAGGGCCTCTACCAACTGTCCATCACCCTCATCGACAACCAACGCGTCATCGGCGCCCACACCAGTGTCATCGGCCTGACCTCCGTCCGACCCGCCAGCGACACCGAACGCACCACCCTGCTGGTCAACGGCGAGCACTGCGCCATCGAGTCCATTCTCGCCGTCGACCTGACCGACGAATCGAAGATGCTTCCCGCGACGGGCAGTTCGCTCCTGGTCGTTCGCGACCATTACGGCGCGGACCTGCTTTACGATGCAGCCGACCGCGCGGGCATTCTCATGATCCAGTGCGTGCCGATCGACCCGCAGGGTCAGCCTGAGCGTGAAGTCACCGCGCAGGTGCAGCGGCTGGCGAGCCATCCCAGCCTCGCGGGGTGGTATGTCGGGCATCTCGGCCGCATGTCCGACCCGATCGCCGCCCGGCTGCGCGATCTGGACCCCACCCGTGCCGTCTTCCACGACATGCCGGGCGCCGCCTGACCGTGCCCGTCCCTCCGCCCGCAACTTATGCCGTAACCACCGCCCCCCCACACCGCCTCACGCTAGAATACCGGCATGATTCCCCTGTTCCTCGGCCTTACGATCGCCAACCTCCTGCTGTTAAGCGGCGTCTTCACCCTCGGCATCCTCGTGCGCGACGGGCAGGGTGAAATGACCGCCATCTACGACTACCACATCCTCTTCGCCATCGTCGCGGGCCTCATCGTCGTGCTCGTCCACCTGGTGACGTACACCTACTTCATGGCGACCACCAAGTGGCTCGGCGCAGCCGTCGACAAGGCCAACCTCGACCCCGCCGTCTACCACACCCCCGCTGCCGAACGCAAGAAACGTGTCTTCGCCATCGTCATGACGGCGATCGGCGTGACGATGCTCACCATGTTCGCCGGCGCTGCGGCCGACACGGTCGGGCTGCCCGCGATGGTCCATTTCATCGCCGGCATCGTGACGCTGGCGATGAACGCCCTGTGCGCTGTCGCCGAGTTCCAGTGCATTCGCGAACAGGGCAGACTCATGGATGAAGCCCTGGCCGTCATCCACGCCAACCCGAACCTGATGGTCAGGTCCGCCTGATTTGCCTGCTGTGAAAGGGGACCGCCCCATGAAGTGTTTCGCCCCCCTGTTGAGTGTCATCCTCGTCGCGGGTGTTGCCGTGCCCCTGCTCGGCGTGGAGGATGCCGCGCCTGCCCAACCCGCCGCCGAAGCGCCTCCCGCGCCGCCGGCCGCAACCGTCACGCCGGAGGTCGACGACTGGCTTACCCGACTCGAAAAACGCAGCGACGAGATCAAGAGCCTCACCGCCCGACTCCGCTACGACAAGGTCGACGCCCTGCTCGGCGATGCGCAGCGCCGCTTCGGCTCGCTGCACTACAAGGCCGGGCCGCCCGCGCGGTTCGCCGTCCACTTCGATCAGCTCATCGTCGATGGCAACCAGGGCCGAAAGCAGAACCGTTGGTACATCTTCGATGGTCGCTGGCTGGTGGAACGGCTGGACGACGAGAAGCAGTTTCGCAAATGGGAAGTGATCGCCCCGGATGCGAAGCCGGAACAGGCGGATCCGCTGGCACTGGGTCAGGGGCCGTTCGCCGTGCCGCTGGACCTGGACAAGTCGCGCATCCTCAGCCGCTTCAACGTCACGCTCGAATCACCCGCCGAGGACGACCCGGAGAACACGGTGCACCTGAGGCTGGTGCCGCGCGAGGATCGACGGGACGACGTGCAGCAGATCGACCTGTGGTACGACAAAGAAACGCTTCTGCCCCGCCGCGCCGCCACACTGAACGTCAACGAGACCGAGCACATCATCGATCTGCTTCAGGTAAAGACCGATGAGACGATCGACGACAAGCTCTTTGACACCCGCCCTCCCAGCGAACGCGGCGAACGCGGCTTCCACGAAGAGACCCGCCGCTGGGGAGAGTGAGGAGAATGGTTATTAGTTATTAGTTATTAGGTATTAGTGATTAGTGATTTATGTTGTGCATCGGAACCCAATCGTCAATCACTAATAATTGATCACTGATCATTAATCT
>CAZEFM010000021.1:0-33187 GCA_964511575.1 uncultured Phycisphaeraceae bacterium | reverse complement strand
AATAATTGATCACTGATCATTAATCTCCAATCAGTGATTAGTGATTGATGATTTATGTTGTGCATCGGAACCCAATCGTCAATCACTAATAATTGATCACTGATCATTAATCTTCGATCGGTGATTAGTGATTGAGTTGTGTATCGGGACTCAATCGCCAATCACAAATAATTGATCACTGATCACTAATCCTCAGGGCAGCGCATCGACGAGGAGGTCGATCTGCTCCATCGTGTTGTAGAAGTGCGGGCTGGCGCGGAGACGGCCTTCGCGCATCACGATGATGATGCCCTGTTTTTCCAGATCGGCGACGATCTGTGCCGGCGCGGGGGTGAGCCTCGTGTCGGGGAACGGCGGATCGAACGTCACGATGCCGCTGCGTTCGTGCGGTTCACGCGGGCTGAAAACACGGTAATTCTTCTCCGCGAGCCGTTCGCATAAACGTGTCGTCAACGCATCCACCGATGCCCACACCTGATCGATGCCCACCTCCAGAAACAGTTCCAGACTCGTTTCCAATGCGATCAATCCCGGCACGCTGTGACTGCTCGGCTCAAACCGGCGGGCGTCCGACTGAAACACAAACTCGTAGTTCCCGAAGTCAAACGCGTTGATCATGTTCATACAGCCCACAATCGCCGGATGCAGCAGCGGCGCCAGATCCTCCCGACAGTAGAAGAGGCCACACCCTTCAATCCCCATGAGCCACTTCTGTGAACCAGCAGCCAGAAAGTCGATGCCCATTGCCTGCACGTCGATCGGAATCACACCGGCGCTTTGGATCGCATCGACGCAGAGATAGCCGCCTGCCTGATGCACCATGTCGGAGATCGGCTTCAGATCGAGGCGACAGCCGCTGGCGTACTGCACGTGGGAAACCGCGACGATGCGCGTGCGATCGGTGATCGCCTCGACGACGTCCTCGACATCGATTCGGCCATCGGGCTGCTGCGGCACTTCGATGAGGTCGACGCCCAACCGCTTGAGGTCTTCCCAGGGATAACGGTTGGCCGGGTACTCGACGTTGGTGATGACGACCGCGTCACCGGGTTGCCAGTCGAGGCCGCGGGCGACAAGGTTCAACCCCGTGGCGGTGTTGGGGATGATGGCAATCTCCTGCGGGCCGGCCGCGTTGAACAAGCGGGCAGCCAGTTGCTTCACCCGGGCGGGTCGCTGGTACCAGCCGGAATCGACGTAGGAACGGGTGCTGGCGTGGTCCGCGAATTGCTTCAGCGCCGACGCCGCGCGTGCTGAAATAGGCGACACACCCGCGTGGTTGAAGAAGTGCAGGTGAGCAAGGATGGGGAATTCGGCCGTCAGATCGAGCGTGGCATGGTTCTGCATGGCGTTTGATCCTAAACTATACGAAGACCATGGGCCACGATTATGCGTGAAAATTGCTCGCAAGTGTCGCGGGGCTGGTGGATCGGTTGGGTGGCGCTGCTGCTGACGGTCGGCGTCGCCCTCGCTCAGGAGGAGGCGCAGCAGCCTTCCCTGACCGCGCCGTTGTCGCCGACGGTCACCCGACTGCTGGATGACCCGGTCACCAGCGACGCCGAGAAACGCCGTCTCGCCCTGTTCCACGGCCAGTGGGATCGCCTGGAGAACCCCACCGTCGCCGAAGCGGCTCAGATCGCCCTGTGGCAGTATGAGCTGGACCACCCCTCGCTTGCCAACGATGAGGCGCCGAAGCTGGTTCGAGCCAAGGCGGCGGTGCTGCGCGGCGAGCCGCAACGCGCGCTGGACCTGCTGGCGGACGACAACTCGGTGCAGGCGCTTTTCACTCGCGGGCAGGCGCACCAGCAGCTCGGGCAGTTCGCCGAAGCGGTTGCGTTGCTCGCCCCGGTACGGGACCAGTTGACCGCACAGACGATCACCGATGCCGCGGAACTGACCGCCGCCGCCGAGAGCATGCTCCTGCTGGCGCGTCTGGAGGGTCGGCCCGCGCAGGACTATCACACGGCCCTGCGTCTCTTCGCCAAGGTGCGTGATGAACTGGACCGCCTCTACTGGCCGGCTCACGTGGCGGAGGCGCGGCTCCTGCTCGACAAGGACAACGCCGCCGATGCGCAGAAGGCGGCCGCCGACGCGTTGCGTCTGAACCCGCGCTGCAGCGAGGTGATTTTCATGCTCGGCGCGCTGGCCGCGGGCAACTTCGACTTCCAGACCGCCGATGCCTGCATCGATGAGCTGCGCAAAATCAACAGCGACCACCTGCTTGCCGCCGTTCTCGAGGCACGGATGCGGCTGGTGCAGAAGGACGCCAAAGGCGCATTGGCCGCGATCGAACCGGCGCTGGCGATCTATCCCGATCAACGCGATCTGCTGGCGCTGCTCGCTTCGGCGCATGCCATGTCGTATGACGAAGCCGGGACAAAGCAGGTGCTCGACCGCATCGATGAGCTGTCCAACCGCAGTGCCGAGGGCTACTTCACCGTCGGCGTGAATCTTTCCTTCGCCCGTCAGTACAAGGCCGGCGAAGCCATGCTGCGCGAGGCGATTGAACGCGAGCCCAACTGGCCCGAACCGCACGTGGAACTGGGCCTGTTGCTCATGCAGTACGGCGACGATGAGGCCGCGGCCGTGGCGCTGCGCCATGCCGCCCGCCTGGACCCGTTCCATCGACGTGCCAACAACCAGCTCAAGCTCGTAGAGGAACTGCTCAGCTACGAGACAATCGAAACCGAGCACTTCATCATCAAGTATCGCGAGGGGATCGATGCGGTGTTGGCGCGTGACATGCCCGAGGTGCTCGAGCAGATCTATCGCGATGTCACGCGCACGTTCAATCATCAACCACGCCGCAAAACCAGCATCGAACTGATGCCCGATGAGACGCGCTTCGGTGTGCGGATCACCGGCATGCCTGAGATCTGGACGATTGCCGCGTGTACCGGCGATGTCATCTCCATGACGCCGCCCCGCAGTGGACCGCGGCAGCGCGGCACGTACTACTGGCCCAACGTGCTGCAGCACGAGTTCGGCCACACCGTCACCCTCGACCAGACGAGCAACCGCATTCCGCACTGGTTCACCGAGGCGTGCAGTGTGTCGGTCGAACATGTCGATCGTGCCTATGAAACGTGCGTGATGCTTGCAACGGCGCTGAACGAGGACCGCCTGTTCAAGCTCGATGAGATCAACTGGGGCTTCATTCGCCCGCGCACGCCGATCGATCGGCCGCTTGCTTATGCTCAGGCCGACTGGATGCTCGAGTACATCGCGGTGCGGCACGGCCACGACAAGATCATCACGATGCTGACGATGTTCCGCGAGGGCACGAGCGACGTGGATGCGATCGCCGCGGTCACGGGGCAGTCCGCTGACGAGTTCTTTGAAAGCTTCAAATCCTGGGCGCATGAGCAGGTTGAGCAGTGGGGCCTCAAGAAGCAGCCGGACGTGGATGGTTTCCCCTCCGATCCGAAGGCGGCGGCAGGCCTGTCGGACGATACGCTGCAGGAACTGCTCGAAGCGCACCCGAATCATCCGGACATTCTGCGTGCCGTTGCGGCCCGCGCGGTGGCATCGGACGACACGGATGCGGCCCGGCAGGCGGTGCTGCGTTATGCCGCTGCTCGACCGGTCGACCCCTGGCCCTATCGTCAACTGGTTCGATTGTCCGCGAAGGCGAACCGGCCTGATGAAGTGATCGCATCGCTGCGGCAGCTCGACCATCAGGAGAATGAGCACGGCGAATGGGCGTATCAGCTCGCGCTGCTGCATCGCACCGCGAACCGTCTTGATGAAGCCGCCGAGTCAGCCATGCGGGCGCTTTATCGTGAGCCGTACAACGCGCAGTATCGCGAGCTTGCCGCCACCATCGAGTTGCAGCGTGGCGAAGTGGACAAGGCGTTGCGTCACATGGAAGCAATGACGCTGCTGGAACCGACGCGGGCGGTGCACTTCATCCGACTCGCAGCGCTGCATCACAAACTTGGTGAGCCGGACAAGGCGAAGCAGTACGCTCAGGCAGCGCTGGCGATCGATCCCGCCGCCAATGTGCAGCAGTTTCTGGGGGACGATTCACCCACGGAGAACACCGCGGGCACGGAACAGAGCGGGGATTGATCGGCTCGCTGACGCGCGCAGCCTTATTCGGCCGGTTGAACCGCTTTCAGTTCGGTGATGTGAAACGTTCCCTGCGCGGGTGTCATGCCTTCGATCTTCCATCCCATCTTCAGATCGCCCGGAGTGATCCGCAGCTCGAAAGGGAAGCGATTGTTGCCGAAAATTTCGATGGGCGGGTCGGGTGGTTCAAGCGTGACATGCGCCCGAAGGGTGAGTTCCGCATCGTCGGCGACGATTTCGACATCATCGAGCAGCAAGGACCGGATCGGCCGTCCCGCACGTTCGTCGCGCAGCCGCACCGCCGGCGTGCCATCCCGCCCCTTGATGCGCAGGACACCGGCCTTCGCATCCCACGTGACTTCGCCAAACGCAACGTGGAGCCCGTCCACTGTTGGCGCGTGCATCTCCCGCGCGATCAGCCCCGCGACCATCGCCAGCCACTCGCGCGGCGAGACGTCCGCCATCTGCGACACCAACCAGCTCACGTCACGTGATTCGGCTGGGTCATTCCCGTCCTGCTCCGCCTGTTGCACATCGCGCGCCGGATCGTCCTCCACGACGACCGCACGCACCAGGCTGAACGTTGAAAATTGAGTCGCGGCCGCCATCACCAGCACGCAAAGACCTGCAAGTGCGCCCGCACGGTGATTAATCATTCCCCATGTCATAGGTGGCGTCCGTGTCAATGGCCCCTCGTCACTCACGCCTGATCGATCACTGATACCTGATCATTGATTCTGCTCTGTGCGATCGGTGGTTCGTTCACTCATCTTCCTCGCCGAAGAGACGCTTGCGGGCGAGCGCAGCGGCATCGTCCTTGTGCTGGAACTGGTAGATCGCTTCGGCGAGTTTCAGGTCATCCAGCCGGGTGATCTTGAGGTTGGTCACTTCGCCTTCCACGACGTGCACCGGTTCGCCCAGCGATTCGATGAGGCCGGCGTCGTCGGTGATGGTGGCGGGGTCGACGCGGCCGGCGGTGATCTGTTCGTAAGCGCGCAGCAGCAGCGCGCGTTCGAACACCTGCGGCGTCTGCACCTCGACCATGTCGCGGCGGTCGACGGTCGCGACCACGCGGCGAACGTTCGTCTGCGGCGTTGCCTCACTGCCGAGAATGTCCGCCAACGGGTCGGCAGGCTGCTGCGCGGGGGGCCGTTCCTCCACACGTTTGAGCGTGCCGTTGACCGCCACAGCGGGAATCACCGCGACATAACGCTCGGCGGCATCAACGATGCGATCGATCAGCTTCACCGATGCCAGAGGCCGGGCGGCATCGTGCACCGCCACATGCGTGAACGTGTCGTCCACTTCCTTCAACGCATTGAGCACGGTTTCCCATCGTTCGGTTTTGCCGCCGGCGACGATGCGCACACCGTGAAACGAAAGCTTGTCGCCCCAGCGGAAACGAAACTCATCGATCGCATCGGGGTTCACCGCCAGGATGATGCGCCCGATGCGAGGCCGATTGATGAACAACTCCACCGACCGCAGAAACACGGCCCGTCCGGCGACGTCCTGCTCGATCTTGCTTGCCGCTCCGAACCGTTTACTCATCCCCGCGGCCGGAATAATCACCGCGATATTCATCGACAACGTTCCTCTTGGCCCGCGGCCCTCGCCCCCTGGCTTTGGCTCTCTCACTTCACCACAATCACCTGCGGCATGAGCGTCAGCACCGGCTCCTGGTTGAGCAGCATGAGTCCGCCGCCGACCCGCTGCACCTGCCGCCAGGCCTGCTCGCCCAGCGCCGCCCGGGCCGCCTGCAGCAGCGGCGACTCCACCTGCACCGTCAGCCCCGGCCCGCGCCCCCGCACGCCCGACACGCCGAGCAACTGCTCGAAGAACTCGCCCATGTCCATCGGCTCGGGAAGCGTGACGATGTCGTAGCTGCCCGCGTCCATGTTCAACGCCGTCGCCATCGCCGTGAGGGCGTCGTGCACACCGCCCAGTTCATCCGCCATACCGTTGGCAATTGCCTGCCTGCCGGTGAAGATGCGGCCGGCGGCGATCGCCTCCACATTTGCGATCTTCTCGCCCCGGCCGAGCGTCACGCGATTCTTGAACTGGTCGTACACCCGCTGCATCGATGCGCGCACCAGCTTGCGCTGCTCATCGGTGAACTTCTCCACACTGTTGTACATCTCGCCCAGCGGGCCGCGGCTTCGACGATGCACCCCCACGCCCAGCTTCTCGTACAACCCGCCCATCACGATCTTGCCGCCCACCACACCGATGGACCCGACGATGCTCGTCGGCGTCACGTAGATGCGATCCGCCGCACAGGCGATGTAATACCCCCCGCTCGCCGCCATGGAGCCCACACTCATGTACACCGGCTTCTTCTCGGCCGTCTCACGCACCGCCTGCCACACCATCTCGCTGGCGATCGCGGAACCGCCGGGCGAATCCATGCGAATCACCACGCCCTTGATGTTGTTGTCCTCGCGCGCCTTCTTCAGCGCCTCGACCATCGTGCGACTGCCGATCGTTTCACCCGAGAAAAGCCCGCCGCCATAGCTGCTCTTCCCGCTCGTGATCGGCCCCGATGCGTTGATCAGCGCCAGCGACTGTCGCGTCGTCGATCGTTCGCGCGGCTGGAACAGCATGCTGAACAGCGCAAACGGATTGTCCACCCGCGGCCCACCGCTGCTCGAAGCGATGCCCATGTCCTCATCCCACGCCACCGCATCGCCGAAACGCTGCGCTGCCGTCGCCTTCACCTCGTGGGAGCTCAACGCATCCACCAGGCCGCTGGAGACGTAGTCCTGATCCGTCATCGTCATCATTTGCGCGATCGCCTTCTCCACGTCGGCCGTCTTCATGCCCCGTCCGCGGGCGATGCGCTCGATGATCTGCTCGTAAAGGTCGTCGAGCAGCCCATCCATGTTCTCGTTCCATGCGTCGCTCGGCCCGTGACGCATCAACTGTTCGCTGGCGCCCTTGAAGTCGCCCACCTGCTCCATGTCAGCCTGCAGGCCGAGCTTTTCGAAGAGGCCCGCGAGGTAGATTTCCTCCGCGTGCAAACCGTTGAGGTGCAACTCGCCATGCGACTGCAGCAGAATGCGGTCCGCTTCACACGCCAGCAGGTACATGGGCAGGTTGTACTGCTCCGCGTAGACCACCACCTGCTTCTGCGCCTGCCGTGCCGCACGAATTGCCATCGCGATTTCATCAATCTGGCTCAGCGACAATTGCGGCTCGTTCAGCGTGATCACCACGCCGCGGTAACGGTCGTCCTGCGCCACCGTTCGCAACTGCTTCAGAACGCTCCGTAGCGTGGAGCCGGCCTGCTCCTCGGTCACCCAGGCAAACGGCGGCGGGCCGTCGGGCAACTCGCCCGAGAGTTCCATCCACCCCACCAGCGTGCCCCGCTCCGCCGCATCGGCCGCCGCCTGCGCGTGCTGCGCCCCAAGCGTCAAGACCATCAGCATCACCCACGCCAGCACCTGCCCCGTCCATCGCTGCTGCATCTTCATGAATCGCTACCCTTTACAAGTGGCTACACGGTCCCCGGCTTGTCCGGCAAACCTGATGTACCCATCATACACCCCCGCAGCCCGATGGATGCACCCCGCCGGACCCAAAAGCCGCGCGCCCACGCCCGCACCGCCACGCCGACTTCGCGATTCTCACCACGTGACAAGCCGGTGGTTGTTTGCGATGCTACGCTTGTAACGATGGAGCCTGCGTCGCGCGAGCCTGGTGGGGCGACTTTCCGACCGTTTGGGACACTGGTGGGCGGCGCAACGATTATGCCGCCGCTGGGCGGCCTGCTCGTGCTGGGCACGCTCGACATGGTCGGCCCGTGGCTGGCGCAACGCCCCGTCATCGGCGTCACGCTCTACATCGTGGGGTTCATCATCATGGCCGGGCTCGCCCTCTTGCCCACCTACGCCCAGGCGATCCTCGGCGGGTGGGCGTTCGGCTTCGCCATCGGCTTTCCCGCCGCCATGCTCGGGTTCCTCGGCGCCGCCCTTCTGGCGCACAGCGTCGTTCAACGCACCGCGCACGATGCCGTACTGGCGATCGACCTGCGACCACGCTGGCGGGCGGTCCGGCGGGCGCTGATCGGACAGGGGTTCTGGCGCACCACCGGCCTCGTCGCACTGGTGCGGATGGCGCCGGCCGCCCCGTTCGCCATGACCAACGTCGTGCTCGCCGGTGTGGGCGTCAGCCGCGGGGCGTTTCTTCTGGGCACGGCGATCGGCTTGTCGCCGCGCATCGCGCTGGCGGTCTTCGCCGCCCATGGCGCCGCCCACTGGCGCGAGGCGCAGACCATGCCGCAGTGGACGTGGATCGCCGGGCTTTCCGCCACGCTGCTGGTGGTGGTCGTCCTTACATGGATCGCCAGCCGCGCTTTGCGTCGCCTCGCCGCCGAAGATGCACAGCGCGATGCCCTGTCCCCCTGACTGCCGCCTCTTACCCGCCTTCGACGGCAGAGGCCTTCGCCTGCGCAAGATGTGCATCGGCAAAGTCGAGCCACGCTTCCCACTCAATCGTTGTCATGTCGTGTTTGCCGGGACGGATGAAATATCCCAGCCTTGAATCGATCAGCCGGTTCTCTTCGGGAAACGCATCGGCCGCAAGGCCCTGCACGCCCAGCAACTCGTACACCGGCGTCGCCGCTCGCAACATTTCGAACTGCCCACGCGGGTTCGCCCACTGATCGTCCGTCGCGTTGGTCAGCAGCAAGGGACGCGGCGCAACCAGCGCGATCAGGCAGTGCTGGTCGAACGGCAACCGCTCCACCTGCGTGCTGAACTGCTTGAACGTGTCGTTGAACCAATGCGGAAATCGGCTGTTGATGCGTTCGACACTCTCGCCCACATGTGTTCGGCTGGGCGCGGTGCCGCCGCAACCCGCCTGACTGGGAATCACCATCGCGATGCGTTCATCGAGCGCCCCCGCCAACAACGCCGTCTTCCCCAACCGCGAGTGACCGATCGCAATGATGCGCTCGCTGTCAATGTCATCGTCCGCGATCAGGTAATCGACTCCGCGCTGCAGCCCCCACGCCCACGCCGCGATCACACCCCACTCGTGTGGGCCCGGTCGTTCCTGCCCCGGCGCGAAGTAACCGCGATGCACACCCTGCGCAAAACCACCATCCATATCGGGGCTGATCTCCCCGGCATACATCGTCGCCACCGCGTAGCCGCGCTCGATCGCCAGCTCCAGCGGCCACCGCGATGCACGGCTCCCGCGCTGCGCCTCATGCGCGCGATGATCGCTGCCGCCCGACCACGTGTTGTTCACCCACGCCTCGGTCAGCGGAATCGCCGGGTCATCCATCACCGTGTGATTGCCCACGAAGTTGAGCCCGACAAACACCGGCACCGGCCCTGTCCGCTCGTTGGGCACCACCAGCAGCAGCGACACGGGCGGCGTGCCTTCCGGTCCAAAGTGAAGCGTCACAAGCTTGCGCGTCGCTTTGCCGTTCAGTGCCTGTCGATCGACATCATCCACCGTGAAGCGGAAGTTCTCCGGTGCGGGCGGGGCCTTGCCATACATGTAATGCTCAAAAAGCGCGATCAACTCCGGCCGCCGCGCTTCGCACCACTGCTGCGCCGTGGTCACCGGCGTGCCGTCCAGCATCACCAGCACGTCGGGCAGCGCGGTGTTCACCGGCAGCGCCTCCACCGCAGGCCACGGTGTTGACGCCACCGCGCCAGCCACCGTGAACGCACGCATCGCCTTTCGAATCATGACATCCTCCGGCCGCGCAAACACGACGCATCAACGCACATTGTACAGGTACGCCGCCATGTCGCGTGCCTCCTGCTCCGTCACGCCCAGGTACGGCATCGCCGTCTGCGGATCGACTTCACGCGGATTCATCAGCCAACGCACCAGATTCTCCGGCGAATTCTTCAATCGACCGGCGATGAAGGTCTGATTGCGAAAGTCGTGCAACTGCGGTCCCACGCGCCCCACCGCGCTGCGAAGGCCCGGAATCGTGTGGCACGAAATGCAGCCATGCGCCACCATCGCCTGCGGCCCGCGCGACGCATCACCTCCCGCCACCTGCCATGCCGCATCGATGGGCAACTGATCCGAGCCGCGCCACACCAGATCGCCCACCAGCACGAGCATGAGCACCAGCGCGAACAGCGCGAACCCGATCGCCGCATCAGGCAGCCGACGCGCAGGCAACGCGCGCACCTCATTCGGCAATGCCTCATCGTGCTTGGCAGCGCGTTCGCTCACACCGTCGGCCCCGCCTTTCCTTCCAGCGACGACCAGGCCACCTCATCAGCCGCGTCATCCCGCAGCCACGCCACGAACATTGCCGCCGCCACCACCACGTACGTCACGCAGCCCGGCATCCACATGATCAGGCCCGCGATCTGCTGATCCTCCAGCGCGCTGATGCGCCATGCTTCTGTGCGGCCGACATAATCGGCGTACCACACCTCGGGCGCAAGCGTCATGAAAATGCCCAACACCATCGCGTGAAGCGACGTGGTGAAGAGATAGATAATCCCGGCGCCGCGGTTCGTGCGCCATCGGCTCACCGGATCGACCAGCGCCCGCCAAT
Organism: uncultured Phycisphaeraceae bacterium; assembly: GCA_964511575.1. GTDB lineage: Bacteria > Planctomycetota > Phycisphaerae > Phycisphaerales > Phycisphaeraceae > CALKHT01. The sequence goes on along the minus strand of CAZEFM010000021.1, from coordinate 22,584 downwards.
AGAGACACGCACCGACGAAGAACGTGATGTGCTGCACCTCGTGGATCCACCGACTGCGAAGCGCCGCTTCATACAGCGTCGGCACGTGCCACACCCACAGCGTGATGCCGAAGATCACCCACACCAAGACCGGCTGCCACAGCAGGTATCGTGACCCGCGCCATCCCCCCACGCGCAGCCCCCACACCGCCAGCCGCCGTCGCATGCCGCCCGGCAGCGACCAGAGCATCACCAGCATCGGCGCGCCCAATACAAACAGCGGGGCCGCCAGCATCATGATGAGCATGTGCTGCGCCATGTGTGCCGAACCAAGCGCATCGCTCAAGGGGTCGATCGGCGAGATCAACGCGACGAACAGCGTCACCATCGCCAGTATGAATGCGACGACATTCCGCCAGCGCAAACCGTGCCCCCTTCCCGCGCGCCGCCACAGGCGCAACAACCCCACCGTGTAGCAGCCCGCGAGAATGGTGAGACTCGCAAGCGTCAACGCATCGAAGTTCCACTGCCGCCACCATGCATTCCCGACCGAGGTATGAGCCTCACCGCCGTGTGCCAGCACGGGACACGTGGTAACCGTCACCGTCGCGATGCCTGCCATCCATGCGATCATGTTTCGTCGGTGTGTCGTCATGTCACCCCCTCAGCAACGCGACAGGTAAAAGATGATCGGCACGCTCTGCACCGCAATCACCACGGTAAACGTGAGGCTCATGATGAACCCCGCCCGCAACAGCCAGAACACCGCTTCGCGGGTAAAGCCGCCCTCCTCCTGGCGCATCCGCCGCACACACTGCCACCCGAGCCATGCCGCGGACGCCGCGACGATCAGCATGACAAGCGACACCGCAGTCAGCAGCCACGCCACCACCGATACATCGAGCCACGCATAGCGCGTCCACCCCGCGACGCAGCCGAACTCGGCGAGGCCGTACGCAAGCAACAGGTGCGCCAGCCATGCCATCGCGCCGCCCAGCACGACAAACCACACCTTCGTTCCGCCCACGTCCACACCCGCAGACAGCGGCCTGCTCTCCATCGCCCGCTCCTTCAAAGCACGTGCGGCGACATGTACAGCGTCACAAACACCACCACCGCCACCACCACGACAAACGCGATGTACATGTCCGTCATCTGCATCTGCAGCCGCATCAACGCACGCGGCATGTCGCGCATCAACCAGTCGCGCACCAGCGCCGACACCGCCATCCCCGCCGCCATCACCGCAAACACCGCCACCATCGCGTTCATCACGACCACCAGCGAGGCATACGCGTTCACGCTCGGCGCGTACGGCAATGTTGCCAGCTTCCACGCCATCACCGCGACATGTGCCAACATGAACATCACGACCGATGCCAGCCCAATGCGCAGCCAAACGGCTGAACCGTGTCGATATCCAAACCCCGCCAACCCCTGTGCCGCACCGCCCAAAAGAAGCAACCCGTACGTCAACGCCGGCAACCCGAACCACCGCGGCAACGGCAGATCGCCCTGCGGCCACTGCTCGGAATACAAGCGAATGTAGAAGTAGCTGTACAGCAGCGTCGCCGTCACCGTGCCCAGCACCGCCAGCAGCGACACCATCCCCCACCACCCCACCGACTGTCGGCCGCTCGTGAAGATCGGCAGCCCGCTGCGCTCGACCAGGTCGCTTTTGCAAAGCAGCGCAACCACCGACCGGCGCGGGTGCAGCCACACCACCATCGCCGCGATCATGACCGCCGCGCCCAAGGGCGTCACCAGGTACGCATCCAGCAGAAACGCCAGCAACGCCACCGCCAACCCCAGCGCCGCGATGAACGGCAGATACGTCGGGCTCGGCAGCCACGCAATCGCTTCGGGCTTTGCCGTGATCGCATCGGTCATCAGCGTCGCCCGCCAATCGCGCGGCTCACCGGCAAGCGCTTCCGTCGCACGCGAGCCCGCCACCGCATCGTCCCACGCCGGATGCCGACTGCGTACCAACGGCGGCCGAAAGAACGCGAAAATCGGCGGCGGCGACGCGATTGTCCACTCCAGCGTGTCCCCGCCCCAAACATTCCGCCCCACTGCCGCGCCGTGACGCATGCTCCACCACGCGTTCACCAGAAACAGCGCCACCCCCATCGCCAGCACGAACGCCCCGACCGTCGCCGCCATGTTCAACGCGTCCACCTGCAAGTGCGGCGCGTAGGTGTACACCCGGCGTGGCAGCCCCGCGAAACCCATGATGTGCATCGGAAAGAACGCGACATTGAACCCGATGAACGACAGCCAGAAACTCCACCCGCCCAACCGTTCGTTCAACATTCTGCCCGTGATCTTGGGCATCCAGAAGTGCAGCCCCGCGAAGATCGGAAACACCGCCCCGCCGATCAGCACGTAATGAAAATGCGCCACCACAAAGTACGTGTCGTGCACCTGCCAATCGAACGGCACCACCGCCACCATCACCCCCGTCATGCCGCCCAGCACGAAGATAAAGAAGAAGCCGAGCACAAACAGCAACGGCGTCCGCAGCGCGGGCCGACTCCCCCACAGGCTCGCAATCCACGCAAACACCTGCACCCCACTGGCGATCGCGATCATCAGGCTCGCCGCCGCGAAAAAGTACATCGATAGCTCCGGCAACCCCGTCGTGTACATGTGGTGCACCCACAGACCGAAGCTGATGAACCCCGTCACGATGATCGCCGTCGCGATGAACACATACCCCACGATCCGCCGGGCAAACGCCGTCACCACCATCGACACCACCCCCGTCGCGGGCAGAAAGATGATGTATACCTCCGGGTGGCCGAAGAACCAGAACAGATGCTGCCACAACAGCGAACTGCCCCCGTGATCCGGATCGAAGAACCGCATCTGAAACGCGCGATCCAGTTCCAGCAGCAGCGTCGCCGTCAACAGCGTCGTGAACGCAAAGAGGATCATGATGCTCACCGTCAGCATCGCCCAGGCGAACAGTGGCATCCGCTGAATCGACATCCCCACCGCCCGCAGCTTCAGCACCGTCACCAGCACCTCCACCGCGGCCGCAATCCCCGACACCTCCACCATCGCAAGCCCGAGCAGAAAAAAATCCGTCCCCACCCCCGAATACTTCTCCCCTGACAACGGCGTGTAGGCGAACCACCCGACATCCGGCACCGCGCCCACCACGAAACTCGCATAAAAAATGATCCCGCCGAACAGATAGGTCCAGTACCCGAACGATGCCAACCGCGGAAACGCCAGATCGCGCGACCCGATCATCAACGGCAGCAGATACATCGCCAGCCCTTCGACGAACGGCACCGCAAACAGGTACATCATCGTCGAGCCGTGCATCGTGAAGAGCTGGTTGTACACCTGCGGCCCAAGAAAATCGTTCTCCGCCACCGTCAACTGCACGCGCATCAGAAGCGCCAGCACGCCCCCCACGAGGAAGAACACAAACGCCGTGAACATGAACCGCTTGCCCAACGGCTGATTGTTCACCACCGCCAGCTTGCCCAGGAGACTCTGCGGGCTCTGCCACGTGCGCATGAATGCCGCCGCGTCCTGCGGGTCCGCCGCCGACGTGTCGTCGTTGCGCATCGCGTTGGCCGTCGATCGGTTCATTGCAACGTTCGCAGATACTCGACAAGCGCGTGCAGATCATCCGGCTCGAGATAGCTGCGCGGCATGCGGTTACCCGGCTTGATCGCCTGCGGATTCGACACCCAACCCGCCAGGTTGCCGTACGTGTTCGCCAACTGCCCCGCCGCAATGCTGCGACGCGTCGCCAGCAGCGTGAGGTCGGGCCCCACCGTACCCCTGGCGCGCGTGCCCGCAATCGTGTGACAGTTGTGACACGCCGCCTCGAAAAACACCTCCCGTCCCCGCGCATGCACCGGATTCTCCGGCACCGTCTGAACGTGCCGCCGCTCCTCGATCCACCGATCAAACGCCGCCGCCTCCATCGCCACCACCACCAACGCCATCCGCGCATGCTGCGCCCCGCAGAACTCTGCACACTGCCCGCGATACTCCCCCGGCTCATCCGCGCTGATCCAGAACGCGTTCGTGTGATCCGGAATCAGATCCATCTTGCCGTGCAGGTTCGGCACCCAGAAGCTGTGAATCACATCCGCCGATGTCAGCTCCAGCTTCACCGGCCGCCCCGCGGGAATGTGCAGCTCGTTCGCCGTCACAATGCCATGCTGCGGATACGTCACCTCCCACCACCACGAATGCCCCACCACGCGAATCGTCAGCTCCGCTTCCGGCATACGCAGCTTCATCGATGTGTTCAGCGACACCACCAGCAGCGCAATGAGCACCACCGCCGGCATCCCCACCCCCGCCGTCACAACGAACCGCGTGCCCAGCCCCCGCCCCTCACGGCTCATCACCGCCATGAAAAGCAGCGCCATCGTCACCAGGAACACCACCGCGCACACGGCAAACAGCACCCACCACAACGCCGCGATGTGCGTCGCCGCCTCCCCCGCCGGGCGTAGCGCATGTTGCGCATGTTCCTCGGCGCAGCCGCCCGCCCACACCGCAAGGCACCCCACCGCCACCAATCGTCGCCACGATGCGCCCATGCCTCCTGCCCTCACTCCGCTCGCGGGAACATCTGCGAAACCAGCACAAACTCCACGATCCGTTCCAGTTCCTCATCGCTGATCCGCCCCGCGTAGCTCGGCATCGCCACATCCTCCGGCGGGACGAGGATGTAGTTGCGCAGTTCATCGCGCGAGTAACGATCGCGAATGCGCGCCAGGTCAGGCCCCACGTGTCGATCCCCGCTCGCCACGCTGTGACAACTGTTGCACCCATACACCGCAAACAGCCGCCACCCCGCCGCCGCCGATTCCGTCAACTCCACATTCGCCGGCAGACTTGGCGGTTCACTCGAAGGCCACCCTGTAAACGGTGAACGCCTGCGATAGTCCGACAGAAACGCCAGCGCCAGCACCACCAGCACCACAAACGCCACCGCCACCGGCCGCTGCCGTATCCCCCGCGTCGGCCGGCGATCCACAAACGGCAGCAACACCAGTCCCATCACCACCGCGATCGGCAGCGCCACATACACCACCGGCGCCACCGCCGCGGGCAGCAACGCCGCCAAACCGCTCGCCCATGCAAACCACCACTCCTCCCCGGGAAACGACGGCGCGGTGAGGTTCGCCTCCGCATCAAGCTGCCGAGGCCCAAACATCAGCGTCAACATCACCGCCAGCGCAAACACCACCGCCGCAAACATCAGCGACTGCCCCGCCGTGGAAGGAAAAAACCATTCCCCGCGTTCCTCCGACTCCGCATCCTCCTCGTACACCCGTCGCTGCTCCTCAGCCGAGCCGATGCGCTCGCGCCGCTCCGTCACCGATGTCGTGCCGTGCAGCACGATGAGATAGAGATGCCACCCCGCCAACGGCAGAATCAGCAGCGGCACGATGATCGCGTGCAACGCATACAGCCGCGTCAATGTCTGCGTGCCGATCGCCGCGCCACCCTGTGCGATCAGCACCAGTTCCTCGCCGATCCACGGCACCAGGTACAACACGCTGAGTCCGACCCTAAGCCCGTACAACCCGCGCTCATCCCAACGCAGCAGATACCCCGTGTACGACATCGCGATCACCAGCACGAACAGCGCCACGCCGATGAGCCACGTCCCCTCCCGCGGCGACTTGTACCCACCCAGCAATATCTGCCGCAACAGATGCCACACGAGCACCACCACCATCAGCCCCGCCGACCAATAGTGCAGCCCGCGCACAAACCAGCCCAGCGTCTGCTCAAACGTGATCGTCTGCACGCTGCGATACGCCTCATCAAACGAAGGCGTGTACGTGAGCGCCATCATCGCGCCGGTCACCACCTGCACGAACAGCAGAAACAGCAGCGTCGCCCCATCGCCGAAGTACCACGGGGAACGCGGCACCCGCCGACGCACCACATGCGTCAGAATCGGCCTCACACCGAAACGTTCCACCACCCATCGTCGCGCTTTGCCAAGCACCCTGCCTCCCCGCGCGCTTACACCATCGGCGGAACCGAACCCAGATCGATCTCCAGCCGACCATCCACCACCCGGTACGCAAAACGAAACAACCCGTGCTTCGGCGGGCCGGCGATCGGCTCGCCGTCCTTGTCGAATATCCCGCCGTGGCACGGGCAGAAATAGCACTGACTGCCCGGCTCAAACGTCACCGGGCAACCCAGATCCGTGCAACTGCGTGAGAACACCACCCAATCGTCCATCGCCCGGCGGTAGACATACACCCGCTGCTCCACGCTGCGGCCGCTGCCATCGCCGCGCGGCGTCCACACCACCGCACCGCTCACCTCATTCACCGCGAACGCATCCACCCGGCCCACCAACGTCCACACGCCCACCACCCGCCGTGCCCGCCACGCCGGCGACAACGCCATGATCACCGCCGGCGCCGCCGCCACCAGCGCCATCGCAGCGCCCAAACCGTTCACCGCCCATTGCAGAAGCCTTCTCCGCCGCATGCCACGCCCATCCTCACGGCCGTTCCTCCGACGCCGATTGCCATCATAGAACCGCCCCCGCGCCGCAAACCAGACATTTCACCCGAGTCGCCGAGCGACATAAGCGCCTGCCCGATACCCGCTTCGGGCAATTGCCCGTTTGCCGCGTCCACACGATTCGCAACGCCGTGTCATGTTTTCGGGAACCCGCCACCCCTTTCGCGCGTCCATAGAGTTAACGATGGAGACTTCATCATGACACACGTCCACAGCCTTCCGGTTGCCGCTGCGCTCGTCCTGCTCGTTGCCCTCGCCAATGCCGTCAGCGGCATGATCGTGATCGACGGCACGATCGATCACACGATCCTGCCCCATCCCCTGCCGCGGCCGCAGCGTCCGGTGCGCATCGCTCCGCTGGAAACACTCGAGCACAATGTGACCGTCACCATCCGCGATCAGGTCGCCACCACGACCGTCGACCAGGTGTTCCACAACCCCGGCCGATCACCCGTGGAAGGCACGTTCCTCTTCCCTCTGCCGCGCGGCGCGCACATCGAAAAGTTCACCATGGAGATCGATGGCAAGCCCGTGGAGGCGGAACTTCTCGATGCCGAAAAAGCGCGGAAGATCTACGAGGACATCGTCCGGCGCATGCGCGACCCCGCCCTGCTGGAATACGCCGGCGCAGAACTGGTGACGTACCGCATCTTTCCCATTCAGCCCAACGAAAAGAAGCGTATCACCCTCCGCTACACGCAACTGCTGCGTGCCGACAACCAACTGGTCACCTACACCTACCCGCTCAACACGCGCAAACACAACGCCAAACAGCTCAAGGATGTTTCCATCAAGGTCACGATCGAAAGCGCGCAATCGATCAAGTCCATCTACTCCCCCACGCACGACATCGACATCACCCGTCACGGCGAGAACAAGGCCACCGTCGGCTTTGAAGCGCGCCAGCCCGATGCCGAATCCGACTTCCAGGTCATTTACGCGCTGCAGAAGACCGATGCGCCTATCGGTGTCCACCTCATGACCTTCAACGACCCGGACGACGCCGCCGATGACAAGGGCGGTTTCTTCCTGCTGCTCGCCTCGCCCGGCGCGTTCACCAAGGGCGAAGTCATTGCCAAGGATGTGGTGTTCGTCGTCGACACCTCCGGCTCGATGGCAGGCGAAAAGATCGAACAGGCCAAACGTGCGCTCAACTACTGCATCCACAGCCTCAACGAGGGCGATCGCTTCCAGGTGCTGCGCTTCTCCACCGAAACCGAAGCGCTCTTCGATGGGCTCGTCGACGTGACCAGGGAGCACCGCGAACAGGCGGTCGCATTCGTCGAGGGATTCCAGGCGCGCGGCGGCACCGCGCTCGAACCGGCGCTGCTCGAAGCGCTCAAACCCGCTCGTGATCGCGGAAAGGAAGCGCGACCCTATGCCGTCGTCTTCCTCACCGATGGTCGCCCCACCGTCGGCACACGCGAGGAAGATGCCATCATCCGCAACGTCACCCGGCAGATCGACGACAATAAAAACGTGCGCATCTTCTCGTTCGGCGTGGGACTCGATGTCAACACCCACCTGCTCGACAAGATCACCGAGCAGACACGCTCCTTCACCGCGTACGTCCTGCCCAAGGAGGACATCGAAGTGAAGGTGTCCAACTTCTTCACCCGCATCAACGAGCCGGCACTCGCCAACGTCGAATTGTCCGTGGATGGCGATGTGCGGCTGACGCAGGTACACCCCCGGCCGCTGCCCGACCTCTTCGTCGGCGATCAGCTCGTCGTGCTCGGCCGATACCAGGGACACGGCAAGGCGACGCTCGCGCTGGGCGGCATGGTGAACGGCAAACCCGTTTCCTTCCAGCACGAAGCGACCTTCCCCCGCCGCGCCGAGGACCACCATTTCATTCCGCGCCTCTGGGCCACGCGACAGGTGGGTTACCTGCTCGACCAGATGCGCCTGCACAGCAGCACCGACAAGGAGCTGCGCGATGAAATCACACGACTGGCGCGACGCTATGGCATCGTCACGCCTTACACGTCGTACCTCATCCTCGAGGATGAAGACCGCCGCAACGTGCCGCTTGCCCGACGTTCCACCCCCGCTGCACCGCCGGCGGAGCGTCAGGAGCTCGGCGAATCATTCGCCCGCATGCAAAACGATCGCGGTGGGGCTGGAGGCGTCGCCGGGGCAACGGCCAACCAGTCCCTTCGTCAGGCGCGAAACTTCAAAGCCGTGGATGAATCCTACAGCTACGCGCAGCTCGACACCGGCAATGCCCTACGCGCGCAGCAGAACGTGCGCAACGTGCGCGGCCGAACGTTCTATGAAAACAAGGGGCAATGGGTCGATGCCCAGATCGCCGAAGCTCCGGAAAACCGTGTCGTTCGCATCAGGTTCGACTCACCGGAGTATTACCAACTGCTCGAGAAGCATCCGGAGCTGTCCAACTGGCTCAGCGTCGGACGCAACATGCAACTGATGCTCGACGACACGATCTACGAGATCGTCGATCATCCGAACGACAGTCGGTCGTGATGGTGTAACAGTGTGGTCGGCAGCGGCGACGCGACCCGCTCACTCGAATTCGATGACCAGCAGCACCTGAACGTTGCGTCCCAGGCGTCGACCGGTGAGCAGTTGCCTGCCGAAATGAGCGGGAAGCGGTTCGAACGTCGGGCTGGCGGGGTTCGCGGCCGCGTCCTGCTCAGGCGTGCCATCCTGAGGCGGATCGGCCTGTCGCAGCGCGGAGAGTTCCGCTCGCTCGTCCTCCGCCAACTCCGGCGATGCGTCGTCAGCTTCGCCTTCATGCGGCGTGTCCTGCGACGGCTCCACAATCACGCGGTGCAACCCCACGACCAACCGCTGCTGCGGCTGCAACAGCACCTCGGCCGCCAACTCGTGGAACACCCGGCCATCCAGCAGCTTTTCCTGTGGCAGCCGCGTGTGCAGCGTCACCTGCTCACGATGATGGTGCAGCAGCAGTTCGACCAGCACGCCGTCGCCGGTGTTGATCGTCGCTGTTTCATCATCGGTGATCTTCCGCGCCAGCAACTGTGCGTTGCCCTGCCGCAGCACCTCGCGCGTCGGCGCGAGCGGCGGGACGGCCACATCCACCGCAATCGGCCGCACCAGTTCAGGCGATCGATACACCGCCACCGGGTCGGGCCGATCGGTCATCACCAGCCGGTTGCGTGTGGCCGTCGCCGGGGGCAGCCGCTCGATGAACGCCTCGACCGCCGACACATCCAGCACACCCAGCCGCACGCCGTTGCGTCGCCACGCCTCGGCAATCACCGCCGGCGCCGCCTCCTGATCCACCACCTCCCACGCCGCCTCCAGCGACGCGTCCATCGGCAGCTCGATGCGCAGCACCTGCGCGCGAAGCGCCGGCTGCCGCGCTTCAACGTTCCGCTCCGGCCGGGCGTGACGAATTTCATCCAGCCGCGGCAGCGTCGCGGTCCCGCCGATGCCCTCGCCCTCCGCCGGCAGCATTTCACAGCCCGCCGCAAGCATCGCCAGCGTTAACGTCACGCCGAGATGTCCGCCCCGCCATCTCATCCGCCAAGCACCTCGTCCAGCACCGCCAGACCTTCATCCAGCTGCTCGCGCGTCACCACCAGCGACGGTGCGATGCGCAGCACCACGTTCTGCGTGCCGTTGATGAGTAGCCCGCGCTCCAGGCACCGGTTCACCACCTCCGCCGCCGACTTGAACCACGCCCCCGCGGGGTCCAGCTCCACGCCGATGAACAGCCCCTTGCCGCGCACCGCCTTGATCGTCGGCCGCTTCGCCGCCATCACACGCAGCCGCGCCACCGCGTAATCGCCCAGTTCCGCTGCGCGCTCGTGCAATCGGTCGCGTTCAATGATCTTGAAAATCGCAGCGCTCACCGCCATCGACAGGCAGTTGCCTCCCAGCGTGGTCGCGTGCTTCACCACGCCCTGCTTGCGCACATCGTACAGGTCCGCCACGCGTTCACCCGCACACATCACCCCCACCGCCAAACCGCCCCCCACACCTTTGGCGAGCGTCATGATGTCCGGCTTGATCCCCCAGTGCTGATGCGCAAACCACCTGCCCGTGCGCCCCACGCCCGTCCACACCTCATCGCAGATCAACAGCAGATCACGCTCATCGCAAAGCTGGCGAAGCCCGGGCAGGTAATCGTCGTTCGGCACGTTCACGCCGCCCTCGCCCTGGATCGGCTCCACGAGGATCGCCACCGTCTGATCGTCCACCGCCGCACGCATCGCCGCCAGATCGTTGAACGGCACGTGCGCAAACCCGGCCAGCAACGGGTCGAAACCCTCGCGCACCTTCGCCTGCCCCGTCGCCATCATGGTCGCGAAGCTGCGGCCGTGGAAGCTGTTCGTCGTGGCGATCACCTTGAACCGCTTGCCCCGGCCGTACAGCCGCGCCAGCTTGATCGCCGCTTCGTTCGCATCCGCGCCGCTGTGACAGAAAAACGATCGGCCGCCGAACCCGTGCACGGCAATCGCCTCCGCCAGTCGCGTCTGCGGCTCAGTGTGAAAAAGATTCCCCACATGCCACAGCTTCTGCGCCTGCTCCGTCACCGCCGCCACCAGCTCGGGATGACAATGCCCCAGCACCGGCCCGCCGAACCCGGCAAACAGATCCAGGTATCGCTTGCCCTCGGCGTCGAACATCTCACAGCCCGACCCGCGCACAATCGCGATCGGGTATCGGCCGTAGTTGATCGTCATGTACCGGTCGTGCCGGTCAATGATGGCCCGCGTCGCCGCACCGGGGGACGTCGCGTTGGGGGAGCTTGCGGCAGAGGATGTTCCGGGGGCGGAGAAAGTTCCGGGGGTGGGGTTCATGGCAATCGTCGTACAGGGTGCTACTTCAGGAAGGCAACGCCCCATAGTGTACGACACCAACGCCTCTCGCCAAACACCAACCCACCACCACCGCTCACGGCGACGGCGGCGCCCCCTCCACCGGCTCCAACTGCTCCAACAGCTCCCGCGCCAGCTTCGGGTACGGGCTGCCCGGCGTCTTGTCCACCGCCAGTATCCGCTGCGCCGTCAACCCCGCGTTGTCGAAGTCCGCCTCCTCCACGTAACGCTGCATCCGCACCGCCAGTGCCGGCACATAGTCCGCGTTCTTCGCCAGCAGTTCCTCCGCCGTGCCATACGCCTTCCACGCCTCATCGGTGTGCAACGCATACTGCAGATGCCGCAGCCGCATCTCGTGAAGCAGCTCCGCCTGCCCCGTCGCCTCCAGCAGCGCCAACTGCTTCGCGTACACCTCGTCCGCAAGCGCCTCCGCCCCCATCCGATACAGAATCAACGCCGCGTTGGCGTAATCACCCGGCTCATACTTCTCGCGAAGTTCCATGATCCGCAGCACGTTCGGCAGCATCCCCGCATAGTTCTCCTCATCCAACGCCGCATTCGACTGCCGCGAATACTGCTCGATCCCCGCCTCGCGCGTGGCAAACGTCTGATACCGGCGGAACCGCTGCTCGATGTCCACCCCCGTCACCCCAGCGATCGCATCATCCAGTCGCCGAAAACGGTTGCCATCGTTCATCACCGCGATCTGATCGAGAATCGCCTTGAGCACGCCCGGCCGATTGCGCATCAGCAGCCGCGCCTCCTCGACCGCCAGCGCATACCGCGCCGCCGACAGTCGCGCCTCCGATTCCAAAGGCGTCGCCACCTCGTACCCCGCATCCATCCAGTAATACAGGTTGGTGCGGTCGAGCATGTCGCGGTAGTCGCTGCTGTCGATGCGGAACGCCGCCACCGCTTCCCCGTTGCCGTGCCGTTCCAGCATCTGCAGCGCCACCGCCGTGGAAAATCCCTCGACAAACCAGCGGTAATACGGGTCGCCCGGCTCGAGGCGCGACAGAATCATCACCTGTGCCGTGTCGTGCAACGCCGAACCATACGCCGCCCGCTGAGGCACCCGAAGCGCTTCCAGCCACTGCGTCACCTGCGCCGCCAGCGGCTCATCTTCCGTCACCGGTAACGCCAGCACGCCCACCAGCGCATCCTCCGGCCCGCCCAGCACCACACCGAAGTAATACTCCGCCTCATCCGTCGCCGCGTCGTAACCAAACCCCGGCAACTCCCCGCCGCCCCGAAGCTTCGCCTTGATCGCCTCCTGACGCACCACGTACACATGCAGCGGCGGCGGCACGTTGATCAGCCGCGGCGTCCCCTCCAACGCCTCCACCAGCACCGCCGTGTGCTCCTCCACGTTCTGATCCGTCGATTCAACCCCCACCAGTTCGTGCAGATCGCGCACGATGTTCTCCGCGCGCACGATCAACTGATCCGCCCGTTGCCGTTCCGCCTGTTCAAATGTCATGTGCGACTCGATCGCCCGCCGCACCGCCGCCATCTGATTCGCCATCGGCAGCTCGAAATGCACCACCACCTGCCCAAGGTCGAGCTGCGCCAGCTCAAAGTCGCTCCACGCCAGCCGCGGATCGACCGTCTCCATCTCCTCCCACGCGTCCCCGTCCTCCTCCAGCCCCGCCCCGTCCTCGATACCCGGTTCGGCCGGCTGCGCCGCTGCGCCCTGGCCGCCCACCGGCAGTCGCAGATCAACGTCTCCCGCCTGCCCCATCGCCGTCGTCGCCGCCACCAACCACCCGAAAAACGCCAAAAGCAGCAGTCTCATCACGGCCTCCCGCAGTTAGAGAAACCCCGCTCCGATCCGCGATTTCCCCCTCACTGAATCCTACGCCATCCAATCCCCAGCACCACCGTCTGCACCAGCGCGAATCCGCCCGCCACCTCCAGCCGCACCCCCTCCAGCGAATACCCCGCCACCACCGGGTCCATCACCATCAGCAGCGCAAACGCCAGCGTCGGCAGCACCGAGGACCACCCCGGGTTCCACGGGTTGACGCCGCCCATCGACGCCATCGGTGCCAACAGCAGCAACACCGCCAGCGCCATCGACCAGCCCCCCACCAGCCACAGCACCGCCCCGCCAATCAGCCATGCGCCAACCAACCGCCCGAACCGCAGCAGCATCAGGTTCGCCCGGCCGCGCAAACGCTCGATATACCGGTAAATCAGCCACCGCTGCGCCACCGCCAGAATCACCGCCACACCCGCCACATGAAACGCGGGCCCCGCCGCACCAAAGAACGGCTCCACCCCCGCGACCATCCCCAACACCCCCACCGCCGACGGCACATACGCCGCCAATACCAGCAGGCTCGTCAACAGATCCCCACTGCCCCGCACCGTCACCAGCGACAGCCCGCCCTGAAACAGGATCGGCCAACCCGCCGCCAGACACGTCCAGCCGATCAGCAGCGCCTCAAACAGCCACGGGAAAAACATCCCCTGCACATGCGCCCCACCCCCGCTCGCCAGCATCGGCGCAGCGTAATGCAGCACGATCGCAGGCAGGCCGAACATCAACGCCGTCGCCAGCCGCGAGCGGTACTCGTACTCCATCCGCTCGTACAACCTGCCAAGGTCGTTCTCCGCGTTGAACGACTCGCCCACCCGGTCGCGGATCTCCAGCCCGAACGTCCGGGCCATCGCCGCCGCCCGATCCATCTCCTGCTCGCTGAGCCATCCCGGGGGAGCAACCGCTTCGTCAGCCGATGTCTCAGTCCTCTGCGTCGCATCAGCAGGTGTGCCGCCCTTCGTCGTCTCCTTCGACAGCCACGCCGCCTGCCCCGCCACATCCACCGCGTTGTTGAACCCCGCCGCCGCCCAACGCGCCGACAACCCCTGCCCCAGCAGGGGATCACCCAATCCATCCAGAATCACATGCGTCCGCTTCATCCCCGCGATGGTAGCCGACAATCCCCCACCCGCCGATTGACCCGTCAAAAAGTTAGGGTAAAATAAGGTTAACTCCACACGATTCATCCGTCGCCCCCGTTCCACCTTCCCGAATCCGCAATCGTTTGTTCCCCGGCCCTTTGCCCTTGCCCCCTTGACCCTGACCGTGTCGTGTTTGTCGTGTTTGTCGTGGGGGTGACATCGCCAAAAATCATCATAAACCACACAAGTGAAACGATTTGCCATAAAACCGCACAGAAGCGCCCCCGGGGGGGGGGTGACATTCGAAATCACCCCTCCACCACAAACGATTTCGACCACGGAGGACACGGATGACCGAACACCCCTCGCTCCCACTCCTGCCTCCGTTGCCTCCATCCGTGCCATCCGTGCTATCCGTGGTCAAAAACAAACCCCATCCGCGCCCATCCGCGAAATCCGCGGTTCCCCGCCGTCACCCCACAAGTTCCAACCCAACAGCCCACCTTGCTACAATGTTCTGCCCATGAGCGCCGCCGACCCCACCCTTGACCGCCCCTTCGCCTCGGAGGCCAATCTGTGGATGCCTCCGGGCAGGCTCCTGCGGTATCAGATCGTCAAACTCGGCGCGGCGGCGATCGCCTTGGGCATCTTCGCCATCTGGCTCACCCTCCGATGGCACGTCGCACCCCTGCGATGGCTCACCCTCGCCCTCGCCGCCATGACCGTCTGGATCGTCGCGCGGTCCATCATCAGCGACATCACCCGGGCACGCGGCAGGCAGCTCGAAATCGTCGACAACGTGTTGCGCGGCATCCGCCCCCAGGGCGCCTTCCAAATCCCCCTCGCCGACATCGCCGAGGCCCACTGGCGCGACGACACCACCCAGACGCTCGGCCTGTGGCTGCTCGATGCCAACGGCAACACGATCGTTCAACTTGATGACGGCTTCATTGCCGATGAAAGTGAAGCACGCGACTTCTTGCGCTGGGCAAGACAACGCGGTAAACTGGACTTTCCCGTACGCTGGCCACAGCGCGACGTGTAACCGACAACCCGAATCAACCCACTAACGACCCACTCCCTCATCATGCAAGCCACACCGACCGCTCCCAACGAAGTGTCCAACCGAACCGTGCGTTTCAAGATCAAGCGGCAGGACAACCCCAGCACGCCGTCCTACTGGCAGGAATTTGACGTGCCGTATCGGCCGAACCTCAACGTCATCTCCTGCCTCCAGTGGATCGCCGCCAACCCGCGCACCGTAGATGGACGCGACGTCGCCCCGGTCGTCTGGGACAGCAACTGCCTCGAAGAGGTGTGCGGCGCATGCACCATGGTCATGAACGGCCGCGTGGCGCAAAGCTGCTCCATGCTGATCGACGACCTGCTCGCCGAGAGTGATGTCATCACGCTCGAACCGATGAGCAAGTTCCCCGTGGTGCGCGATCTGTGGGTCGATCGTCAGCGGATGTTCAACACGCTCAAGGCGCTGCGTGGCTGGGTGCCGATCGACGGCACGCACCACCTGGGCGCCGGGCCCGCCGAATCGCCCGATGAGCAGGACATGCGCTACGCGCTGAGCCGCTGCATGACGTGTGGCTGCTGCCTGGAGGCGTGCCCGCAGTTCACCCTCGACAACGACTTCGCCGGCGCGTTCGCCTTCGGCCAAACGCTCTACTTCAACATGCACAAGACCGGTGCGGAGCTTAAGAACGAACGGCTGGAGTTCATGGAAGGCCCCGGCGGGATCACCGACTGCGGCCAGGCGCAGAACTGCGTCAAGGTGTGCCCCAAGGGCGTGCCGCTGCTCGACGCCATTGCCGCCGTCGGTCGACAGACCACCGTTCACGCGATCAAGCAGTTCTTCGCCGGTCGCAAGTGACGCGACAAAGCGCTTGAACGAAGTGCCGGAGCGGACACGCCGCGTCAGCTGTTGTTCTGTTTGGCGCGAAGCTGTCGGAAGAATGTGGTCAGCGTTTCGCCGCACGCCTGCGCCATGACGCCGCCGACCACTTCGAGTCGATGGTTGAAGCGTGGTTCGGTGCACAGTTGATAAAGCGTGTCGACGCATCCCATCTTGGGATCGGTTGCGCCATAGACGAGCCGTGCCACCCGCGCGTTGACCAGCGCCCCGGCACACATCGGGCAGGGCTCCAGCGTCACCGCGATGGAGCAGCCTTCCAGCCGCCATGCGTTAAGCCGACGGGCCGCGGCATGAATCGCGAGCATCTCGGCATGGGCGGTGGGATCGCGGTCGATCTCCCGCCGGTTGTATCCCTCGCCGAGGATTTCATCGCCGCGATAGACGACTGCGCCGACGGGCACCTCGCCGATGGACGCCGCCTGCTTCGCAAGCTCCAACGCGCGGCACATCATCGCTTCATCACGGGATGTGATCGATTCTGATGCGGACGGATCCATGCCGACACACTACACTCTTCGCCTGTGAAGGTCATCTGCGCCCCGGACAGTTTCAAGGAAGCGCTCCGCGCCGATGAGGCGGCCCGGGCGATGGCGCGCGGCGTTCGACGTGTCCGACCCGACGCCGAGATCGACCTGTGTCCGATCGCCGATGGAGGTGAGGGCTTCGTCGAGGCGCTGCTCGCCGCCACGCAGGGCGTCCGACACACGACGCGCATCACCGGCGCGACCTTCACCCCGCGCGACGCGACCTGGGGCGTGCTCGGCCGAGTCGCTGCCGACCAACCGCCCACGGCTGTCATCGAGATGGCCGCCGCCGCCGGACTCGAAACGCTCCCGCCCGATGAACGCGACCCCACCGCCACCACGACGTTCGGCGTCGGGGAACTCATCAAAGCCGCCCTCGATGCAGGCGCGCAGCGCATCCTCCTCGGTATCGGAGGCAGCGCCACCAACGATGGTGGGTGCGGCATGGCCGAAGCGCTCGGTGTTCGCTTCCTCGATGCGAACGACCAGCCCATCCACCGTATCACCGGCGGAACGCTCGACCGCATCGCGCGCATCGATGCCACCCGCCTCGACAAACGCATCGCCCAAACGACCATCATCGTCGCCTGCGACGTCACCAACCCGCTCACCGGCCCCAACGGTGCCGCCCACATCTACGCCCCGCAGAAAGGAGCCAACCCGAAACAGGTCGAACAGCTCGATCGCAACCTGCAACACCTCGCCAACCTCTGGCGCGATCAACTGCAACGCGATGTCGAGTCGCTCCCCGGCGCGGGTGCAGCCGGCGGACTCGGCGCGGGACTGGTCGTCTTTACCAACGCCACGCTGCGACCGGGCATCGACCTCGTTCTCGAGACCGTCAACTTCCAGGAGCGCGTACAGGGCGCAACGCTTTGTCTTACCGGCGAGGGCAAACTCGACGGTCAATCGCTGTCGGGTAAAGCCGTGCTCGGCGTCGCCCGTGCCGCAGCAAAGCAGGGCGTACCCACCGTCGCGCTCGTCGGCAGCGCCGCCGAAGATGCGCACCGTGTCATCGAAGCCGGCCTCACCGCGTATCATGTCATCGGCCCCGACCTGCCACCGGAGGAATCGATCCGCCGTACCGCCGAACTCCTCGAACACGCCGCCGCTCGCGTCGCTGAAACCGCGAATGCACGCTGAGTCTGACCGCGGATAACGCGGATGGGGAATCGAACAGTCGAATCGATCCACAACGATGATGAAAACCACGATGAACCAACCGCGTCACCCCACCCAGTCTCGTCCACCATCCGCGGCCATCCGCGGCTGATCGTCTTTCCCATTAGCGTCGCATCAGCGTCCGTTCAGCGGTTCCAACCCATGCAGCATCGCCTCACCGCCATCGTCATCATCGCCCTGCTCGCCGTCATCATCGGCGTGCCGTTGGCGCTGCGACCAACGGGCGAGGCCGCGCCCCCCGCCGATGCGCCGCGTCTGGTCATCATCACGCCGCACAACGAGCAGATTCGCTTCGAGTTCGAGCGTGCCTTCAATCGCCACCGCGTGGAGCAGGGGCTGCCCCCCGTCGTGTTCGACTGGCGCACCAGTGGCGGCACCAGCGACCTGCGCAAACAGGTGCTCACCGAGTTTGCCGCTGAGCAGCAGCGCGCCCTGCGCGAAAACCGACCGCCACGCTCCATCGGCTACGACCTTTTCTTCGGCGGAGGCGACTTCGAACACGACCGACTCGCCGATGGCATTACTCTCGAACGCGACGGCCAGACCGTTCGCATCCCCGCCACCGAACCCATCCACCTGCCCGACGACCTCTTCCGCGAAGCGTTCCCCCAACCCACCATCGGCGGCGAACGCCTCTACCACAACGACATGCTCTGGGTCGGCTCCGCGCTTGCGAGCTTCGGCATCGTTTACAACCGCGATGTGCTCGCCATGCTCGATCTGCCCGCACCCGCCACGTGGTCTGACCTGCAGGATGAACGGTATCTGCATTGGCTGGCGCTTGCCGACCCGGGCCACTCCGGCTCCATCGCCGCCACCTACAACGTCATTCTGCGACGACACGGCTGGCACGAAGGCTGGGCGATCCTGCGACGCCTTTTCGCCAACGGCCGCTACTTCGTCGCCAGCGCTTCGAAGGTGCCCGTCGACGTCAGCGCCGGGGAAGCGGCCGCGGGCATGTGCATCGATTTCTACGGTCGTTTTCAGGCAGGCGCTGTCCAGAACGCCGACGGCACGTCGCGTGTCGGCTACGTCGACCCGCCTTTCGTCACCGCCATCACCGCTGACCCCATCAGCATCATCCGCGATGCGCCCCACCGCGAACTCGCCCAATCTTTCATCAACTGGCTGCTCACGGTCGAAGCGCAGAATATCTGGCAGAAACGCCTCAACACGCCGGGCGGCCCCGTGCGCTTCGAACTGCGACGACTGCCCGTGCGACGCGATGTCTACACCCCCCAACACATGCAGTACTGGAGCGATGACGTCGCGCCCTTCGACATCGCCAGCCCCCTGCCCGACGCCATGCCCAACTGGTTCCGCACCGTCGGCCCCATCACCCACGCCATGGCAGTCGACCTTCACCGCGATCTGATCGACGCCTGGCAGGCGATCGTGGAACATCCCGATCATCCCCGTCGCGGCGAAATGCTCACCCTCTTCGACGCCATGCCCGATGAACTCACCATCGATTGGCCGGACATCGACCTCGCGCTCGATTGGCCGCTCATCATCGCCGACGCCGACCACCCGCGCCATCCCGAAGTGGCGGCGATCCTCGCATCGTTCGAACAGTCGCTGCGCCCCATCGTCAGCAACCCCCAAGCGCTGCTGGAAGCCCGCCTCCGCTGGACCCGCTTCTTCCGCGACAACTACCGCCGCATCGTCACCATCGCCACGACGCCGGATGATCAAGCCGAACCGCGAATGAACGCGAATGGACCTGGATGAAAGGGTTTTAACCGCGGATTACGCGGTCAAATAAACTCCCGATGTCGTAACTTCGCGTGCATTGCCGGTTCTTCTCCTCGTTAACCGTGCCATCCGTGCGATCCGTGGTTAAACTGATCCGATCACCCGGGAGCCCGTGTCATGCAGTCGTTCGATGAACCCACCACGCTGTACCCCAAGCGCTTTCGCTGGCTCATCCGCCTGAGCGTGCTGTTCGTCATCGTGATCGCCAGTCTCATCGGTATCCGCCTCTGGTGGGGCCACATCGCCCACACCCGCCTGGAGGCCGAAGTAGCCCGTATTCAGGCTGCGGGCGAGCCGCTTCATCGTCGGGATATTGAGCCACAACCTGTTCCCGACGACGACAACGCCGCGTACCACCTCAATCAAGCGCTGCTTGTCTTCAACGGCATCCGCCCTGCAGAAGACCAATACAACCCCTATATCACCGAAGCCGATGAAGATCCGGACGACAGTATTCCCGAACTGACCGATGAGGAATACTTCGCCCGAGCCGATGAAGCGCTCACGCTGATTCGCCGGGCACGTGAGTGTTCGCGTGTCGACTGGAGCGTCCAGCTTGCCAGCCCCATGCTTGCTTCGTTGACGCCTCAGTTAACAAGCATGCGTACCTTGGCCCGTGATCTCGAAGGTTTGGCGCAGCGGTATGCCCAGCGTGGCGAGCCCGGCGAAGCGATGCGGATCGTTCCCGACGTTTTCGCCATCGGCGATCTGGTCGCCCAGTCCCAACCCATGTTCCTGATCGATCACCTCGTGGGGATCGCGATCCGACGCATCGGCATCGCCATCGTGCAACGGGATATCGCTGATTTCCTCGTGACGGAAGGTAACGAACGATTACCCGATGCGCTCACACGCGACGAGATCAAAGCGCTCATCAATTGCTTGCTGGACGAAACGAACGCTCGCGCCTCAGCTCGCAACGGGCTCATCGGCGAACGCGCATCAACATACGAAATTGGCGTGATGCTCGCATCAGGAGAGCTCGGCCTGCCATCGATATCGAGGGGAGTGCCGACATTCGGGGATAAAGCAACCGGGGTGGTTGTCGGCCCCATGTTCCGCCTCGATACTGCAGCCATGATGCGATTTTACGAGGTCATGATCGAGGCCTCGCAAATGTCAGACCATTTCACCGCAGAGGCGTACGTCGAGGATAACATCCCGACCTATGTCGACACTCCTGAAATCGTCAACGTTCTAAGCAGTTTGATCATGCCCGCAACGGGAAGCGTACGAATGGCGGAATTTCGCAACCTCACGCATCGCCGTTTGGCCGCAACCGCGCTGGCGATCCGCCTCTATGAAGCGGATCACGGGCGCATTCCTGACACGCTGGAGGCGCTTGTACCCAACTATCTGAACGAATTGCCGATCGATCCGATGACCAACGATCGCCGCCCGCTGAGCTACAAGCCTGAAGGGGTCAGGCCGATGCTTCCGGAGTGGGCCCGCTCACGCACCGAAGCGATGGACGGCAGACTCGAACGCCCCATTCCGATTCTTTATTCGGTGGGTGAGGATGGCATGGACAACCTCGGCGAGTTCGTGCTGGATGATGCCGGGGAATATGATCGGCGGGAATCGCCAGATCTGGTGTTTCTGCTGGATGGGCCGGTGACCGACTTGCCGGATCCACCCGCGATCGACGATACGCCGCCGCCGTACCTGTATGAAGGGGAAGATGACCCTTCACAGTTGGAGGCTGGCGTAGACGATCCAGAGCCAGCCGATCGTGGCGGGGATGCCGACCAGAATGATCGCGCCGAGCAGCGCCCATAACACCGGCAGCACGACCGCGAGTGTCGCCTGAGCCGCCAGTCCGCGCGTTGCGAAGAAATGAACCATCCGTACCGGAAGGAACCAGAGAGAAACCACCACGCCCAACGTTCCCAGGAACAGGGGAACCGACAGAATCATCGCCACCCAAGGCGGATCGGTTTGCCGGGGTGATTGCATCGCCACATCAGCGGTGATGGCGATCGTTAATGCCGCCAGTATCGGCGTCCACGCCAGCGGAGCGCAGCAGTAGTAGGACAACGCCACGCTGCGATTCTGATGAACGATCGGCAGCCGTCGCGGATGGAACCAGTAGGTGTGAACGCCCGTGATGGCCGTGACGAAAAGCGCCAACAGGCCTACCGCGATCGGGATCGTCCACACTTTGTCCAACAGGAGCGTTACCGCTTCGATTTCATCCGCCAGATGAATCGCCACCACGACGGCGATCAGCGATACCACCGTCAATATTACCGTCAGCGTCTGAAACCATCGTGCATCGCGATAGCTCACCGGCCTGCTGATTTCATGCCGAAACTGCCGGTCACGGAACATCACCAACCAGACCGTGCGCCAGTACGCCCGAAAGAGGCCGATCACCTTGCGATAGCTCCAGGGAATCTGCGAGCGACTCAGTTCCGCGGGATCGAACGCATGACCACACTCCGGACATGTCCCCGCAGGCAACCCGCGCAGGTCGTACGCACACGCCGGGCAAAGCATCGCCAGGTCAGTGGCCGTCGAATGTTGCGAGTTCTTTGCGTTCATCGATCGCCCCCATCATCCGAACGGCACACTGTGAATCAAGCAATGCGATTCTAACTTGGACAACAGGCCGCAGCCAACACGCGGAACGTGCAGCTGCGGCCTGTTGCCGTTCAATGGATTGTATCGAGCCGGGCCCCTGGCCCTCTATCATCAGTAACGATAATGCTCGGGCTTGTACGGGCCTTCGACCGGCACGCCGATGTAGTCGGCCTGTTCCTGGCTGAGGGTCGTCAGCTTCACGCCGAGCTTCGCCAGGTGCAGCCGCGCCACCTTTTCATCCAGATGCTTGGGCAGCACGTACACCTTCTTCTCGTACTTGTCCTGGTTGGCGGCCAGTTCGATCTGCGCGATCACCAGATTGGCGAAGCTGATGCTCATGACGAAGCTGGTGTGGCCCGTCGCGCAGCCGAGGTACAGCAGACGTCCTTCC
>CAZEFM010000020.1:23167-43816 GCA_964511575.1 uncultured Phycisphaeraceae bacterium | reverse complement strand
GCACCGGCAACACTGAAGGGGTTGCTTGCGATCAAGACGCGGAGTCGGTTCGGCACGATGGAACTTCGCCGCCGTTTTCCAACACTTGGCACGGAACGACAGATCAAAAGCAACCGCTCGACGTTATTCCGAACCGTCGTTTCGCGTCCGGATCTTTGGCTGTCGCTACCCGTCTACTTGGGGATTGTGATCTGGACCGTATTGCAATCACGCCGACGATTGCGCCAGTCGCAGGACATCGCATGGTCACGTGACGACAGTTCCCGTGCCACCATCGCCAGTACGTGACAATATCGAACCATCCACGGACATGATATGACCACCTCGTCCTATCACCACAAGCTCGATCATCCTTTTCAGGGAACCTCTGCATCCTCCGGCTCCACCGCTGATGAGGCAACGGCAATGCGAAGCGGGGACAAGACAGCGCGCAAACGTGTGCTGGCTGTTGCTTCGGGCGGCGGCCACTGGGTTCAGATGATGCGAATCATCCCCGCCTTTGAGGGTCATGAGGTGATGTACCTGACGACGCACGCGGGCTACCAATCAGAAGTCGGTTCGGCTTCCTTCTATCTGGTGCGCGATGCCAACCGATGGAGCAAGTTCCGCATGGTGTTGACGGCTCTGCATGTCGCAGCACTGGTTCTTTACCTGCGGCCGGATGTCATTATTTCGACGGGCGCTGCACCGGGCTACTTCGCCATTCGATTCGGCAAATGGGTTGGCGCGCAGACGATCTGGATCGACAGCATCGCCAACGCTGAGAAGCTTTCGATGTCGGGGGAACTGGCAGGACGTCACGCGGATCTGTGGTTAACTCAATGGCCTCATCTCGCGCGCGAGTCGGGGCCACGCTATTTAGGGGCGGTACTATGATTTTTGTGACGGTTGGTACGCAGCTGCCGTTTGATCGTCTTGTGCGTCAGGTGGATGAATGGGCTGCGGCTCGTCAGCGGGACGATGTGTTCGCCCAGATCGGCCCGACGCAGTGGCAGCCGCGTCACATTCGCTGGGTGCGTGAGCTTCCACCGGCTGAGTTCCAGGCCAACTTCGAGCAGGCCGATGCCATCGTTGCCCATGCCGGAATGGGAACGATCATTTCAGCAATGGAGTTTGCCAAGCCATTGATCGTCATGCCGCGCCTGGCGCGTTACCGAGAGCAGCGCAACGATCATCAGTTGGCAACCGCTCGCAGTTTTGGTTCATTGAGCGGCCTTCGCGTCACCGAGGACGAAGAATCGTTGATTCAGGCATTGGATGCACTTGAAGAACTCGGTCCAGCGAAGCGAAAACCTTCAATGGCACACGCACAGCTTATCGATGCACTGCGGCAGTTCATCAACGATCCATCCGAAATGCTGCAGTCGAGCTTGGATTCCGTGCCGCTGGAACACGCGACATCATCCTCAACGACGGCAACACCGACTGAAACGACCAATGTTTGAGAACGTTCACGATCTGCGGCTCAATACGGCTTGTACGAGGAGGAGGCAATGACAACCACTGAGAGGCTTCCGGAAGTGGTGAATGGCAAACAACACAGGACGGCGTCTCACGGCATCGACGCCCTTGTGTTGCTTTGCGGGTCGATTCGGCCGACACCTTTGATTCGGTCGATTGGGCGATCGGTGATGGATCTGCCGTTGACGGCGGACAAGTCGCTCATGCGGCACTGGTATGAACTGGCGCTGGACCTGGCACAGGCGTTGGATGCGCCGCAATTGACCACACGGGTGTTGTATAACAGCCACGTCAATCCGCCAAGCGTCACGGGAATGAACGGTCGGGTGAACCTGCTGATGGATCACGACCGTTGCGAGTTGCGTGGCACGGCCGGGGTTCTGCGCGATGTCACGGAGCCGTATGCCGAAGACAGTCTCTTTCTTGTCGCTCACGGCGCCCAGCAGATTCGTCGTCCGCTTGCGCCGATTGTGCGGAAGATGATGGATTTGGCGGGTGACGCGGTTCTGCTGGTTGAGCCGGACGGCGCGCCTTCGGGATTGATGTTGTTGCGGCGATCGGCGTTGGATCTGGTGCCGAAGGTTGGATATGTCGATTTGAAGGAGCAGGCACTGCCTCGACTGCGTCAGCACTGTCGGGTGGAGGTGTTGTGCCTGGATGAGCCGTTGGCGTTGCCGGTGCGGTGTCGCGAGAGTTATCTCAACGCGCTGCACCAGTATCACCACGACATCATGGGCGACGGACAGGTGCTCCATCCGTTTTCGGAGAAGTGGCAGCCGACGTTCCGCATTGTGGAAGGCGGCGCCACGGTTTCGCCCGATGCGCGGGTGTTCAACTCGGTGGTGCTCAGCGGGGGCGTGGTGGAAAGCGGGGCCGTGGTGGTCGATTCCGTGGTGGGCCCCGGTGGCATCGTGCGCAAGGGGCAGCGGGTGCTGGGCGAACTGGTCCAGTCCGCTCAACGCAGAAAGGGTTGGGGGCTTTGATGGGTGCAACCAAGGGGACACTGTTGCCAAAGGGTCGACGTGCCTGGCGACGCTGGCATTTGTGGTCGGCGTTGCTGCTGGCGACGATCGGCGCGTGGATGGTGCGCGATGCGCTGGTGGACATCGTTCGCATCGGTCTGAAGGATGAGGAGGCCAGTCACATCCTGCTGGCGCCGCTGATCATCGGCTGGCTGGTCTGGGCGAGGCGACACCGCCTGCGCATCATGGAGCAGTACGGCACGTGGATCGGCCCGGTCGTCGTGGCGGTGGGCTGGCTGTTCTATGCGGTCGGATACATGTACTGGATTCAGGTGTTCTGGCACTTCGGCGCGGTGCTCGTGGTGACCGGCTGTGCCTTGAGCATCTGGGGCATGGATGTGCTTCGGCGATTTCTGCCGGCGTTCGTCGCGCTCGCGTTCATTCTCCCGGTACCCGGCACGATCCGGCAGATGGTCGGCATCCCCATGCAGACGATCACCGCGGAGTGGACCCGCGCCATTACCGAGGTGTGCGGCTTCGATGTGGTGCGAAGCGGCAATCAGCTTCTGGTGAACGAAATGCCCGTGAACATCGCCGAAGCGTGCAACGGCATGCGCATGGTGTTCACGCTGGTGCTCGTCAGCTTCACCTATGCGTTCACGCAACCGTTGCGTAACGGCGTGCGTTTTCTGATCCTCCTGGCGTCGCCGCTGTCGGCCATCTTCTTTAACGTGGTGCGGCTGATCCCGACCGTGCTGCTGTACGGGTACGCCGATCACACCACCGCGGAACAATTTCACGACATCAGCGGTTGGGTGATGCTGATCGTGGCGTTTCTGAGCCTGATGGGGCTGATTGAACTGCTGCGGTGGGCGCTCGTGCCGGTCCAGCGATTCACGCTCGCCCATGCCTGATGCGGAGGAGCAGCTGTTCCGTCGCTTTGACATTCCTACCCTGAGCAAACCATGCGAACACTCGCAAGCTGCCTGATCACGATTCTGCTGCTCGTCGGCCTGGGCATGCAGCGCACCTGGCTGCCTCAACCCGAGGACGCGGAGCCTTATCACGCATCCATTCAGGATGCGCTCGCGGCGTTGCCGGAGCCGACTGACGGTTGGACGAGCGAAGACGTGCCGCTGCCCCCCGCGGCGGTAAGCATGCTTCGTCCGAACGTCACCCTCAGCAAACGGTACATTCACGAGCCGACCGGAATGAACACGAGCTTCATTCTGATCCACTGCGGCGATGCCCGGGACATGGCGGGGCACTATCCGCCGATCTGTTACCCCAACAGCGGCTGGAAACAGACCGGCGCAACCCCCAGCCGATGGAGTACCGGCGACAAGCAGCTGGAAGGGATGGAGTACCGCTTCGAACGGGTGGACCTGGGGCGAACGCGGCGGCTGACCGTGGCGAACGTGATTCTGCTTCCGGATGGAACGTTTGCAACGGATATGGCGAGTTTGAAGTCACTGGAGACGGATTATCGGCACCGATTCTTCGGGGCGGCGCAGATGCAGTTCATCTTCAACGATGACCTGACCGAAGAGCAACGAAGAGCAACGATTGAACAGTTGATTGACCGGTACCATCCGGTGATCCGGACGATTCGTTCGGGAGTGCGTCATGACAAATAACACGGAGGTGGTGAAAGTGGACCCGCAAACGATGCCGACGCCGATGCCCTTTCCGGCGTCGGAGGCGATGGCTGCGGAGGCGCCGCCTGAACCGGGCTCGCCCCTGAAGCTGGTCGTGCGCCTGTTGCGTGGCCGATTCATCTGGGCGGCGGTTCTGGGCGTGACGTTCGCCGCCATCGGCGGCGCGCTGGCGCTGAAGCTCTACGTGCCCAAATATCAGAGCACAGCCATGCTGCGCATTCGCGCGGTGCTCCCGGCAATCATCAAGCAACTCGATGAGCATCGCTTGCCGGCGTACGAATCGTTTGTGCGCACACAGGTCGCACAGATGGGCAGCCCGCGCATCGTCAACCTTGCCATGGAAAATGAAGCGTGGCGGGCACGCGGCTGGCCGGTGAGTCCCGAAAGCTTCGAGAAGTTCAACGAGTCGCTGCAGATCAGCAACACACGGGGCAGCGAGATTGTCCTTGTCTCATTCGAAGATGACGATCCGCAGACCGCGCGCGTTGCAGTGGAATCGGTGGTGCGTGCCTACATGCGGGTCTTCGGCGAATCCGATGCTCAGACGGATGCGGCCCGCATGGAGACGCTGCGCAACCGTCGAACGACATTGAGCAACGACCTGTCGCGTCTGCAGGAGAACATCCGGACGCTGGCGGGCGATTTGGGCGAGGAAGGTCTCAAGTCGCGCTACGAGCAACTCCTGGAGCAGGACCGCCGCATCACAACCGAGTTGAGCGTCGCCGAGCAGTATCTGGCGGAGCTGCGTCCGGCCATGGAAAATAATGATTCGGATGACGCCGCTGCCGTCGATCCGGTGATCACTCCGGAACGGATCGCGCAGTTCGACCCCGATATGCGCATGCTGTTGGCGGAACGTGCCGACTACGAACGACGTCTGCGGTCGCTGAAAGTCAAGTACGGCGATCAGCATCCCAACGTGCGACTGGTTCGTGGTCAGCTTCACGCGTTGAACGGCGACATTCAGGAACGCATGACACAATTCCTTGAATCGCCCGCACTGGAGGCGACCGACGGCAACGTACTGAACCCGGCACTCGACCTCAATCGTGTTCAGGAGCGTGTCGCCTACCTGCGTAACCAGTCGCAAATGGTCCGAGCGCAAGTCGGCGATATCGTCGATCGACGCAATCAGTTGGCGCGCTGGCACGATCAGGCGAGTGATATCCGAGCACGCCTCGATGAAACCAACCAGCGTATTGAAGAGCTCAACGTTGAACAGACGATTCGCGGTCGTGTTGAAGTCGTCAGTGAAGCCGACACCCCCACCAGCCCGGTCAATGCCAAACGCAAGCTGCAGATGGCTGTGGCCGGAACGTTGGGAGGCGGCGCGCTGGGCGTGGGGCTCGTGATGCTCGTAGGATTCTTCGATCCGCGGCTGCGTTATTCCGAAGACGCAATGCAGGGGCTTGGCCCCATCTCGTTGCTGGGACTGCTGCCTGAGCTGCACGGGCCCGCCGACAACGAGCGCTATGAATCGATGACCTGGGGCGTGCATCACATCCGCACCCTGCTCCAACTCAAGAAGGATCCGGAGAAGGGACAGGCTCTGCTGATCACCAGCCCCACGAGCGGTTCGGGCAAGACGACGCTCACCCAGGCGCTGGGCGAATCGTTCGCCACCTCCGGCTCACGAACGCTACTGATCGACGGCGACCTTGTCGGTGCGCGTCTGACACGCATGCTCGCGCACGGTCACGAAGCCGACGGCTCCGTTCACAAGGGACTTACCGATGCGGTCAAGGGCGCACCGCTGCGCGACTGCATCCTCTCCACCGATGTGAACAATCTTTTCGTCATGCCGGTGGGCGCGGTGGCGGATCCCGACAACAGCGGGTACTCCCCCGAGGCGCTGCGTCGCGTGCTGCGATCAGTGCGTGGCACCTTCGATACCATTCTGATCGACAGCGGCCCGACACCGGGCGCGGTCGAGACATCCATGCTTGCCGCCGAAGCGGACCGCGTGGTGCTCATCGTGTCGCGCGGCAACCACCGCAGCCAGTATGAGCACAGCGTCGGGCACCTTGTCAGCATCGGCGCTCGGTTTGCCGGCGTGGTGTTCAACCGTGCCCATCACCAGGACATGGCGCGTTCGGCGTTCAGCTCGACGCTCAGCGTTTCGCGTTCCGTTCCCGCCAGCAACAACGGACACAAATCGATTTTGCGACGACAGATCGTCGCCTCCAAAGCGCAGAGTGTCGAGGCCGTTCAGGAGCAACCGAGTCTATACGCCGATCGCGACTGATTTGCCCGCGACGTAAAACCCGCAACCATCATGACCACACTTGCAGACCCTACCACGGCGACGTCTGAACGGGCGTCACCACTTGCCGACCTGTCGGACAAGCCCACCATCTGGGGCTTGAACCCGTTGCAGTTGCACGACCGCTTCTGGGCGGCGCGCGGCGTGCAGGTCGTGCGCCAGGGCATGGCATCGGAAATCGTCGAGTCGGCGGAGCTTTACCTGCTCACCCCCGCCTCGCTGCTGGTCGCGTTCGAATTGCGTCCCCTCCTCGATCGCCTCGCATGGCTCGAACCGGAGATCATGCTCCTGCGGTTGCGCGATGCGCGTCAACGCCCCTATCACGAGCAGGTCGTCCTCGATGCGCAGGGCAGGTTCGACCGCATCGTTCGGCAGTACGGCGACCGCGCGGTTGAACTCGCCCGTGTCGCCCTCACCACCAACCAGCACCTTGCCCGACAGTGGCAGCAGATGGGGCAGGGCACCCAAGGCTGGCGCGAATTGCGCCGCCGCATTCCGCGGGCCTACCGCGCCGTTGCGTCGTACGAGGGCATGCTGTTTGACGCCAACGATGACGCTGAACTGGCACATTACGTCAAACACCTGATCGCACGCTGGCGTCATCCCGATGCCACGATCGATCAGATTCAGCAGCCCGCGCCGTCGGTGTGGACCCATGCCACCGCGCAGATCACCAGCGAGCCGCGCGCGGTGGGACCGGTATGGATCGGCGCCGGCCGCACCATTCCTGATGAGGACATGCTCGGGCCGACGGTGCTCTGGGACGACCCGAATGCGCGGCCGCAGGTGCCGCAGGTTGTCTGGGACGAGTTGGAGCCGATGCCCAGCCAGTCGCCCGATCTGTGGAAGCGCGAACAGACGCCCCACAGCTCATCGTCCCTGCTCTATCGCATCAGCAAACGAGCGTTCGATATCCTCTTCTCGCTGACGGTGCTCGCGTTCATTCTGCCGCTCTTTCCTTTCATCATGCTGGCGATTTATTTGGAGGACGGCCGACCGTTCTTCTTCGCCCATCAGCGGGAAACACGTGGCGGCAAGAACTTCCCCTGTCTCAAGTTCCGCTCCATGCGCAAGGACGCCGACGCCATCAAGGCGCAACTGCAACAGGCAAACCAGGCGGACGGTCCGCAGTTCTACATCGAAGACGATCCACGCATCACGCGCGTCGGCCGATTCCTCCGCCGTTATCAGGTGGATGAATTGCCGCAGTTCCTCAACGTGCTGGTGGGCCACATGTCGATCGTGGGGCCGCGCCCCAGTCCGCGTGCGGAGAACCAGTGCTGCCCGCCGTGGCGCGAAGCGCGTTTGAGTGTTCGGCCTGGGGTCACCGGTCTGTGGCAGGTCATGCGCACCCGCCAACAGGGCCAGGACTTTCAGGAGTGGATCAAATATGACATGCAGTACGTAGAGAAAGCCAACTTCATGTTGGATCTCTGGATTATCGGTATGACCATCAAGCACATATTCCGCGGCTGAACCCGACATGATACGACGCACCAAAACCCGCCATCGTTTGCTGATTCTTCTGGGCATCACCGCTGCGCTGCTGCTTGGGGTGACCGTTTTCGTCCTTGTTCGCACCTCGCAGATCAAGGCTCGCATCACCGCGAGCCGTGCCGAAGGCATGGTCGCGCTCGAACAGAAGGACTACGAATCCGCCCTGCACAAGCTGGGCACGTACCTTCAGCGTCACCCGGAGGACATGGAGGTTTCGCTTGCCTATGCCAAGGCGCGGCAGGAAGTGCCCCGCCCCAACGGGCGACACCTGACCGATGCGATCGCGGTGCTGCGACGCGTCATCACCTCCGAGCCGGACAACCTCGAAGCTGGCCGCACGCTGCTCAAACTCTACACGCGCGTCGGGTACATCACCGAGGCGGCTGAACTGGCGCAATCGCTGCTGCGCTACGCGCCACAGGATGCGGAACTGCTGGAGATCCGCTTCCAGGCCCTGCTTCTGCGGCAGGATTACGCGGGCGTGCTCAAGGAAACGGAACAGCTTGCCACTTCGACCGGCACATCGGAACAGGCCGCGATGGCCGGGCATCTGCACCGCTGGCGCGCCGAAGCACTGCGCATGCAGGGCCAATTGCCCGAAGCATTGGCGGAAGCGGACAAGTTCACCGCCGCCGCCCCCGGCGCGCTGCCCGGCTACCTGCTGACGTACGACATTCTTCGCGAGATGGCGCAACCCAGCGAAGCCTACTTCGAGCGACTGGCGAAATGGAAAGAGCAGGATGTCGACGCCCGCATCCTCCGCCTGCTCGAAGCGCACAGCCATCGCATGGCTGGCGCGCCTGTCGAAGCGGTGAAAATTCTGCAGGATCTTGACGATGAACCCATTCTCGATGCCCAGTACATCCGTGCGCTGGCGATCGAGTTCGAACAACTCAACCTCTTTCACCGCTCGCTCGATGTGCTGCAAAAGGTAGCAGGCAAGCTCGATGACCCGGGCATGCAGGTTCACACGGCCGAGCGACTGTTGCAGGCCGGCCGCCGTGAAGCGCTGGACAACCTGATTGCGGAACTGGACCTCGAGCATCACCTCGCATCGTCGCAGCTTCTGGCCTACCAGGCGCTCGCGCGGTTCGACGCCAACGAATCGGCCAAGGCACAGATCGAACAACTGGCTGCGCGCGTGGATGAAAACGCTGCTCAGGACTGGCTCCCGTTGCTGCGCACGCTTGCTCGAATGCGACAGGGAGAACAACCGCCCTCGCTCACGGAGCGCATCAAGGTTTTCCGCGAGGCAACCGAACGTCGCGCCAACGCCTTTGCGTATCACTTCCTGGCTTCCGCCTACCGTGAAGCGGGCGAACTGGACCTGGCGATCACCGCGTGGCGCAAAGCGATCGAAACATCGCCAACGTGGGCGACACCGCGTCTGGAGATGGCTCGTGCGATGATGGTGCTGCAGCAGCCGCTCGCCGCCGCGGCCGCAGCCGAATCGGCGTTGCAGCGTTCGCCCAACAACGGCGACGCCTACGCGATGCTGATTACCGCCCTCGCCGCCGCCAGCGATCGGTTCAACGAAGAGCAGATCAACGGAACAATGAATCTGGTGCGTCATGCGCTCAGCCAGCCGCAACTGCGCGAGGACATCATTGTCCCGGTGGCTCAGCTTCTGGCCCGCGGCAACGAGCTGAAGGACCTCCGCGCACTGATCGAAAGCACGCTCGCGCGTGATCCCCTGCCTCATCCCGGCGTCCTCCAGATGCTGGCGAACATCAGCCGCGATGCAAAGCTGGGACTCGAGGATGCGTGCCATGCCGCGATCGCGCAGAACCATGGCGACAACGCGTTCTTCACCGCGATGAATCAGGTGAACGCGATGCAGGCCGCCGGCCAGTTCGCCGATGCGGTGCCCCTGCTTGATCAGGCGATCACCCACGCCCCTGCCGACCAGCATCCCCGGCTTCAGGTCATGCGTCTGCAACTGCTCGACGCCTCGGGGAATGCCGCCGAAGCGATCGCGCAATGTCGTCGCCTGCTTGCCGACTATTCCAACAACCGTGGCGTGCTCGATGGCGTGCTGCAGTCCAACGCGCTGTGGCAGGATCGCGAACTGACGCAACAGGCGATTAAACAACTCAAGGCGGTTTCGCCCGCCGACAGTATCGCCGTACAGGTTTACGAAGCCCGCTTTGATCTGGCTGGCTCGCCCGACACGGTCGCGCTGCGCGAGTTGCTGCAACGGCTCAACAACCTCGTACGTCAGGCGCCGACCCGACTGGACCTTCGTCTCGTACTCAGCCAGGTGCACGCCCGACTCGGCGACACGCAGGCGGCTGTCCAGCAACTCACGCAGGCAATCAATCAGAGCCCCAACAACCTGGGGCTGCAATTGGAGCTCGTCCGTCTGCTCCTGGCCAACGACGATCGCGCTCAGGCGCGGCTGGTGCTGCAACGGCTGCACGAGCGTAACCCTGATGACCCGAACCTGCGCATCATGCTGGCGCGTGCTTACGCCGAGATCGGCGACGTCGATGACGCGATCAAATTGGCGCGGTCGGTGGACCGCGACGATGATCCGCAGGCGGCGGCTCGCCTGCTCTTGGCGACATTGCACGCGCAGCGCGGCGACACAGCCGAAGCACTACGCATCTTCGATGCGCTGATTCAGCAGCCCCCCACTCCCGCTGCCGCGGTTGCCGCTGCATCGTTCTACTACAGTCAGAACGATCGCCAGCGTCTTGCCGCCGCGATGGAAAGCCTTGAGCGTGCGGAACCGAACGTGGTGCAGCGCCACCTCATCCTCGGCGCGTTCTGGACCAGCCGGGGCAACGCCGAGCAGGCGCTGTCGCACTTCAAGCAGGCGATCGCTGCGGATTCCAGGTCCGTTCCCGCATGGGCTGGACTCCTGCAATGGCACATCACGCACAGCGATCTTCCGACGATCGTCGAAGTGATGACGACGGCGGATCAGGCGCGCCTGAACGATCCACGTATCGCATTCCTCCTGCGACAGCGTGAACTGGTGGGTCAGCTCAAACAGGCCAACAGCATCACCCGTTCGCTCATCCTGGGGCTGCTCAGCGCTTCCGATGCGGAGCGTGAAGCGGTTCGCACGATGATCGCGGCTGTGGTCGACATCGAGAACGGCAACACCCCCACGCAAACGCGCATCAACCAACTGCAACAGGTAGCCGGCAACCACCCACGGGTGGCACCGGTGCAGGTCGCCTTCGCGGCGATACTCGCCAGTCAGGGGCAGTACCGTGAGGCGGCCGACCTGACCGAACGGCTCGCGCGTGCCAACCCGCAGATGCCGCTGCCGTTGGAGATGACGATTCAGTACCGCAGTCTTGCCGGCGAATACCGTGCAGCCCTGACCGCGGCGAACAATCTGCGCACGCTCATCGCGGGGCAGAACCAAAGCACGCAGGCGGTCGATCTGCTCATGGCGGACCTTCTGGTTCGTACCAATCGTGCTGTGGATGCGCTCAATCTTCTGCAGCCGCACTTCGAACAGTCGGCCGATCCATCGGAAGCGTTCATCCTTCAGTACGCCACCGCGGCGATGGCGGCCGGCCGATATGATCAGGCGCAGCAGGTGCTCCGTCCGCGGTTGAGCCAGTCGTCCCAGATCCGTGTTGCCTGGCTGACGCTCGCCAGCGAACGCTTGCCCAGCGTTTCAGCGATCGAGCAGTGGATCAACGAGGTGCAGCCGTTGATCGAAACGACCGAGCACGAGCAGCTCACCCTCGCCAACGCCTGGCAGCGGTGCGGGATTCGCTTTGAGCATGACGAGGCGATGAAACGCGCCATCGCCATCCTCGACGAGGTGCTCAATGTCGAAACGCCTTCGCCCGCCGCCCTGCTGCTGCGCGGTGCCGTGGCTGATTATCAGAAGGCCTATGACGAAGCGGAACGTTACTACCGGGCTGCGCTGAAGCAAAACGACCAGTTCGCGGTGGCGATGAACAACCTGGCGGTCGTGCTCAGCCGCAACACAGAGGCGCTCGAGGAAGCGGCCGACCTGGCTCAGAAAGCGATCGCCCTTGCACCGAATCAGCTCGAATACCGCGACACGCTTGCCCAGATTTACCAGACGCGCGGAGAATGGGACGCAGCCATCGATACGTGGACCCGGGTCAACCAGATGGACCCGGAAAATCCGCGCTGGCTGATCGCGATCGCCAACGTGCGGGTGGAGATGAGCCAACCGGAGGAAGCGCGGCGTCTGCTCAGCCAGGCTGAGGCCCGCCTCGCCGCCAACCCGAACCCTCGCACCCAACAGCAGGCGGAGGCATTGCGTAAACGGCTCGAGGCCGCGCCCACAGTGCAACCCTGACGCGATGGATCGAGCGTCAACGGTTGACCTGGCTGTATCACAAACTCCTCATTTTTCTAGCGTTAAGGTTTGTGCGGCGTCCGATGGCAGTACTGCCGGGATGCGGCCGAACATATACAAGTTAATGTTTATCAATGCGTTAACGCATTTCACCTCGATGGAACGATCAGAGGGAACGCGATCAGGCGATCGCTCGCCGTGAAAACACGCAAATTTCCCGACAATCGTTGAAACACGAGGTATAATTGCTGTCCTCGGGGGGGGAACCCCGGATGGTTCCAACTCAGTGAGCCGCACCTTTTCAAGGTGTCTCAGGTGAGTCGGGAAATGAGTAGGCCACGGCCCGCCATGCTCCGAATTTGTATCAGGAAGGGATGAAAGAATGGTTCGCACTCGACTTGCGCTCGCGTTGTCGCTGTGTCTGGCTCTCGCGATTACATCGCAGGCGTCCGCTGGCTCCATCACGGCCGAAATCGTCGGCTACAAGGGCGGTACGATCAAGGTTCAGTACGGCGACACCACGGTGAGCGGTGCCGCAGGCATCTTCCTCTGGGATCTGCAAAGCGACGATGGTAACCTGCTTCCTTACAACGTGGGTGACCAGTTCATCAGCTTCTGCATTGAGGCGGCCGAGTCCGTGCCGATGTACGAATCGCTCCAGTACGCTGTCGTCGATGCAAATCAAGCTCCCAACGTGGGTTGGGCGCAGATGGGCGATGGCAAGGCTGACGCGCTGGCACGCTGGTTCGGCGCTTATTTCAAGGGAAAGACCCTCGCCGCCTGGACGCCCATTGAAGCCATGGCCTTTCAGATGGGGGTTTGGGAGATCGTCGCGGAAACCGATGATGTGTTCGACCTGACCGATGGTTACCTGTTGATCCACAACCAGCCGACCGCCCGCGACCTCGCGCAGAGCTGGCTCGACGACCTGGGATGGCAGGACCCGGATGCTAAACGTCTTTCTCTCAAAGCGTTAAGCTCGCCGTGGGAAGGTGTGACGGGCAACATTCAGGACCAGATCATCGTCGTGCCCCTGCCGGCCCCGATGCTGGCGGGCGGGGTGATGCTGACGGGGATCGGTGTGCAGCGGTGGCGACGCGGACGCGTTTGACCGCCACCTGCCGCGACTGCCAAGGTTCGTTCATTTCACGGCTGGTTCTGCAGCCGTGATTCTTTATTGACGCGTTAACTCTTAAGTGTGAATGGTTGCCCCTGCGAGGGAACGACGCCTCCGTGCCCGGAGCGTGGAGCAACCATCTATATAGGATCGGCGCGGCGCAACTTCGTCTGGCCAGACAGGAGGCGCGCGACTCCTGTACGGGGGGGCTATGGCAAGGGCTGCCTACCCTTGCCATGGCTTTCCCCTTTTGATTTCGACGTTGGTGAGGGCTTCAAGGGGACCAGGTCGGCTCAAATCGCCTAAGGGTTATTTGGGCCTTGTTTGAATTTTTCCTGATGGTTGGCCCCTTGACGGGCCAGTACAATTCGCCTCGAAGTGAGAGGGGAACCTTTCCGCGATGAGGGGTACCCGGAGCCGGGAAGCCAGTACAACTTGGGGTGGCGAGGTCGCACCGAAGGCACGGTGCACATCGCGCCAGGGGATCGTGATCCCGACAATGCCCGAGGCCTTGAGGCAGGGCCCGCGTTGCCGGCGTCACGAAAGCGAAGAGGGAAAAGCCCGCGGATGAGGCGTCCGCCACAAAGCAGAAAGGGAAAAGCCGAGGCGAGGTTAAGAGGACAAAGTATCGATTTGCAAGTGTGACGAATTCAAGAGAGAATATTTTTCGCAACGAACCTTTAGAAGAAAAGGATCCAAAATGAATCGCCGTTTATTCTCGAGTCTGGCCGTTACGGCCGCACTCACCATCGCGTCGATTGGTTCTGCTCAGCAGACCGAAGCGGCTGCGGTGTACGCGTTCTTCGTCGGCAATCAATTTCAAGCCGGAACTGAGGTTAACGTTACCGTCGACAGTCAGTTCACCGGCCTCAACTACACGGGCACGATGGAACTGTCCGGTGGTACGATCGTGGGCGTCACGTTGAACGGGTCCCCCGTCCCGTTCAATTTTGGCAGCGGCGGCGCGGCTGGCTACGTTGCTCCTGACAGCTATATCACGTTCGACAATGGCACCGTTACTGGTGGTTACTTCAAGCTGCAGGATGCCAACGGCGAAAGCTATGAGGCGACCGTTGTGGCAGGTGCCACCCTTGGCGGAAACGCGAACACCGGTTGGACTTTGGACGGTCTGACTGTCAATGGCTTCTTCAGCAGCAGCGCGTTTCTCGACATCAACGATCCGCGGCTTCAGCCGGGTAAGTCGTTCTC
Organism: uncultured Phycisphaeraceae bacterium; assembly: GCA_964511575.1. GTDB lineage: Bacteria > Planctomycetota > Phycisphaerae > Phycisphaerales > Phycisphaeraceae > CALKHT01. The sequence continues at coordinate 29,352 of CAZEFM010000020.1, read as the reverse complement.
GGGCGAGTTCACGTCGCTCTACATTCAGCTGCCGGTGAACGCTGCAGCTGGCACCACAGGCGACGGGATTGTTAACCTTTCCGTCGTCGTCCCCAACCCGGCTGTGGCGATGGGTGCGTTGCCCCTGCTGGGCATCATCGGTGCGGGTTACGTTCGCCGTCGTCGGCAGGCGTAATCACGCTCTGAGACTCGTTCTTTGAAAGGTCGCGTCTGGCCTGCGAAGCGAAGCGGTACAAACCGCCCCTCGTTTCGCAGGCCGACGAGGCCTTTTTTGATGGAACTGGCGAGGAATCTCGCCCGAAACGGAGAACCTGCGGGGGTGCAGTGGGTCTCCGGATGGGAGCGACAGCGAGGGGGAAAACGCGCTGAATCAACCGCTCTACCTGATCCGGCTCAGATCACCAGGCTTGTTGAATAAGTGTGGTCGGCAGGCAAATCACCTGCGATGACATCCTGTCTGATGTCGACCACTGCATCACCCGTTAGTCCGATTCGCTTTTTTCGAACTTGCACGCTACCGGCCCGCACCGCCAGCCACTTGAAACGCGATAGCCGTTTGGATGGTATGGGATGTATTCCACGCGGGTAGCCACATTCAAGGAATAAGGTGATGAATCCCGGACGTTTGACACGGATCCTGATGTTGGCCGGTCTGTTCATGACCGCCACGACCAACGCGAGCGCCGACACCGTGCTCGACTTCATGCACATCGGCGGCAGCGGCGCGGACGTGTCCAGCCAATTGAAGGTGACCGTCAGCTACAACAATGTGACCAGCAAAGTCAGCTTTCTGATCGAGAACACGACCCCGGGGGCAGCCTCGGCCATCAAGGGGGTCTACTTCGAAGACACCGGCGGCCTGCTCAACCAGGGTTCATATACGATCATCAATGGGCCAGGGGTGAACTTCGTGTTCGGCGGCGCTCCCGCCGCACTTCCCAGCGCCAATAGTGCTAACCCCAATTTTGTCACCGCCTTCGCGTTCAATGCCCAAGCCCCACCGCCCAAGGCCGGCATCGGGCTCGGCGAATCGCTCATCATCGAACTGGCCCTCAACGGCACGTTCGCGAATCTGGAGAAGGCGTTACTCGGCCTGTCCGATGACCGCATCCGCATCGGCATGCACGTCATCGCCATCGCTCCCGATGGGGAGAGTGCGCAGTTCGTCAGCACCACTCCGCCGCCCCCGCCCGTCGCGCCGGTTCCCGCTGCCGTCTGGGGTGGGTTCGTCCTCATGGGCCTGATCGGCGCCGCCCGGATCCGCAACGAGCGGGAGTAACACGCGGGACAAACCGCCCGACTCAACCCGGATCGCCAAACATCGACAGCCCCTCGTCGCGACCACGCCTCTCACGGTTGGTCCCGTCGAGGGGCTTTTTCATTTCCAGTTCGCCCCCATCGCAAACCAGCTCACATGCCGCCCTCCAAACAACGAACCGTCATCGCCCACTTCATTCCCAATTGATTCCGCTCCGTCCGCGGAATTTCACTCCGTGTGTCGCTTTCATGGCGGACCGACCTGCGCTGTGGGCGATCGGTCCATCGCCAGGTCGCGTTCCGCTGCACGCGACCGCTCTTCGAAACAGGCCACGGGGGGAACGCGACCCGATCCCGCCAGCGGAGCAGGAGCACCTGACACCCGGACAACATTCCGCTCCGGGCAACGGTGTGCAGGACGGCAATCGCAGCGGTACCATGGTGCCATATCCCGATGACCGTGCGTGGATGGCATGATCCCGCCCAACTTCCGTTTAAAGGTGCGTAATCCAATGGTTCACACCCGTTCCGGCTCGCTCGTGTGGAAGCTGTTGTTGTTGACGGCGTTGGTTCTGGGGGCTGTCGTCGCGCCCCGTACCATCACCGCCGAATCCCCCGCCCCGCAGCCATTCGAACTCGCCAAGGGCGATCACATCGCGATCGTCGGTGCCGGCATGGCGGAGCGGATCCAGCACGATGGCTGGCTGGAGACGGCGATCCAGTCGCGCTTCCCCGATCAGGAACTGGTCGTGCGCAACATCGCTCACGCCGGCGACGAACTGAGCGTGCAACTCCGCGTCGACGGCTTCGGCAGCGAGGATGAATGGCTCCGCCGCGCCAAGGCGGACGTTGTCTTCGCCTTCGTCGGGTTCAACGAGTCGTTCGCCGGCCTCACGGGGCTCGACAAGTTCAAGCAGGATCTGGCGGCCTTCATCAAACGGATCACCTCCAGCAACTACAGCGGCCGGGGCCCGGCGCGCCTGGTGCTCTTCTCGCCGTTGGCGGTCGAAGACATCGACCCGGCCAATCTCCCCGGCGCTGCCGACCGCAACGCCAACATCAAGCTTTACACCAGCGCTATCGCCGAGGTGGCTCACCACCACAACGTCCGCTTCGTCGACCTCTTCAACGCCTCGCTCAAAGCGTATGAAGCCTCGGCTGAACCGCTGACGATCAACGGCGTCCATCAGAACGAGCGCGGCAACCGCTGGCTTGCAACGACGATCGACCATGCGCTCTTCGGCCCGCGTCCCGCCATGGATGACGCCGCCGTCGCCAAGCTGCGTCAGGCGATCCTCGACAAAAACTTCTACTGGTTCCAGCGCTACCGCCACACCGATGGTTACAACATCTACGGCGGTCGATCGCACCTCAATTACGACGGTCTGACCAACCGCACCGTCATGTTGCGGGAAATGGAAATCCTCGAGGTGATGGCGGCCAATCGCGACAAGTCGATCTGGGCAGCCGCACAGGGCCGCGAACTTGCGCCGGATGACTCGAATCTCCCGCCGCACATCCCCGTGCCGACCAACAAGCCCGGCGATGGTCCCGAGGGGCAGCACCGTTTCCTCAGCGGTGAAGACGCCATCGCCAAGATGGAAGTCGCCAAGGGCATGAAGGTTCAGCTCTTCGCTTCGGAGGAGGACTTCCCCGAACTGGTGAACCCCGTGCAGATCGCCTTCGACATGCACGGCCGGCTCTGGGTCGCGGTGTGGGAGGACTACACCAGTTGGAAGGTCGGCACGCCGCTGAGCGCGCGTCTGCTCGTGCTGGAGGACACCGATGGTGACGGCAAGGCCGACAAGTGCACCACCTTCGCCGACAACCTGTGGGATCCCACCGGCTTTGAGTTCTGGAACGACGGTGTGCTCATCGCGCAGGCGCCCTACCTCGTTTACCTGAAGGACACCGATGGCGACGGCAAGGCCGACCAGTACACGCGCCTCCTGAGCCACCTCTCGTCGGGCGACTCGCACCACGCGGCCAACAGCTTCCTGTTGCACGGCGGATGGCTCTACTTCGGCGAAGGTGTGTTCCACCGCAGCCAGATGGAGTCGCCCTACGGCACCACCCGCAACTTCGACGGCGCGATCTGGCGATTCAACCCGCGAACGTTCGAAACCGAACGGTACGTGTCGTACGGCTTCGCCAACCCGCACGGGCACTCCGTCGATCGTTGGGGACAGCAGATCGTCACCGATGGCACCGGCGCTCAGCCGTATCACACCACGCTGATCTCCGGTCATCTCGACGGCGCCAACCAGAAGCACCCGCGAGCGCCGCAGGTGTATCAGCAGCGCACGCGCCCCCTGCCGGCCACGGAAATCCTCTCCAGCCGCCACTTCCCCGAAGAACTGCAGGGCAACTTCCTCGTGGGCAACGTGATCGGCTTCCAGGGAATTCTCCAGTACCGTCTGGAAGAGAACGGCTCGAGCATTCGCGGCGTGGAAGTGGAGCCGATCGTCCGATCGACCGACCCCAACTTCCGACCGGTGGACCTCGAGGTCGGTCCCGACGGCGCGATTTACTTCGCCGACTGGCAGAACCCGATCATCGGTCACATGCAGCATCACGTGCGCGATCCAAGTCGCGACCGTGAGCACGGCCGCATCTACCGGGTGGTTTACGAAGGCCGTCCCTTGCTGAATCCGAAGCCGATCGCGGACCAGCCGATTGAAGCGCTGCTGAATCTGCTCAAGGAGCCGGAGAACCGCGTGCGGTATCGGGCGCAACTTGAGCTGACGGGTCGCGACACACAGGCGGTGATCGCCGCGGCGCGCAAGTGGATCGATGCGCTGAGCCCCAACGATGCGGACTACGAGCATCATCTGCTCGAAGCGCTGTGGCTGTTCCAGTCGCACAACGTGGTGAACGAACCGCTGCTCAAGCAGTTGCTGAGGGCGAAGGACCATCGCGCCCGTGCGGCGGCGACCATCGTCCTGTGCAACTGGCGCGACCGGATTGCCGACACGATGGCGCTGCTGCGTGCGGCTGCCGAGGATGAGCACCCCGCGGTGCGACTCCAGGCGGTGCGTGCGGCAAGCTTCTTCCGTGATGGCGCGGCAGCCGACATCGCTCTGCTGGCACTGAAGCGGCCGACGGATGAATATATCAACTATGTCCTCGGCGAAACGATGCGGCAGCTCGACCCGTTCTGGAAGCAGGCGCTGGCGGACGGCCAGACGATTGCTCAGGACAACCCGGCGGGTGTGGCGTATCTGCTGGAGCGCGTCTCCGATGCGGAACTGATCAACCTGCCGCGCACCCCGGAGGTGTATCAGGCGATGCTGGTGCGCAACGGCGTTCCGCTGGCGCAACGGCAGGAAGCACTCGAAGCGATCGCAAAGCTGAACAACACCAAACCTGCGACGGAGTTGTTCAAGGCGCTGCAGGTCGCTGACACTGCTGGCGCGGCCAATACCGTCGCACAGCTTGCAACGATTCTCACCTCCGGCGAACTCGCGGCCGATCTCAAGCCCATGCGTCAGCGGCTGGAGGAATTCGCCGCGAACGGTGCGTTGGCCATCACACGCCAACTGGGCTACGCCTCGCTGATCAGCGTCGACGGCAACGTGGACGCGGCGTGGCAACTGGCGCGCGGTTCGGCGGCGGGGCTGCGCGAGTTCGCCGCGGCGACGGCACTCGTCACCAACCATCAGGCCCGTCAGGCGATGTATCCGCACCTGCGAACGCTGGCGCGGCAACTGCCTCAGGGCGTGGAAACCAGCAGCGGCAAGGGCGTGCAGATCGACTACTTCGCCCGAGCGCCGCGCAACGCGACGATCGAAGTCTTCTCGCGCATGCGGCCGAACGCCAGCGCCGCCGCCGACACGATTGACTTCGACAACCCGATCATCGCCAAGGGCGACACGTTCGCCGTGCGTTACACGGCCAAGCTGTTCGTCCCCAAAGGCGGTGAATACACGTTCTTCACACGCAGCGATGACGGTTCGCGGCTGTACATCAACAAGCAGAGCGTGGTGGACAACGACGGCCCACACGGCACGGTCGAGAAGTCGGGCAAAATCCATCTGGAAGCCGGCGAACACGACCTGGTGATCACCTATTACAACGGCGGCGGCGCGTACTCCTTCTGGGCGGGCTGGCAGCCTCCGGGCGGTGAGAAGCAGGCGATCCCCGCCGACAAACTCAAGGGTGTGACCGAAACGCAGGTGCGTCGCGCAGCCGTGACGGCGCTGCGCCACTTCCCGGACCGCAGCAACGACATCGTCACCGTGCTGACACCGGTGCTGGCGGAGCAGGAACTGCGTAACGCCGCCGTCAACACGCTGGCGGAACTCGATGAAAGCGGCTGGTCGGCGGACAAACACGACGCGGTGGCGAAACAACTTGTGGCATATCTCTCCACGCTGTCGGTGGAGGACCGCGCCGATACGGACGGTCGCAAGGCGACGGCACTGGCGAGCCGGGTCGTCGATCGCCTGCCCACCGCACGCGGCGAAACATACCGTCGCACGCTGGAGGAACTGAAGATCGTCACCATCCTCGTGCGGCCGATCCGCGATGCCATGCTGTTCGATCGCCCCGAGTTGTACGCCCAGCGCGGCAAGCCCGTGCAGATCATCTTCGAGAACACGGACATCATGCCGCACAACTTCGTAATCGTCGCCCCCGGCGCGGTGGCGGAGGTGGGCATGGCTGCCGATGCGATGGCGCAGGACGCCGATGCCGTGAAGCGCAACTTCATTCCAAGCTCCAACAAGGTGCTGCATCACACACGGCTGCTGATGCCCGGTGAGTCGGATCGCATCCTCTTCACCGCGCCGAGCGATGTGGAGGAACTGCCCTTCCTGTGCAGTTACCCGGGCCACTGGCTGGTGATGCGCGGCACGCTGCACATCGTCGATGAGGTCGACCCCAAGCTGGCGCAGCACGAGCCCGCCAAGGTCGATTCTTCACACGGC
>CAZEFM010000020.1:0-23067 GCA_964511575.1 uncultured Phycisphaeraceae bacterium | reverse complement strand
CACGGCCAGGCCGAACGCGCGTTCGTTCGCAACTGGACGACGGCCGACCTTGCCGCCGACCTGCGTCGCGTCAGCCAGGGCCGTTCGTTCGAACGCGGCAAGCAGGTGTTCTCCGTCGCGGGCTGCATCAACTGCCACAAGATGGGCGATGAAGGCGCAGCCATCGGTCCCGACCTGACGAAGGTGAGCGAGAAGTACTCCCTGCCGGAAATCCTGCGTGAAATCTTCGAACCCTCGGCGGTGGTCAACCCGGACTATCGCACGTGGATCATTCAGACCGACTGGGAACTCGTGCAGGGACTTATCGTCAAGGAAGATGCGGAAAGTCTGCATGTGGCGGACAACCTGCTCAACCCCTCGGAACTGAAGGTGATTCCCAAGAATGAAGTCAGCTCACGCAGCGAAGCGCCCCTGTCGACGATGCCCAACGGGCTGCTGGTGACGTTCCAGAAGGAAGAGATTCTGGACCTGCTGGCATACCTGCAGGCGGGCGGCGATGCCAAGCATGCGAACTACAAGAAAGACGGTGCCGGCCACCACCATCACTGAAGCCGACATCCAACCCTGAACCCAAGTGGCACGGCCCAACAAGCCGTGCCATTTTTTTATCCCGACCCCGGAACGAACTTCTCTTCCGTGAAGCGGATCCGAGTGGTCCGCGATGAACCGCGTTGATCCGAACGGCTCGTCCTCACCCCTCACCACGACATGTCACCCCCCTCCCCCCTCCACCTCGCGACATTTCCCGCAAACCTTATCATCACAATGGGTTGCATCAATTTTTCGTCATGTCACCCGGGTGACAAACACGACACTTGAGGGGCCAGGCCAAGGGGTGTGGAATGAGGCGAAACGATCCACAATCCGCAATCGACCGGGGCAGATTCGATTCCGAGCGAGCGGCACACTCTAATTTTATCCTAACAAACTCTCGCTGGCAACCATCATGCGAAAGAACGGTTAATGGCGTGGCGGCGCTCGAACCGTTTTGCCGGTCGTGCAGCGGTACCTTGTGTATCTTTTATCTTGAACCGCTGTGGTGGGCCCATTAGACTGGCTCGGTCCAGGTCAGCAGATGCGGTGCATCTCTGTACGCGTGGCGTTTGACCATTCTCATGGCTGGTGGCGTTTGAGCCTGCGTCGCCGCGGAGTGGATGTCCATTGGGCTCGTGTGAGGCAAGGGTAATGAGCGCAGGAGGAGCGCGGCGACGCCGCCTGCCGGGGGTCGAGGGGGACCCGTTTCACATCGAAGCGCTGGAACCGCGTCTGTTGCTGTCAGGGACGCCGATCACGCTGGCGGCGGGGTTGCCTTCCGGCGGTCGCGCGTATGTGAACGAGGTGATCGCCTCGTTCGCCACCACAGAGGAAACCGACTCGTTCAGCATCACGGTGGACGCGGGGCAGCGTTTGTCCGCCCGGCTGTCGCCGATGGACGGCTCGATCGTCGCGCAACTGGAGCTGGTGAACGACGCCGGCGAGGTGGTGCTGAGCAGCGCGGTCGCCGACGGCCCCGGGCAGCAGGTGATTCTTGAGCCGACGCTTCTCGATGATGCGACAACGCAGACATACACGTTGAACGTGCGCAACCTTGCCGGCGCGGGCGTGTATCAGCTCAGCGTGCTTCTCAACGGTCAATTCGAATCGGAACTGCCGGGCGCATCGATGAACGACACGGTTGAGCAGGCTGAGCTTCTGGCAGGCAGCTTCACGCCGTTGATGGACGATGCGGGCCATCTGGTGGTGCTGGGCGAGGTGAACGGCGATGCCGATGTGTACGCGTTTGAACTCGCCGCGGGCGAATCGGTGACGCTCGCGCTGACCAGCGACAACGCCGAGGCGTTCCACAGCACGCTGTTCGGCACGTTCAGCGGCGCGCGTCAAGCGGTGCTGGAGGATGTGAACGGCGACGGCCGGGCCGATCTGCTCATCGCGCACTCTTTCTCCAGTGGCGGGAGCCTGCGCGTTCATCTGAATCAGGGCGATGGCACGTTCGGCGCGGCCACGATGTACGACATCGGCAACCAACTCCAGGGCTTGGCGCTGGTCGACCTGAACGACGACGGCCACCTCGATGTGGTGGCGGTGGACCGTTCGCCCTTCTACGACGGCGTGACCACCCGCCCCGTGTCGGTGCTGCTGGGCAACGGCGACGGCACGTTTGGCGAACGCACCACGTACGCCACCGGCGCAAGCGCAGCCCATCACATGGCTGTCGCCGATGTGAACAACGACGGCGTCATGGACCTGCTTGTCACGTATGAAAGCAGCAGTGACGGGCGATTGAGCGTGCTACTGGGCAACGGCGACGGCACGTTCGCCACAGCACTGGTGTCCAACGTGGGGCGAGGACCACGACAAATCGCCACGGGTGATGTGGACGGCGATGGCATGGTCGATGTTGTCGTGGCGCGGCAAAGCAACACCGCATCGGGCGGCGGCGCGGTGACAACGACGTCGCATCAGACAAACGACGATGCGGGCGGCGTGGCGCTGCTGCGCGGGCGCGGCGACGGCACGTTCGAAGATCCGGTTGCCATCGACACGCAACACACCTCCCCCACCGCGGTGCTGCTGCACGACTTCGATGGCGATGGTCGCCTCGATCTGGTCGTTGCCAGTCAGGGCCAGGGCGAGGTGCCCGACGCGGTCGGCGGCGTGAGCCTCCTGCTGGGCGGCGGCGACGGAACATTCACCCCGCCCGCCGATCTGGCGTTCGGATTCACCGAGCCGTACGCGTTGACCGCAGGCGATGTGAACGGCGATGGCTTTGTCGACCTGATCGTCGGCAGCGAAGGCAACGGCTCGGCGGGCGGCGGCACAGCCGTGCTTCTGAGCGACGGGCTGGGCAACTTCCACCAGGCGGAGCGATGGTTCGACGACATCACGGGCATGGGTGCGGCGGTGGGCGACATCAACGGCGATGGCCGAACGGATATCGTCGCGCTGACCGCCTCCAGCGTTTTCAGCAGCACCGTCAGCGTACATCTCATCGAACAGATCGGTGTGCCCGCGCTGAGCCTTCTCGATGACACGGGCGCGGTGCTCACGTTGGCGGAACACGAGCCGCTGCTGCATCAGGATGGGCAGCTCATCCGCCGATTCACTGCGGAGACGGCCGGCACGTACCACGCGCGCATCGGCGATGGTCATGGTGCGTATGCGCTGCTCGTGACGCGTAACGCCGACCTCGCCGCCTTCGCCAACGACACCGCGGACACCGCCCAGCCGATCACGCCGGGCGTGCCCATCATCGGTCGATACGATCCCGACAGCAGCATCACCGGGACGACCACCTTCACCAAAGTGCTGGTCGATGGCGAAGGTTTTCGCTGGGATGTGTGGCGCACGGGTCGAATCACCAGCGGGACAAACAGCGCCTTCGATTGGGCCGGTGAGTTGCATGGCTTCCCCTCGCTGACGACGGGGCTGCTCGAAGATGGCGGGCGCGAAATCGTCATCGGCGCGGCCACGGTGTCGCAGAACGTCACCGGCGGCAACGGCACGGTACAGGTCATCCGCAAGATCTACATTTCCGAAACGGATGGCTTCGCCCGTTACCTCGACATTGTCACCAACACCGCCAACACGGCCGCACAGTTCCAATACACCATCGAATCGTGGCTGGGCACCTACGGCGCATCACAGGGCACGCTGACCTCCAGCGGCGATGACACCTTCGACACGAGCGACTGGTGGGTGGTTTCCGACACCGGCGCGTACGGCGAGCCGGCGGTCACGCAGGTGATCGGCGGCCCCGATGGAGCGCTTCAACCCACGCAGGCGAACCTCGACGGTGCTGCGACCACGTGGTCCTATCTGCTCGACCTTGCACCGGGGGAGACGAAGATCGTTGCGCACTTTCTGGCGCAGAGCAACACGTTCGATGCCGCGGTCGACAAGGCACAGCGGCTTGCCGCGCTGCCCGAGGAGGCGCTGCGCGGTCTGTCGGGCGCGGAGAGGCGACAGATCGTCAACTTTGCCGTGACCGGCGGCGATGAGCAGCACTTCACGTTCACCGCGGCGGCGGGTGATGTGCTCACCATCACCACCCAAACCCCCGGTGATGGCGAAGGTGAGCCGACAAACAGTTTCAATCCCGCGCTGGCACTCTATTACGACGATGGCGATACGCTGATTCCCGTGGCGGTGGATCAGGACAGCGGTGACGGCCACAACGCGCGGTTGCAATACGTTGTCCCGGCCGGGCAAGGCGGCGTGTACCGCGTGGTGCTGACGGCTGAAGCGGGCAGCGGCGCGGGCGATTATACGCTGCTGGTTGAAGGCGCGACCCCGGCCGCGGCTCCCTTCACCGCCGATGCCGCAAGTGTGGTCGACGGCGGCGCGACCGCGGCGTTCCCCCACACCTATCGCGTAACCTTTTCGGAGCCGGTGCTGCTCACATCGCTCCAGGCGAGCGATCTGACGGTCAACGGCATCGCGGCGACATCGATGACGGTGCTCGATGCGCGCACGGTGGTGTTCAACATCGCCGATGCCGACATGGGGCCGGGCGCGTACAACGTCGCGATCGCCGGCGGCGCGGTGAGGAGCATCACCGGTGAACCGCTTCAGGCGTTCAACGCCAGTTTCACCGTCGATGTGCAACCGCCCACGGTGGTGTCGCAGTCGATCAGCGAAGGCGAGGTGATTTCCGCTGAGCCGTGGACATACACCGCCACGTTCAGCGAGGATCTGGATGCGACGCATCTGGATCGCCACGATGTCACGGTCACGCGACAGGACACGGGTGAAACGTTCATCGCTTCCACGGTGCACTACGACCCGGCGACGCGCACGCTCACGGCTGAGTTCCCCGCGCTTGCGGAGGGACAATACACGTTGCGGTTGCACAGCGGCGCAACAAGTTTGCGTGACCGGGCGGGCCACACGATTGATGGCAACGCCGACACGGTGGCGGGCGATGATGTGACGGTCACGTTCTCGGTGGATGCTGAGGAAGTCGCGATGCCGGCGACGTTCGCGGCGGTCGGCCCCGCCGTTGCCAACCTCGCGCGTGCCGACTGGCAGGGTGTTTTCCACGTCAGCAACGACAGCGACACGTTCACGCTGGATCTGGAAGCGGGCGAGCGGTTGACCGCGCTGTTCACGAGCATCGATGTCATCCTCGGCCGCATCGAACTGATCGGCCCGGGCGACACCGTGCTCGATCTGTCGCAGGCCAGCACGCCGGGCGAGTCGCTCATCGCCACCGCGGCGATTAGTGAGTCGGGCGTTTATCGCCTGAGGGTGACCAGCATCGAAGGCACCGGCGCGTATCACATCACCGCGGCGCGCAACGCAACCGTGGAAGCCGAAGGCGGCGCGGTCAACGGCAACGACACCGCCGAGAGCGCGCAGAACATCGACGCCAGCATCATCACCATCGATGGCGTCGATCGACTGGCGGTGCTCGGACAACTGCGCGGCGACGGCGATGTCTACAGCTTCACGCTCGAGGATGGCGAAACCGTCAGCATCGCGCTGACCAGCCCCGAGGGCCGCGTCGCCAGCGATGATCGACTCAGCTTCACCACGCGATTGCTGCTCGACAGCGATGACAACTGGTCGCTGCGACCTCACGTGGCGGATGTGGATGGCGATGGCTACGACGACCTGGTCATCAGCGATCTTTATCAGGGCGGGATCTGGGTGTTGCGCAACGATGGCGCCGGTGGGTTCGGCGACATCGAACGATACGACACAGCGACATGGGCCGAGCGCCTGCACTTCGCCGACATCACCGGCGACGGTGTTGTCGACATCGTCGCCACCATTGCGTTTCACGGTTTTCACCTGCTCATCGGCAACGGCGACGGCACGTTCACCTCACCCATCGTTGTCCATGCGCCCGATGTGACGAGCAATGTGGCAATCGCCGACCTCGTGGGCGATGCGCTTCCCGACTTCGTCTATGCCGGGGACGATGGCATCGTGGTGATGGAGAACCTCGGCGACGGCAGCTTCGGCGAAGCGGTCCGACTGGTCGATGGTTACGCCGTCTTCGTGCATGTCGTGCATCTGGACGACGATGAACACGCGGATCTGCTTTTCGGCGGCGGGTTCGACTCGCAGGTCCACACCGCGTTGAACAACGGCATGGGCGGCTTCCACGATGTGGTCGCGCACGATCTTGGCGTCGAATATCGAGCCGGGTTCGATGCGACGCCGACACTCGCCGACTTCACGGGCGATGACATCGCCGATCTGGTGTTGATCGACCAATCCTCCCGCGCGCTGCTCGTGCTGCAAGGCCAGGGTGATGGCACCTTCGCCGATCCCCTCATCCACGAAGTCAACGGCTTCATCGAAGCGGTGCAGGCGGCGGATGTGGACGGCGACGGCGTGCTCGATCTGTTGGTGAGTCTGTACGCGGAGGAAGCGTCGCTGGTCTGGTTCGCCGGGCGGGGCGATGGCACCTTTGCCGATGCGCGGATCATCGCCGCGAGCACCAGCGACAATGCGTTCGCCACCGGCGATTTCAACGGCGACGGCCTGCTCGACATCACCAGCTCCGGCTACAGCAGTGCCGGCGGCATCTTCGTGCAGCAGCAGCGCCGCGACCTGACGCTGCGCCTCTTCGACAGCGACGGCCGGCTGCTGGCGCAGGGTGTGGCCGGCGGCGAGCAGTTCGATCAGATCATCACCAACTATCTCGCCACCAACAGCGGCACGTACTTCATCGAAGTCACCGGCGATGCACGCGACTACAGCATCGTCGTCGCGCACAACGCAACGTTCGACATCGATGGCACCGGCGCGGACATCACCGGGCAGGAGATCCCCGCCGACACCACCGTGTTGGGCCACTTTGATGGCAACGACGATGCCGGTCGCCCGCACCTGATCCGCGATTCCTACAACATCGCCTACCTCTTTGATGCTTACGGCTACATGTGGGACATCGACGGCGGCGGCTCGATCGTCTACGGCAGCAACCGCGCGTTCGACTACGGCGGCATGTACAACTGGGACGCCTGGTACTTCAATGCCGCCCAAAGCGAGGACGGGGACCGCGAGTTCCTGTTCGGCCCCTCGCCCTACGGCTCCATCGAACTCAACCGCAAGGTGTACGTGCCCACCGATGGCGGCTTCGCGCGCATCCTGGAGATCTACACCAACACCGGCGACACGCCCACCAGCCACACCGTGCGCATCGAATCCGATCTGCGCGAGATGCTCATCTACGCCACCAGCAGCGGCGACACCGTCTTCTCCACCGCGGATGAATGGATCGTCGCAACGCAGTGGGGCGACCGCCCTGCCGTGGGCATCGTCACCGCCGGCGCTGGCGCGATGCATCCCTCGTCCGTTGCAGCGAACAACGACACCCTTCGCCACGAATACACGCTCAATCTCGCGCCCGGTGAAACGCAGATCGTCATGCACTTCGCCGTGCAGGATGTCGACCCCGCCGCGGCTCAGGCGCGTCTGATGGCGTTGGCGGCACTGCAGGCCGGCGCGCTGGCGGGCATGTCCCCCGCCGAACGCGACGCCGTCATCAACTTCAACATCGACGACAGCGACAGCTACGTCTTCACGGTCACCGACGCCACCACGCTCGCCATCAACACCACCCCCACCGCCACGAGCAACCTGCAAATGCAGGTTCGGCTCTACCACCTCGACGGCGACAATCCCGACACCCCCGTCGCCATCGCCAGCGACCCCGCCGACCTCCTCCTGCAGTACGACGTTTCAGGCGATGCGCTTGGCAGATATCGCGTCGTCGTCGAGCGCATCGACGGTTCGGGCAACTACACCCTCGCCATCGACACGAGCGAACCGAACACCGTCGCCCCGGCCTCGGCGTTCCACGTATCCGCCACCACGCCGCCTGATAACGCCAACCTCGTCGCCTACCCGTTCCAATACACGCTGCAGTTCTCCGAGCAGGTGCTGCTCAGCTCCGTCGATGCGGGCGATCTTCTGGTCAACGGCATCGCCGCCGCCAACGTCACCGTGCTCGATGGCAACACGCTCATCTTCGACATCAGCCCCGCGCTGGCGGGTGATGGCCTCTACGAACTCACCATTGCGCCCGGTGCCATCACCAGCGTATCGGGCCGTTCGATCCAAGGCTTCACCGCCTCGTTCACCGCGGATGTCACCTCCCCCACCGTCATCGAAAGCTCCATCAGCGATGGTGATGTGCTGCCAGCGGCGCCCTTCATCTACACCGCCCGGTTCAGCGAGCCGCTCGCCACAACCAACCTGGGCATCGAAGACATCGAGCTGCGCAACGTTCTCACCAACGAAACCGTCGCGCCGCTCAGCTTCGACTACGATGAAACCACCCAAACGCTGACCGTCGCATTCGACACACTCGGCGACGGTGACTATGCCCTGCGTCTGCGCAGCGGCGACGATGCCTTCCGCGACCTGCTCGACAAGCCGCTCGACGGTGCGCCCGCCTTCCCGCTGCCTTCGGGCGATGGCGCGGGCGGCGACGACTTCGTCGTGCGATTCTCCGTCGACAGCACCAGCGAAGCCGTCACCGCGCTCGCACCCATCGGGCCGCACGGCTCGCTCATGTTCGGCCGCACGCTCGTGCGTTCGTTCCACACCACCGGCGACACCGATGCGTTCACTCTCGCGCTCGATGCGGGCCAGTTGCTCACGGTGCGTGTGACGCCGCTGGACCCGAGCGTGCAGGCACAACTGACCATCGCCAACAACGATGGCATCGTGTTCACCGACGCCGCCGCAACCAGCGGGCAGAGCATCTTCATCCAATCGCTCGCCATCGACACCGCCGGGCAGTACACCATCGACGTCAGTGCTCTGGCCGGCACGGGCGGATACGAGTTGCAGCTTCTGCTCAACGCCGTGGTCGAACCGGGAGATCATGGCGGCGAAACCAACAACGACATCGCCTCTGCCGTGGCGCTCGATCTGAGCAGCGTCACGCTCTTTGAAGGGTTCGACCGTCTTGCAGCCGTGGGCCGCGCCGGCTTCGGCCACGACTTCTATCGCTTCTCGCTCACGGCTGGACAGGTGGCCGATATCGTCCTCACCGCGCCGGATGCGATAGAGCTCGCGCTGCTCGACGGCGAAGGCAACGTCATCGTGTTCGGCACCGTCGGCGGCGTCGACACCCGGAGCACCATCGAAGGCTTCATCGCCATCACCACGGGCGACTACTACCTCCGCGTCACCGGCAACAGCATCACACAGGGCGATGATTATCAACTGCTGATCACCCGCGGCGGCCAGTTTGAACGCGAGGCCAACGACCACGTCGGCATCGCCCCCGATCTGCTGCTCACCGACAACGGCAACGGCGAGCAGGTCGGCCACGTCGTCGGGTCCGTGTACGTTCCTCCACCGATCGGCGCGGACGTTGAACCCAACGCAGCCGGCGAGGACTTCATCTCGCTGCGCGCCATGATGGACGCCGTCGACCTCACCGGCAGCTTCAACATCAGCACGTTCCAGTCCAACGGCCGAACCATCTATCGCCTGACGCAACAGATCACCGGCCGAACCAGCGAAACGGACGATCGCCTGGATCTCTATCGCATCCACGCCGGCCCCGGCGACACGCTCACCGCCACACTGCGCCGCCTGACCGGCAACATCGACAGCATCCAACTTTACGACAACCAGGGCTTCTTTCTCGTCAGCGGCGGCAGCGGGAGCAACGCACGCTCCATCGCCAACTTCAACGACTTCCCCTATGCCGGCGACTACTACATCGCCATCCGCAATTCGTTCGGCGAGAACGACTACGAACTGACCATCGATCGGCTGGACACGCCCAACCCGCTGTTCCTCTTCGGTCACGATGTTTATCGCATCGACGCCCATGCCGGCGACACGCTCGACCTGCGCACCGTCACGCCGGGCGACGGCCCCCACCTCCCGCAGAACGTGCTCGATGCCCGCATCGAACTGCTCAACGCGCAAGGCGACATCCTCGCCGCCGACAGCAACAGCCTCGATGGCCGCAACCCGCACCTCATCCACACCGTCGATGCGGATGGCCCCTACTTCGTTCGCATCGTCGCGGAAAACAACACCACCGGCGAATACGCCCTGCGCGTCGCCCGAACCGGCGAGCCGATCACCTCGGGCGACTCGCCGCAGGTTGTCAGCGTGCTGCCCAACCTGAACAACGCCGTCGCATTCAAGCCGACGTACCTGCAGTTCACGTTCGATCAGGTGATCCGCCGCGACACCATCAGCGCCGCCAATCTCGTTTTCGACAACCCCGACGTGACCGTCACCGGCGTGCAGATGATCAACGCCAACACCGTGCGCTTCGAACTGGACGTGACCGGTGAAGACGGCGTTTACCACTGGACGCTCACCCCCGGCGCGGTCAGCAACCTCGCCAATCAGGCCAACGAGGTCCACACGGGGCAGTTTGAAATCGACCTGACCCATCCCTACATCGTTGGCGTCGTCCCCTCCACCCAGGCGGCTGCACCCTTCAACAAGGTCACCTTCATCTTCAGCGAGGAGATGGATGAGGACTTCCTGCGCACGTTCCATTACCAGGTGCTCGCGCCCGACGGGGCCAACGTCAGCATTCAAAGCGTCAGCCTCGCCAACGGCAACGAGGTGACCATTACCTTCGCCCCCCGCACCACCGAGGGCATCTACACCATCACCGCGCGCAGCAGCATTCGCGACGGCGCGGGCAACCTGCTCGACCAGGATCGCGACGGTGTCGGCGGCGAATTCGAGGAAGACGACTTCGTCGTACAGATCAACCTGCAGTCACCCAACCTCGCCGTCACCAACGTGGCAGCGCCCGACAACGCGGCGTTCGGCCAGACCATCGCGCTCACCTACACCGTCGCCAACCTCGGCAGCGATGCCGCGATCGAAGGCTGGCAGGACCGCATCTACCTCTCCACCGACACCAACCGCGACGCTTCGGATGTACTGCTGGCCACCGTGCCGGCCGATGGTACGTTCGGCCCACTCGCCGGGGCGGGCAACGACAACGACAGCTACACCCGCACCGTCTTCGTCACGCTGCCCGTCGATACAAGCCTCACGTCAGGCACCTACTATCTCATCGTGGAAACCGATGCTGGCCAAACGCAGCCGGAAACCGTCGAAAACGACAACGCGCGCGCCAGCGGCCCGGTGCTGATCACCCAGTTGCAGCAGCCGGACCTTCAGGTCACCAACGCCGTCGTCCCCCCGCTGCTGCTCGCAGGCAACGCCGCCACCGTCACGTGGACCATCCGCAACACCGGCCTGGACACCGCAACTGGTCCGTGGGTCGATCGCATCTATCTCTCCAGCGACAACACGCTCAACGGAGGCGACACACTCCTCGCGTCCATCCCGTTCAACGATGCCCTCGATCCCGGCATCGATGTCGAACGCCAGCACACCATCACGCTGCCCTCCAACATCGTTGGCAACTACTACCTGCTCATCGTCACCGATGCGACCGACACCATCGTGGAACCCAACGGCGAAAACAACAACGTCATCGCCGTTTCCATCACCGCGTTCAGCCCGGCCGGCCCACATGTCGTGACAAGCCAACCCGCCACCGATGCGCCGCTCAACGCCCCGCCCGCTTTCATCGACTTCACCTTCAACCAGCCCATCGATGCCGCTTCGCTCGATGTCACCGACCTCGCCTTCGACAACCCCGCGGTGCAGGTGCTGGGCGTCAGCCTCATCAACGACACCACCGCACGCTTCGCCCTCAGCGTTCCCGATGGTGAAAGCACCTACAGCTACCAGCTTCTCGCCGATGCCGTCACCGACCTGCTCGGCCAGACCAGCACCGCGTTCGACGGCACGCTCGTCATCGATCAGACCGGGCCGCAGGTCACCGGCATCACGCCGTCGACACAGGTCGTCGCGCCCTTCTCCAGCGTGCGCATCACCTTCAACGAAGCGATGAACCCCGCCTCGTTGGCGCCGATCAATTTCCGTGTTGCCGCGCCCGATGGCACGCCGTTGGCGATCACCGCGGTGAACATCATCAGCGAGCAGGAGATCGAGCTGCGCTTCACGCCATGGTCCATCCCCGGCGCATACACCATCACCGTGCTCAGCGCCGTCACCGATCTGGCGGGCAACCCGCTCAACCAGGATGGTGACGCCACCCCCGGCGAACCCGGCGACGACAACTTCACCGCCACGCTCGTGCTGCAGTCGCCCAATCTCGCCGTCACCAACATCGATGCGCCAGCGGAGGGACAGTTCGGCCAAACCATCACGCTCACCTACACCGTCACCAACCTCGGCCCGGATGCGGCGGTGGAAGGCTGGCGCGACCGCATCTACCTGTCCAACAACGCCACGCTCAGCAGCAACGACATTCTGCTGCACACGACCGATGCGACCATCCCCCATCTCGATGGCCAGTCGGGCAACAACAGCTACAGCCGCACTGTCACGCTGCAACTGCCCGTGGATGTGAACCTCGAGCCGGGCGTGTACCACCTCATCGTGCAGACCGATGCGCTGGGCACACAACCCGAGACCAGCGAAAGCGACAATCTCGGCTCCGTCGCCATCAGTATCATCGCGCCGATCGCCCCCGATCTGCAGGTCACGCAGGTCACCGCGCCCGCTCAGGCGACGGCCGGCGAGCCGCTCACGCTGCACTGGACGCTCGCCAACACCGGCGCGGGCGCGGCAGGCGGCACGTGGACCGAACGCATCTACCTCGCGCTGGAACCGAACGGCGGCGGTGAACTGATCGCCGAAGTCACCTTCACCGGCACCATCGAAGCCGGCGCAACCGTCGAACGGCAGCACACCATCAACCTGCCGCGACCTCTGGAAGGCACGTACTACTTCCGTGTCGAAACCGACGTCCACAACGTCGTCGATGAGTACATCCACGAGAACAACAACACCGGCTCGAGCAGCGCGGTCGAGGTCGTCATGCCGCCGCTGCCCGATCTGGTTGTCACCGCCGTGACATCCCCGGCGAGCAGCTACTCACATTCCGCCATCACCGTGACGTGGACCGTGCTCAACCAGGGCCCCGCCGATGCGACGGGCGTCTGGCGCGATCGCGTGCTCCTCTCCAGCGATACGCAGTTCGGCGGCGACCGCCTGCTGGGGGATTTCATCTTCGACGGCGTCATCGAAGCGGGACAATCCATCACCCGAAGCCAGATCGTCAACCTGCCCTTCGATGTCAGCGGCGACTGGTTCATCATCGTCCAGGCCGACGCCGAGAACGACGTCGAGGAACACCACGGCGAGCACAACAACACCTTCGTCAGCTCGCTGCCCGTTCATATCACCACCCTGCCGCACCCCAACCTGCAGGGCGCCAACGTCACCACGCCAGTCACACAGGTCGAACTGGGCCGATCCATCACCGTCAGTTGGGAAGCGTTCAACGCCGGCAACGGTGCCACCAGCCCCAACTTCTGGTGGGATCGCGTCTACCTCTCCGTCGACACCGTGCTCGACAGCACCGATATCCGACTCGGCGAGGCACGCAACGTCAGCGCGCTCAACCCCGGCGAGTCGTACGGCAACAGCGCGGCCGTCACCATCAACGGCGTGGCGGAAGGCCTTTACTACCTGCTCGTGCGCATCGACGATGACGACCGCGTCGAGGAGTACAACAACGAAGGGGACAACGTCATCGTCGGGCCTCAACTGCAGGTCACACCCCCGCCGCCGCCCGACCTGGTCGTCACCGAAGTCAACGCGCCGACACAGGCGTTCTCCGGTCAGCCCGTGCAGGTCACGTATCGCGTGCAGAACATCGGCCCGGGTCAGCCCTTCATGAACTGGCGCGATGAGGTGTACATCTCCCTCGATGAACACCTCGATGAGAACGATATCCGCGTGGGCCAGTTCCAGCGCTCCACGTTCGATTTCCTCGGCTCCGATCCGCTCGATTACACCGTTACCGTCAACGTCGTCCCGCCCTACAGCGTCAGCGGCGAGTACTACTTCTTCGTTGTCACCGATGCGACCAACACCGTCAACGAGTTCGCTTTCGAACACAACAACAGCAACCACGACTCCACGCCGACGCTTATCCACCTTACGCCGCCGCCCGATCTGGAACTGACAATCGACAACGCCCCCGCCGTTGTCGAGGCCGGCCGCACGTTCACCATCCGTTACACCGTGACCAACTTCGGCGCCACGCGCACGCCCAACACGCGCTGGAATGACGCCGTCTATCTCTCCAGCGACGGTGTGTTCAACCCGCTGGAGGACACGCGGCTGAGCCTGCAGCCGGTCAACCGGCCGTTCCAGGTGCTGCACGATCAAACCGTCCTGCCGGGCGGGCTCGGCGTGGGCGAAAGCTACAGCCGCACCGTCACGCTCAAGACCGATGTTGACCTTGAAGGCGTTTACACCCTCTTCATCGTCGCCGACAGCGATGACGTCGTCTTCGAACTCGACAACGCCAACAACCTCATCGCGCTGGAGGTGACGGTTGTCGCCAACCCGCCCGACCTCGTGGTCAGCGACATCACGGGCGATGCCGCGGCACAGTCCGGCAAGCCGATGACGATCGACTACACCGTCACCAATCAGGGCGGGGGCGACACCATCCGCGCATCCTGGACCGATCGGCTGTACATGTCGCTCAACGATGTGATCGGCGACGACGATGACATCCTCATCGCCTCACGCCAGCATCAGGGCGCGCTTGATCCCAACGACAGCTACAGCGGCAGCTTCACCTTCGCCACACCCTTCGACGTCACGGGCGATGTGCGGTTCTACGTCCGCACCGACACCAGCAACGTCGTCTACGAAACCGATGAAACCAACAACGCCTCTACCCTCCACACCGTCGCGGTGACCCGCATCACGGCGGACCTCGCCGCCACCGTGCAATCGCTCGCCACCGACCTCGGCCGCATCCACATCGCGTGGCAGGTGGAGAACCTCGGCGACACCGTCACCAACGCACAGTGGTGGAACGACCGCATCATCTTCTCCACCAACGACATCCTCGGCGATGACGACGATGTCATCGTCGCCAACGTCTTCCACAGCGGCGCGCTGTCGCCCACGCAAAGCTACACCGCGTCGCGCACCTTCAACCCGCCCCACCACCTCGATGGCGTCTATCACGTCTTCATCCACGTCGACACGGGCAACGCCGTCGACGAAGCGGGATCGGAGAACAACAACGTCGTGCTCGCCGGCACGGTTGATATCGCCGCGCTGCGCAGCAACCCCAACCTTGTCGTTCACGATGTGGATGCGCCCCTTGACGCCGTCAGCGGGCAGGCGTTCGAACTCACCTACATCGTGCGCAACATCGGCGACCTGTTCCCCGATCAAGGCCCGTTCCCGCCGGAGTTCGGCAACGGCACATGGGTCGACCGCATCTACCTGTCGCGCGATCAGGTGTTTGACGCCCACAGCGACATCTATCTGGGCCAGGTGTCCGTCACCGCCACCGACCTCATCACTGTCGACGACAACGGCATCACCTACCAGGAATACACCCGCACCGAATCGTTCACCGTGCCCGCCGGCCTCACCGGGCCTTTCTACGTCTTCGTCATCACCGATCGCAACAACAACATCGTCGAAGACGCCACGATGCCCACGGGCGAAAGCGACAACATCGCCTACGACCTCACGGCGATGATCGTCTCGCTCGCCCCGCCCGCCGACCTCATCGCCGGCCACGTCACCGTCCCCCCCAACGCATCGCTCGGCGGGTCGCTCATCGTCACCTACCTCCTCACCAACATCGGCGAGAACACCATCCACGGCACATGGACCGATCGCGTCTTCCTCTCGCGCGATCAGGTGCTCAGCCCCGACGATGTGCTGCTCTCCTCCCACACGCGCACCAACCCCGGCGGCCTCGAACCCGGCGACAGCATCAGCGCCATCGCCTCGGGCACGGTCACCAACGTCGCGCCGGGCGATTACTACATCATCGTGCGCACCGATGCGTTCGACGCCATCCCCGAAAGCGACGAGACCAACAACCTCGCCGCCTCCATCCAAAGCGTCACCATCGATGCGCCGCGCATCGAGATCATCGACGGCGAGGGACGCGTTTACCTCGATCAGGTCATCCCGCATCGCTCCGTCGTGACGCTCTACTACCGCATCGATGTGGAAGCGGGCAAGACGTTGCGCTTCGACGCCAACATCCTGCCCTTCGACCCGTTCGATCCGTTCAACCCGCCCGACTGGTCGCGCGATGTCTCCGCTTCGCTCTACATCGCCCATGAACGGGTGCCCGGGCCGTTCGATTACGACTACGCCCAGCAGAACTGGATGTACGCCTTTGATGGCTTCTCCAACACCCAGCCGCTCATCCTGCCTCAGACTGAAGAAGGTGTTTACCTGCTGCGTCTGGACATTCAGGACACGCACCTGGAAGGCATCCCGCGTTACAACTCCTACATCGAATATGAGATCATCGTCGAGGAGCTGCCCTTCACCATCGTCTCCGCCACGCCGCAGAAGGTCGGCAACGTCGGCGAGGTGACGCTCGAACTCATCCTCTCCAACGTCAATCTGTGCACCCACGCGGAACTGCTGCACAACGGGCAGGTCGTGCGCACCGCCCGAATCATCGAGCCGCTGGACGCCACCCGCGCACTCATCACCTTCGACACGACCGGCCTCGATGCCGGCGAATACGAGCTGCGCATCCAGGATCACCACGGCAAATCCGCCTCGCAGACCATCACCATCGCACAAGGTGTCGGCCCGAACGTGCAGGGCACGCTCACCGGCCCCGCAGCCGTGCGCGAGCGACAGGAATACGTCTTTTACGTCAACTACGGCAACGACGGCGACACCAACGGCATCGCCCCGCTGCTCGTCATCACCAACAACGACAACAATCCGTTCGCTCTCACACGCAACGAACTCTACGCCGATGACGCAGCCGACAACCGCGTGATCCAACTGCTGGGCATCAGCCGTGAAGGCGCCGCCGATGTGCTTCGTCCCGGTGAGGTGCGCAGCATCCCCATCTTCGCCCGAGTGGATGGCGGAGTGGGCGACTATCAGTTGCAGGTCATCACCGCTGACGACACCCGCCCGCTCATCTTCGAGGAAATCGAGGACGCCCTGCGCCCCGACGCGATGAGCGATGAGCAGTGGAACGCCATCCGCCCGCAGCTTCAGGCGATGATCGGCGACACGTGGGGCAGCTACGTCCGCGCGCTGGCCTACACCGCTGACCGCATGGCCGAAATGGATCTCGCCACCGGCGACGTCCGCCTCATCGTCATCACCATGGTGCAGCTCGCGCGGTTCGACCAGCCGCTGGCGATGAGCGG
This sequence comes from uncultured Phycisphaeraceae bacterium, assembly GCA_964511575.1. Classification (GTDB taxonomy): domain Bacteria; phylum Planctomycetota; class Phycisphaerae; order Phycisphaerales; family Phycisphaeraceae; genus CALKHT01. The sequence goes on along the minus strand of CAZEFM010000020.1, from coordinate 5,839 downwards.
CCACCTCATCAGCGCCGACGATTGCCTGCCCATCACCGAAGGTCACGTCACACTCATCCACAGCGAAACCGGCCAGCAGTACCTCGCGGCCGTCAACAGCCGTGGACGCTATGCGCTGCGCGGCGTTCCCGCGGGCACCTACCGCCTGATCGCCGAAGGCGAAGGCCACGCACGCACCATCGTCGAAGCCGTCGTCATCACCGATGACGAGCCGCTGTCGCTCAATATCCAGATGGCGACCGAAGCGCGCATCACCGGCACGATCCACTTCGACCCGACCGGGCCCGCCACCGGCGAACTCATCGCCTGGGCGCAACATCGCGATCGTCCGAACGATTCCGCCGGGCAATACCAGCTCCAGCTCGATGGCAACACCTTCCGGTTCATCGGCATGGAAGCGGGCATCTACGACATCACCTTCACCCGGGCCGGCTACCTGCCCGTGAACGTGACCGTCGCCGTGGAAGCGGGCCAGACGGTTGACCTGGGCGACGTCGTCATGGATGCCGCGGCCGGCGTCTCGGGCTTCATCGATACCACCGCGCTCAACAACGCGGCCGGCCCGTACTACATCAGCGCCTATCAGAACGGCGAACACGTCGCCACCGTCCTGGCGGACGACAACGGCTCGTTCCTCTTTGAGGATCTCGTCCCCGGCGACTACACGTTGCTCATCAACCCCGTTTCCGCGCCGTACTCCGAAACGTACGATGTCAGCCTCGACGCAGGGCAGAACGTCACCGACGTTTTCCTGCGTGCGCTGCCCGGCGCAACGTTGCGCGGCCAACTCACCGACACCAACGGCACGCCGCTCGCCTCGGTTTTCATCATCGCCATCGATGCAAACCGAGCCGTCTACCGCGCGCTCACCGACGCCAACGGCATGTACCAGTTCGATGAACTGGCGCACGGCGTTTACCAGATCGGCATCGCCGGCGCGACCTCCGCGGAAATGATCAGCGTCAACGTCGATGCGCTGGAAGGCGACCTCTTCGCCGCCGATCTGGTGTTCGACGCCGCCGCCCGTGTCGATGGTCGCATCCTCGATGCGCAGGGCAATCCGCTGCGGGGCGTTGCCGTCCAGCTCGTGGTCGATGGCGAAGTCATTGCCACCAGCCAGACAGAAGCGAACGGCGATTACGCGTTCCTCCTGCGCGAGTCGGGCACGTTCGACATCGTCGCCGCCATCGACGGCGCAAGCTTCACGCCGCTGCGCAACGTCACCGCCAATGCGGGCAACAATGCGATGCCCGACCTCGTCGCCGGCACCGGCTCCATCGAACTGCACCTGGAAAACGATGGCAGCGCTGCCGCGGGCCACGTCGTGTTCCTCTACCACGTGGTGGATGATGCGCTGCTCATGGTCGGCTCCGCGATGGCGGACGATGCGGGCCACGTCCATTTCGAACAACTCGTCGAAGGCGACTACCGCATCGAGGTGCTCGCCAACAGCACCGGCCGCGGCGCATCGCTCACGGTCCACCTCGTCGACGGTCAGGCCACCCACGAGGACATCAGCCTCGTGCAGCTCCACACGCTCAGCGGTGTCGTGACCGCACCAAGCACGCCGCAGGGTGTCATCGGCGCAGTTGTCACGCTGATCTCACGCAACGATCCGCTGCGACACTACCAGACCACCACCGATACCGAGGGCAACTACAACTTCGCCGGCATCGCGCAGGACGATTACGACATGGTCATTGTGGCCGATGACCTCACCGCGGTGGTTCATCACAACGTGGCGATGACGGGTGATGCTCAACTTGATGTGCAGCTCACCGCCGCGACGAACAGCATCAGCGGGCAGGTGCGCGATGCCGATGGACTCGCCGTTGTCACCGGTCAGGTGCTCGCCCTCGATGCCGACGACCGCGTCGTGGGCATCGGCCAGATCGAAGCCGACGGCAGCTTCACGATCGCCGGCGTACCCACCGGCGCGATCCGCGTACGCTTCACCGCTGCGGGCTTCCGCTCCGTCACGTCCGATGTCCTCACCATCGGCGAGAATGATCACCTTGTCGCCGGCACCCTCACCACCAACGCCCTCGCCACCGGGCAGAAGCACGGCGATGCCTACATCCCCGCGCTCGATGATGTTGAAGCCAAGCTTCAAAAAGCCGAAGCGGGTCTCAACAAGCTCATGACCACGCTGGCGGTGCAGCTCGGCCTGCCGTCGTGGCTCGTCGATGTCTACTTCAACGATCCGGAACATCGCGACGACCACGTCAACGCGGCCGACATCCCCGACAGCTCCTGCCCCGAGTGCCAAAGCGCCAAGTTTGAAGCCGTCGCCGCCTCGATCGAACAGTTGCTCACCTTCCACAAGTTCGAGCAGGCGCACAAGAAACTCGAAACGCAGGCGACAATCGTCAAGGGGCTGTTCGCTTCGGAACTGGCGGTGGTGGCGGGCACGGCGGCAACGGTGGTCATCACCGTCCGCGCGCTGATCCCGCTCGTGCGTTCCGCCGTTACCGCCGCCAAAGCGGCGCAGGGTTTCATGGGGACGCTCAAGGCGATCAAAGCCGGCGCGTCCGCCACCGCGGCAATCGAAGTCTCCACGCCCTTCCACATCCTGCATCTGCTGGGCGTGCTGGGCAACGGCCTGAGCCAGCTCCCCGGCGACATCGAATCCATCTTCGAATCCGAATCCGCCGGTGATGCCGCCGTCAACACCGGCCTTGCCGCGCTCACCGTCGGCGACGTCAAGGACTCCGCCGAGGCATTGGCCAACCTCATCTTCAAGGGCGCCAAGGACCTGAAGCTGATGGACAAGCTCGGCCTGGCGACCGGACTGCTCCCACCGCTGCAGACCATCATCAGCAGCTTCAGGATGGAGAAGACCTCCGAGGCGATCGACTACTACCTGGAGCTCGAAGCCGAGCGTGCCGCCGCCGAGGCCGCCTACTTCGCCGCCGTCGATGCCGCCAACGAGAAGCTGCAGGCGTACCGTGAATGCCTCGATCAGCACGACTGCCCCGAGGACGATGCGGATGCCAACGGCAACGGCTTCGGAGACGACGATGATGGCGATGGCGCTCTGCCGCCCGTGCCGCCCGACAACAACGACGGACCGGACGACACGTTCAAGCCAACCTTCATCGCCTCGCTCGATCCGAACGACATCATCGGCCCGGCCGGGTTCGGCGACGACAACTTCGTCCCCGCCGACGTCGACCTGCCCTACATGATTCGCTTCGAGAACGTCGCCGAGGCCACCGCCGCCGCACAACGCGTCGTCATCACCCATCAGCTCGATGCGGACCTCGACTATCGCACGTTCCGCGTCGATGACTTCGGCTGGGGTGACCTGCGTGTGGAACTGCCCGGCGACGCCCCCTTCTACCAGGGACGCATCACCCTCAGCGACAACGATGCGCTCGCCGTCGATGTCACCATCGTCGTCAACATCGCCACCGGCCTCGTCACCTGGACGATGCAAACCGTCGACGCCATCACCGGCGACATCCCGCTCGATCCCTTCGCCGGCTTCCTCCCGCCCAACGATGAGGAGCACCGCGGCGAAGGCTTCGTCACCTACACCATCCGGCCGCGCAGCGACGCTCCAACCGGCGCGCGCATCGATGCCGAAGCGACCATCGTCTTCGACGACAACGAACCGATCGACACCCCGGCAATCTTCAACACCCTCGACGCTGTCGCGCCCACCAGCGCTGTCGACCCGCTGCCTGCCGTCATCCACACCGCGGACGACACCGTTGCCGTCGAACTAACGTGGTCCGGCGGCGACGACGACCATGGCTCGGCGCTGGCGAGCTTCGACGTCTACGTCTCAGTCGACGGCGGCGCGTTCACCCGCCTGCTCGAACGCACCACGCTCACCTCGACCACCTACGATGGGCAGGTCGGCCACACCTACGCCTTCTACAGCATCGCCCGCGACAACGCCGGCAACACCGAAGCACCGCCCGAAACGCCCGACGCCATCGTCACCATCGAGCCCATCGCCGCCGCCCCCACCGTTGTGGATGCCAGCGTGCAGAACGGCATGACGCAGCGGTCCTACGTCGACACGCTCCGCTTCGTTTTCGACAGCGCGATGAATCTGGGCGACCTCATCACGAGCGGCGCGATCGTCGACGCGGTCACCCTCACCCACCTGGGCGTCGACGCCACGACCGACCCGGCCACGCCCGTGTCGCTCGCCGCCGACCAGTTCCACTATGACGCGGCAACCCGCACGCTCACCTGGTCGCTCGACAGCTTCGCAGGCACCGCCGCCAGCCTCTCCGACGGGCTCTACGCCATCACGCTGCACGCCGATCTCATCGCCTCCGCCGCCGGTGAGCTCGATGGCAACGCCGACGCAACACCCGGCGACGACTTCGTCTTCCACTTCCACGTTCTGGCGGGCGACGTCACCGGCGATATGGTCATCGATGCCGCCGACCAGGCGCTCGTCGACAGCCAGCTCGGCAAGCGCGACACCGACCCGGACTGGAACCCCGAAGCCGACACCGACCGCTCCGGCACCATCACCACACGCGACCGTGCCACCGTCGCCCGCGCCCTCGGTGCCCAGCTCACCCCGCCGCCGGTCGCCGAAACGAGCGAGGTTGTCACCGGCCCCATCGTCGACACCACGCCCGAACCCGAAGACACCCCGACGCCAACGGTCGAACTGCTCAGCCCCGGCGGAAAGGCGATGAACCGCCCCACCACCACGCTCAAACTCATCTATGCCGCCGAATCCGTCGCGCGGTACTATGAAATGACCTACCACAGGCCGGCCGCCTCGACGCCCAGCCTCGGCGCGATCGCCCGAAACATCCTCATGGCCCGGACCGACACAGGCGACGACGCCGACGAAGGCGACGCGTCCGGCCGCATCAAACTTGTTCGTTCAAGCCAGTAAGAAAGGGAGGAACCAACCCATGCTGCCACGCTTCTTCACCACCGCCGCCTGCTGTGTCGTTCTGCTCGCGGCCGCCACCACCGCCAACGCACAGCCCGCCATCACCTTCGAAAACCTCAGCGCGAGCTACACGCCGGGACAGGACATCACCTTCACCGTCCGCCTCACCGGCGCACAGGACCTGGCTTCCTACAACATCGACCTACTGCTCACCGCTGACGATGGCTTCGTCGCGGGCATCGACTACGCCTTCGCCTCCGCCGTCCAGTCGCCCGAACGCTACGTCTTCAACCCCCACGATGGCGTGTTCCTCGCCGCCATCAACCCGCCGGGCGTCGCCAACCGGCTCACCCTCTCCGATTTCCTCTTCGCCTCCAGCCAGACCACCGTCGCCGGCGTCAACGATTTCATCGCCGACGTCACCATCTCCACCAGTGCCGCGTTCACCGGCCCGCTGGTCATCACCACCGACGTCAACACCCTCGAACTGACCGATCTGGACTTCAACCCCGTCGCCGGTTTCGACAACGTCGTCCTCCCGCAATCCACGGTCGTCGTGCCCGAGCCGGCCAGCCTCGCCCTGCTCGCCACCGCCGGCCTGCTGCTCACCCGCCGCCGCCGAGCCTGAGCGGACGGACGTTTCCCCCTCGCGCGCCTGTTGCGAACCGCATCGCAAGCGTGCTACCATATTCCCACCCAAAGCGGGTGTAATTCAGTGGTAGAATGCCAGCTTCCCAAGCTGGACGTCGTGGGTTCGAATCCCATCACCCGCTTTCCCATCGAAGCCCGAGGGACGAAGTCCGCAGGGCCGCAACCCTCCCCCGCACCTCGCCGGAATCCCTACAATGGTGGGCGAACGCTCGGACCGAGGGTGGACACGTGACCGCATCGAACCAATCAGAAGGCGAACCCGGCATTCAGCCGATCGCGCGGATGCACCTCTTCCTGGCCGACAGCTACTGGGAC
>CAZEFM010000019.1:8593-44265 GCA_964511575.1 uncultured Phycisphaeraceae bacterium | reverse complement strand
TGGGATTATCGACGAGGTGGCGATCTGGAATCGTGTCCTGACGGAGGAGGAACGCGCCCTGCTTTACAACAACGGGCGAGGCATGCCGTTGCCCGGCGTGCCGCGGATGGCACATGACAGTGAAGTCACGGCGTCGCAGCCGTGATTAGTTGTTTCGGTTCGGATCGAGTTAAGAAAGGAGAAACGCTCATGTTCGTCACACGCAATCGCATCAGTTTGGCCGCAGCCGCTTCGGCAATGATCCTCACCGGCGCCGCTCAGGCCGCCATCACCGATGGGCTCGTGGCGTATTACCCGCTGGACGGCCATGCGCAGGATATGGCGAGCGGCTTCCATGGCACGCCCATGAACGGCGCGGGCTTCACCACGGGCAAGATCGGTGATGCGGCGCAGTTCGAAAAATCCGCAGCGCAGTACATCGATGCTGTTAACGCCAACCTGTTCGACCTGGACTTCAGCGATCCGCCTTCGCTGAGTGACCCGGGCCCCGCAACCTACAGCTATTCGGTGTGGTTCAGGCCGACTGGTTCGGGCGATCGCTATATCGTCGCCACGAGGTTCGCCAATGCGCATCAGCGTCAGCACGAGGGTTTCACATTGGCGGCGCGAATCAATAACAACAACACACTCAGCGTGTTCGCCCAGTTTGCAATGCCGGACGATTGGGACGGCTCTCAGACGTCTACCGTGCCCTTTACCGGACGCCAGAATCTGCAGTTGCCTGATCCTGTTGAGGACGGTTGGTATCACCTGGTTGTCACGATGGAAACGGGCGAAGGACTCTATGTTTACGTGAATGGAGAGCGGCTGGATGGCTCCGGGTATAGCAATCCCGGGCAGGGTTACAGCATCGATTCCACGCTCGTCGCATCCGACACACTGCGCATCGGTGTCTCACAGAATCCTACCAACGCCCGCTTCTTCGACGGCTTGATCGACGAAGTGGCGATCTGGAATCGCGTGCTGACCGAAGACGAGCGTGCGTTTCTCTACAACAACGGGGCGGGTAACGCTCTTCCGATTCCCGAGCCGATGTCACTGGCGCTAATGGGGGTGAGCGGCGTGCTGCTGATGCGGCGGCGTCGATGAGCGATCTTTCGGCGAGCGGTGGCTTTGCGGCGACCGCTCGCTTTTTTTCTTGGTTGTGTTGGTGTCACAAATTTTGTCACCCGAGGTGAACGATGTTGAGCAAGTTGTTCTGGATGGCGGCCGGATGCGTTGTGGCGTTGAGTGTCGCGGCGAAACCGGCGGGGGCGGTGGTGGACAGCAACGAGACATGGTCGCTGGTGTTGTTGCCCGACACCCAGAAGTATGTGAGCTCCGATGCGCTGAATGAGGGGTTCATCAAGCAGACGCAGTGGATCGTGAACAACCGCGAATCGCGGAACATCAAAGCGGTGTTGCATCTGGGTGACATCACCGACAACAACACGACCGCCCAATGGACGCGCGCCAAGACGGCGATATCCATCCTTGACGGGCAGGTGCCTTACATGCTGGCGCCGGGGAACCACGACTACGGCCCCAACGGCAATGCGTCGAATCGCCAGACGCTGTTCAACGATTACTTCCGGCCGACGGACAACGCGCTGAACGATCCGGCCAAGGGTGGCGCGCTGGGTGGCACGTACGAAGCGGGCAAGCTGGACAACGCGTGGTACACGTTTCAGGCGAACGGGCGGGATTATCTCGTGCTGTCGCTGGAGTTCGGGCCGCGCGATCAGGTCGTGGAATGGGCGGATCAGGTGGTTGCGGATCATCCGCACCACAACGTCATTCTGCTGACGCATGCGTACGTTTATTCCGACAGCACGCGATACGACTGGGCAACGAAGGGCAACAGCCAGTCGTGGAATCCGCACAACTACGGGGTGGGCAGCCATCCCGACGGCGTGAATGATGGCGAGGAGTTGTGGCAAAAGCTGGTCAGGAAGCATCCCAATTTCATCCTGACGGTGAACGGCCACGTGCTCAACGGCGGGTTGGGCTTCCTCGTGAGCGAGAACGACCACGATAGGGAGGTCAATCAGATGCTTTTCAACACTCAGACGGAAGCGAACGGGGGCAACGGGTGGTTGAGGATTCTGGAGTTCCATCCCGACGGCACGGTGCAGGTACAGACGTATTCGCCGCTGCTGGATCAGTGGAAGCGCGATGCGAAGAACGAGTTCACGTTCAACGTGCACCTGATTCCGGAGCCTTCGACGGGCGCGATGGTGCTGCCGGCGGCGGCGTTGCTGCTGCGTCGCCGACGCAAGGGCGGTGCGCGGCAAGGGGAGCGTGCGGCGCGTCCCGTGACCGGGAAGGCGGCGTTTACGTTGATCGAGTTGTTGGTGGTGATCGCGATCATTGCGCTGCTGATCGCGTTGCTCCTGCCGGCGTTGTCGATGGCGCGGCGAACGGCGCAGGTGACGCAGTGCGTCGCCAACACGCGGCAGATTGTCGGTTCGATGACGGCGTATGCGGTCGACCACCCCAAGGGGTATTACATTCCCAGCCGCGACCTGTACGACGACTCGCTGCGTTATCTGGTGGATGAGAATTATCTGAATGCGCCGGGTGTGGTGCTCTGCCCGGAGACGCAGAACACGTTGGGTGAGACGGCGGTGACGCAGACGTTCAATCCGGATACGGGCAAGTGGGACAGCCGACGGGTGATGAACCCGGGTCTGGACAACAACGCCGCGAACGCGCACGACACCAAGCCGGGCCACAGCTACGAGATCTGGTCGGTGGCGGGCCGAGGCACGCACGTGGACAGCCAGACGTTTGAGAATCAACGAAACGAGCAGGGTCAGACGATGGACGGCGAGCGCGTGTTCATGGACCACAACAAGATCACGGCGAGCCGGTACTTCATCATCATCGACTCGGATGAGGACGGGAACACGGGCACGACGTACAACAACTGGCCTGATGCGACGACGAACAACCACGGCGATCGTGGGGTGTCGCTGGGATTCCTGGACGGTCACTCGGAGTTCGCCACCGTTTCGCGGTACGTGGAGGCGGCGCTTTACAGTTATCACCCGTTCTTCGGCAACAACGCGACGTGCGGCATGTTGGCGCAAAGTCAGGTGCCCAACGTGCGCAACGCGGGCGGCTGGTTCGGCACGTGGTGGTTTGAATGACGTGATCTGAGCTGGGTGCAGGTGCTGATGGGAACGAGAGGAACGGCGTTCGCGCCGTGGGCGGGGAGTTTGTAGGTGCTTGTCATTTCTTGATCTGGACGCAACCGCGCCGACGGTGAGGGCGGTGCGGTTGCGGCTCAGGCTGACGTTTGCCGCTAATGCTCCAGAGCCGCCTGTTCCATTCCGGAGCAGGCGGTCGCTTGCGCGGACGGCACGGTGATCGGGCCTCGTGGATATCGCATCCGGGGTCGACCTGCCGATAGAAGTAGAGAGCGACCGCGTCAGCGACAGGAGCGTTGCCGAGCCGGGGTCGGCGGACGTACGACAGGGAAGTTGTCTTGCCATGAGCATTGCCGAACTGCTTCTTGACCAGGGGCTCATCACCTCTGAGCAGCTTGCCGAAGCCACCGCGCTGCGCAAGGACAAGGGCCTGCGCCTGGACCGCGCGTTGGTGAAGCTGGGGTACGTCGAGGAGCCGGTGATCCAGAAGCTCGTTTCGGAGCAGTTGGCGATCCCGCTGATGGACCTGTCGGGGGTCACGATCGACAACGAAACGCTGCGCTGTCTGCCTTCCAAGATCGTGTATCGCAAGCGTCTGGTGCCGGTGTCGCGGGAGAACGGCACGCTGACGGTGGCGACGAGCGATCCGTTTGATCTGTACGCTTTCGATGAGATTCGCATGCTCACCGACCTGGAGATCAGGCCGGTGCTCGCCTCGGAAGAGCAGATCAACCAGGTGATCAAGTCGCACTACGGGGTGGGCGGCGACACGATCGAGGAGATGGCGGGCGACGATGAGGTGCAGGTGCTCTCGGACATCAGCGAGGATGCCGAGGACCTGACGAAGATGGCGCAGGAGGCGAGCGTCATCCGTCTGGTAAACGAAATATTCATGGAAGGCCTGAACGAGCGCGCCAGCGACATTCACATCGAGCCGTATGAGCATGAACTGGTGATTCGTTATCGGATCGACGGGGTGCTGCACACGACGCCGGTGCCTCCTCAGATTCAACGTTATCAGGCCGCGATCATCAGCCGCATCAAGATTCTGGCGAACATGAACATCGCCGAGAAGCGTGTGCCGCAGGACGGGCGCATCAAGCTGAAGTTCGGCGGGCGCGAGGTGGACATTCGCGTGAGTGTGATTCCGATGCTCTTCGGCGAGGGCATCGTGATGCGCGTGCTCGATAAAAGTCAGGTGCTGTACACGCTGCCGCAACTGGGCATGCCCGAGGACACGTTTGCGACATTTGAGGCGGAGATCGCCCGGCCGCACGGCATCATTCTCGTGACCGGCCCGACGGGTAGCGGCAAGACGACGACGCTGTACGCGTCGCTGCAGGCGATTCTTGATGGTGAGATCAAGATCATCACCGTGGAAGACCCGGTGGAATATCACCTGCAGGGCATCAATCAGATTCAGGTGAACCACAAGGTGGGGTTGACGTTCGCGGCGGGGCTACGCGCGATTCTGCGTCACGACCCTGATGTGGTGATGATCGGCGAAATCCGCGACACGGAAACGGCGCAGGCGGCGATCCAGGCGGCGCTCACCGGCCACCTGGTGCTGTCGACGCTGCACACGAACGATGCGTGCTCGGCTGCGACGCGACTGATGGACATGGGCATCGAGCCGTTCCTCGTGGCAAGCACGCTGAACGCGGCCATGGCGCAGCGGCTGGTGCGTTCGATCTGCAAGGATTGTCGCGAGGCGTACGAGCCGAACCGGGATGAACTGCCGCCGGACTTTGAGTTGCCTGCCGGCGCGAAACTGTATCGCGGCGCGGGTTGCAAGACCTGTCGCGGCACAGGATATCGCGGCCGAACGGGCCTCTATGAACTGATGACCGCGACGCACGAACTGCGTGAATACATGATGCAGCGCGTTTCCTCGCAGAAACTGGCGGAGGTGGCGCGGGGCAGCGGCCTGCGCCTGCTGCGCGAGGATGGCTGGATCAAGGTCCGGCAGGGCTTGACGACCGTGGACGAGGTAATTCGAAGCACGACGATCTGAGAGATTCGAGAGCCACAGATGGACGCGGATGAACACGGATAACGAAAGGGACGGGATCAACCGGATGGACGGGATTGGAGGAGAAAAGAACGCAGGTGTTGGTGACCGTCCTGTTTGTTTGGTTCGCGTCCGTTGGGTGTTCATCTGTGGCTGAATAGCATGGCGACTTTCCAGTACATCGCGCGCACCATGTCCGGCGAGCGGGTGGAGGGGGTGGTAACGGCGGACAACGAATCGGCGGCGCTTCGTCACCTGGACGAGCGGCAGTTGCTGCCGGTGCAGGTGAAGCCGACGGTGGAGGCGAAGCCGGCGTTCAGCAGGCGCATTCGTTCGCGTGCGGTCGGTGCGATGTACGAGCAGCTTGCGGATTTGCTCGGGGCGGGGGTGCCGATGATGCGGGCGCTGGACACGCTGGATCGTGTCTGCGCGAACGCGGAGCTTCGCAAGCTGGTGGCGGAAGTTCGGAACGATGTGGCGGAAGGTTCAACGCTCGCCGATGCGATGGCGGCGCACCCGCAGGCGTTCACGCCGCTGCACACCGCGATGCTGCGCGCGGGCGAACGCGGCGGGTTCGTCGAGGAAGTGCTTGCGAACCTGTCCAAGTTCATCGAGCGACAGGATGATCTGCGTTCGAAGGTGATGGGCGCGATGATTTATCCGGGGTTGTTGGCGAGCGTTGGCGGATCGGTGATGCTGGCGTCGCTATTGGTGTTTGTGCCGATGTTCGAGCCGTTTTTCGGTTCGATGGAGCTTCCGCCGCCCACGGCGTTGCTATTTGCGGTCAGCGGGTTGCTGCGGGAAAGCTTCGTGCTGGTGTTGACGCTGGCGATTTTTGTGGTGTCGATGGCGGTGGCGTTTTTGCGTGGCGAACGCGGCGCGCGGGTGAGGGAGGCGATCGTCATGCGCACGCCGCTGGTCGGCAACGCGACGCGGATGGTGGCGGTGACGCGGTTCTGCCGAATTCTGGGGACGATGCTGACGAACGGTGTTCCGCTGCTTCCGGCCCTTCAGATTGCCCGGGATGCGGTGGGGCTGAACGCGCTGGCGGTGGCGATCGACGGAGCGATCGAGAACGTCCGCGCGGGGCAGGGGCTGACCGAGCCGTTGCGTCAGGCGCGGATGATTCCGGTGGAGATTCTGGAGATGATCAGCGTGGCGGAAGAGAGCAACCAACTCGAGCGGGTGCTGCTCAACGTCGCGGACAACGTGGAAAAGCGGACGAATCGCCAGATCGATCAGGCGGTGTCGCTGATCGGGCCGGTCATTCTGGTGTTGATGGCGATCGTCGTGGGTTTTATGGCAATCGGGCTGTTGTACCCGATCTTTACGATGAGTGAGGCGATGACGGGGTGAGGTTTAGCCACGGATGGACGCAGATGAGCACTGATTGGGAGGAGCGTTTGACAGCCGATGATGTGGATGGGCGAGGAGATGTTTGACCACGGATGGCGTGGATGACACGGATGAGGAGATTGAGGCGTGGATCGTGTTTCGTGTTATCCATCGTGAATTGAATTCAGAACGAGCCAACTTTTAAGGAGTTTTGACTGATGCAACGGGTTCGAAGACACAGTGCGGGTTTCACGCTGCTGGAAATTCTGATTGTGCTGGCGCTGCTGCTGGTGCTTGGTTCGGTGGCGGTGGTCGGGTTCACGCGGGTTCGTGAGAAGGCGAACCGTGATGCTGCCCGGGTGAAGGTGGATCAGACGGTGGCCGCGGTGAATCTGTATTACGCGTCGATGAACGACTACCCCGACAACGAAACGGGTCTGCGGGCGTTGCTCGAGCCACCCGAGGATGAGGAGCTTGCGGAGAACTGGGCGGGGCCCTATTTCGAGGAGCTTGAGATTCCGCGTGATCCGTGGGGTCAGGAACTGCAGTACGAGCGTGTGGAAACGGGTTTTGGTGGAAGCGATGTGCTGACCAAGCCGTTCCGCGTCTGGTCGTACGGCCCGGACAAACAGGATGGGACCGACGATGACATCCGCAGTTGGTCGGAAGACAGGCAGTAAAACGCGGATGGTGAACCGTGCGATGGCGCATGCCGCGCGGCGGGCGGGGAACGTCCAAGCGGTTGCGTCGAGGGGGCGTCGCGGGTTCACGATTCTGGAGCTGATGCTCGCCCTTGCGATGCTGGTGCTGCTGGTGAGCCTGGCGGTCGTGGGGTTGAACACATTGCGCACGCGAACGTCCTTGAACGAGGGCGTTTCGCGTTTTGAGACGGTGTTGCGCATGGCGCGCAACGAAGCGGTTGCGCGTGGGCAGCGTCTGCAGTTGGCGTTCGATGCATCATCGGGGGAGGTGACGCTTCTGGTGGAGCCTGATCCGCTGGGCGCGCCGGGACAGTTCGAGTTGTTTGCGGGATGTACCTGGCTGCATCAGTTGCCCAACGAGTTGGTGACGGTGCGGCAGAGCGTGCTCGATGCGCTGGTGGATAGCTCGGCGGGTATCGATGACGATGAGGCGGTGCTCGAGGCGATCACGTTCTATCCGGACGGTTCGGCCGATTCGGCGCGGGTGGAGTTGGCATCGCGACGTCAGAGCGATGCACGCCGTGCGTTGATAGAACTGGATGGATTGAGCGGCCGCATCCAATCGCGCATTGTGGGTCAGGATCGTGCGATTGCCGACGATTCGCCTCTTGAGCGCGAAGCGGGCACACGGACCGGTTCACCTTCCACCGCAGATCGATGAATGCTTCACCTGTGACAACCCGAGCGGGGGGCATGGTGCTGCTGGAAGCGGTGCTGGCGATGGCACTGTTTGCGTTGTCGGCGGGGATGCTGCTGTCGAGCATGAGTGCTTCGAGCCAGGCGCTGGTGCGGGCGCGGCATCAGACGCATGCCGCCGACCTGGCGCACAGCGTGCTGGCGATGCTGGAGGCGGGTGTGATTGCGCCGGTGGATCTGATCGATGCGGGGCCGACGTCGGCGTTCAGCCCGTCGGATGAATGGACGTGTGAGGTGGTGTCGAGCGAGTTGGAGCTGGATGACCTGGAAGGCTCGCTGGTGCAACTGACGGTGACGGTGACGCACACGCCCAGCGGTTATGTGCAGCGGCTGGTGCAGTGGCTGCCCCGCGACGTGACGGCCGCGGTCGAAGGCGAGTCATCGATGGAACTGGACGCGGGAGGGCTTGAATGACGCCACGCGTCCGACAGGGTGGTTTTACACTTCTGGAGGTGGTGCTTGCCGTGGCGCTGTCGGCCGGGGTACTGGCGGCGTTGTTCGTCTTTCATCGGCAGGTGTTGGCGATGCGCGGCGTGTTGCTGGAAGAGACGCAGGTGCTCTCGGCGGAGCGCATCCTGATGGATCGCCTCACGGCGGAGCTGCGCAGTGCGGTGCCTGTGTCGTACTACGGGCTGGTGTTTGAAGGGTCGGACACGCACATGGTGTTTCACTACACCGATGTGCCCAATCGCCGGGTGCGTCTGGGGGGCGATGGCTGGGTGGCGCAGCCGCAGGGTGATATCAAACGGCTGACGTATCGGCTGCTTGTGTTGGATGAGGAAGGCGACGACGCATCGGTGGATACATCGTCGTTGTCGCTGTCGGTCGAGGGTGGCTCCGACGCGGCGATGGTTCTCGGGGTGGAGCGGCTGGTGGAGCACGTCATTCCCCTGCCGTTGGAGGAGGATGAGGAAGAGGAACTGTCGGGCCATGTGTCGCTGTTTGATCAGTTTCGCTTTCTGTCGCTGCGATACTGGGATGGTGATGCGTGGGTGTATTCGTGGGGCGGGGGTGATCTGCCCGCAGCGGTGGAGGTGACGCTGGGGATCCAACCGTTGCCCGAGGGGGTGAACCCGGCGGAGTATCCTTACCCGACATTCCGGCGTGTCATCGCGCTTCCGACATCGCAGTTGCGACAGGTGGGTCTGTCGATGGAGGAGGTTGGCCCGCTGGACGAGGATGAATCGCTCGACCCGCTGGATCCGGCCGAACCGTTCGATCCGGACGATGATGGGGAGGAGGAGTAATGGCGTGTCGTGCGGACAGGCAGAGGCGGTCGCGCCGCGGTGTGCGTTGTCGTGGTGTGGTGTTGATCACGGTGATGGTGGTGATCGGGATCGTGGCGATCTCGGCGGCGAGTTTGCTGTATCGCGTCAATTCCGAGGTGATTGCCGCGAGTACGGCACAGCGCGGGGAGCAGGCGTCGGCTGCGGCGTACAGCGGGTTGCAGCGAGCGATCGCGCTATTGCAGGCCCATCGCAACGATCCGGACATCTGGTACGACAACCCTGAGCTCTTTCAGGACCAACTCGTTTTCGAGGATGGCGACGAGCGGTGGTATTTCACCGTTTATGCCCCGCCGGTGGATGAGAACACGCTCGGGGATGAGAGCACGTGGCGATTCGGTGTGAGCGACACGGCATCGCGGCTGAACGTGAACGTGGCGAGTGAGGAATCGCTGCTGCGGCTGCCAAACATGACGCCCGAGCTGGTCGATGCGCTGCTGGACTATCGCGATCGCGATTCGAACCCACGGCCGCAGGGCGTGGAGCAGGAGTACTACAGCGAGCTGGCTCGGCCGTACCTGATCAAGAACGGCCCTTTCGCGACGGTGGAGGAGCTGCTGCTGGTGCGTGGTTTCACGCCGCGGCTGCTCTTTGGGGCGGAGGTGCGGGGCGGGGAGGCGGATGGGGAGTCTGAGGCGCTTTTCACGGAGATGCCGCTGGCGCGACTGCTGACAACGCACGGGTTTGAGCCGGACGTGGATGCGCAAGGGCAACGCCGTTTTGACCTCAACGGCAATCTCAACGGCCTTGAGTCGTTGGGCCTGTCGGAGGACGTGGTGAAGTTCATTCGCATCTACCGCAGCGAGGGCAACCGTTTCGCCCATCCCAGCGAGCTGCTGGGGATGGAGTACACGGTGCAGCAGACGGTGGAGGAAGGCGGCGATGACGACCGGGGGGGTCGGGGTGGACGCCGCGGTCCGCGTCAGCGTCGGGGCGGTCGATCGGCTGGGGACGATGTGCCGCGGCAGGCGGGGGAGGTGCTGCGTGCGGATCTTTCGGCCGAAGAGCTTGAAATTCTTATGGGTCGCACCACCGCGCAATCGGCAGCTCGGCGGCGCCGTCTTCTCGGACGTGTGAACATCAACACGGCATCGGCGGCGGTGCTGGCGGCGATTCCGGGGCTGGACGAGGATCTGGCGGACCATATCGTCAGTGTTCGTAGTGGTTTGGATCCGCAGTCGCGGACGACGGTCGCCTGGTTGTACAACGAGGGGCTGGTGGACGAGCCCACGTTTCGGGCGGTGGCGCCGCGTCTGACGACGCAGAGTTATCAGTTTCATGTGCGGGTTTTGGGCTACGGACTGCCATCGGGGCGATACCGCGTATATGAGGCGGTGATCGATCTGGCGGGTGAGCGGCCTCAGGTGCGTTACCTGCGGGACCGCACGAAGCTGGGTTTGCCCATGCCGATTGCGGAGGCAGGTGTAAACTGAGATTTTTGATGGAGTTGCGACGGTAATCGCGGATCGTGAGCCTGCCAGTCGCTATGAGAGTAAGGATCGTTTGTTCAGTCTGGCACTGATAGGGAAGTGACGGATGTTTTCCAAGGGCCCCGGCGGCACGTATACCGCGGTTGACTTCGACGCCCGGCGTCTGCGCGTGGTGCAGCTCGAAGTGAACGGTAAACGTCTGCGCGTTAAGAAGATGCACTCGGTCGACATGCCGGCGGACGTGAGTCTGTCCGATCCGCAGGCGGTCGGTGCGTTCCTGGGCACGGTGCTCAAGGATCTGCGGCTGGCGGGGGCGGGCATTCTCATGCACGTGCCGCGTGGTCAGGCGGTGCTCAAGCCGCTGTCACTGCCGAACGTCGAGGCGGACGAGGACCTGCCGGGCATGGTCCGGTACCAGGTGGAGAAGGAACTGCCCTTCAGCGGCGATCAGGCGGTGATCGACTTCGCGCTGGAGAACCACTTCGACGCGGAAAACCCCAACGTGTCGAGTGACGGGCGGCTGGATGTGCTCGTCGCGGCGGTGCACCAGCGGGTCGTCGACCATTACCGGCAGATCGCCGAGGCTGCGGGCACGAAGATTCGCCGGCTGGGGCTGCGGCCGTATGCCAACATGTGCTGCATCGAGGCGTGCCGGGTTATTGAGCCGGGGCACTGCGTGGCGGTGGTGCACATTACGTCGGACGAGACGGAAATCGACGTGTTCTCCGACCAGGCGGTGCACTTCAGCCGTGCGGCGGTGGTGAAACTCGCCGATTCGCGTGGCAGCGAGTCGGAGGCGACGCCCTCGGCTGAGGCGGCTGCGTCCACTGATAAGGCAGTCCAGGAGCAGAGCGACCAGGTCGAGCAACTGGTGACGGAGGTGACGCGCAGCCTCAAGAGCTATCACGCGGTGCAACGTGGTCGCGTGATTCGCAAGATCCTCGTGGCGGGCGACACGGGCGTGGAGTTGCCGGTGGTGCGTCGGCTGGCGATGGAGTTCGATGTGCCGTGTGCCCGGTTCTCACCGGCGGCGGGGCTGGAACTGGAAAACGACGACGCGGACGATTCGGCGTACATCTCGGCGTTCGGCCTGGCGATCGGGCAGGGTGATCGCGGCCCGGCCGTGCCGTTCGACTTCCTCAACCCCAAGAAGCCGGTGCAGCGCGTCGATCCGCGCAAACGCAACATGGTCATCGGCGGCGTGGCGGCGGCGCTGGTGCTGGGCGTGACCGTCTTCGCCACCGCGTCGCACATCAGCTCCAAACGATCTGAACTGAACGATCTGGTGGCGGAGTCCAACGCGCTTTCCCGCGAGGTGCGCACGGGCAAGTCACTGCTCGGCCGCGTCAACGCAGTTGAAAAATGGACCGATGCATCCCGCAACTGGCTGGCACACTGGACGCAGATCAGCGCCCTGTTCCCCCCGGCCACGGAAGCGTACATCACTTCGATGCGCAGCAGCGCCGAAACGAGCATCAACCTCGCGCTCCGCGCTCGCACGAGTGAAACCATCACCGCCCTGGGTGAGCGGCTCACCGAAGCGGGCTACGAGTTCCGTCCCGGCCCCGTCACCACCGTCAACGATCCGCACGGGTACGTCTACAACACCACCATCCGCGTCATCATCGATCCGAAGATGAAGATCGATCTGGATGCGATTCCCGCGGTGGAGCGGCCGAGCGACGACGCCTCGGCCGAGGTGCTCAATGGCGAGAGCCGCGGGTCGACGGCCACGGCATCGCGATCGGCATCGCCCGCACCGCAGCGACCGGCACCGGCAAATGCGGGCCAACGCCCCAACCCTCGCGAACGGCCCGCGCTACCGGCCGCCCGTCCCCGACCGAGCACGGAGGCTCAGGCTGATGCATCGCAGGATGATGCGCGTGATGCGGCTCGGGAGCGGGAGGAGGCGGCCCGTCGACGAGCCGAGGCCATTCGCGGTCAGGGTGGCAATCCGCAACAGCGCCCCGGCGCAGGCAGTCCCCCGCGCGGTCGCGGTCAGACGGGTGGCGAACGCTTCCAGCGACGCTCGCCGCGGGAGGGACGAGGATGAAGAAGCGCGACAAAATCATCGCGATTGCCAGCGGCTCGCTGGGCGGGCTGCTCATGCTTGTGCTCATCGTCAACGGGCTGGTGCTGTCGCCTCTGAGCAGTATTGAGGATCAGAAGCGCGACACGCAGGAAAAGCTCAACGAATACAAGATGGAGAAGCGGCAACTGGACAACGCCCGCAAGCGGCTGATGGCGGTTGCCAATCGCCGGGTCGGGGACGATGAGCTGCGCGTCAGCGAGGCGATACGTGTGCGGCTGGACCAGTTGCTGCAACAGTGCGGCCTGGGCAACGATCGTTTGTCGCTCAAGCCGATGAGCGGTCAGCGTGTCAGCGGGGCATACCGAGAAGTGGGCTGGGTGGTGCGCGCCCGCGGCAGCCTGGATGCGATTACCGATTTCTTCTACCTGCTCGATCAGCAGCCGTTCCTTTTGAAGGTGGACGATGTGTCGATGCAGCCGGTGTCGCGCAGCACCGACCTGGATCTGGAGGCGAAGGTTTCGACGATCGTGCTGGATCTGGCGAAGAACGAGAAGCTTGCGGAGGTGGAACTGGGAACAGGCGGATTGGATGTTCCGTTGGAAAGTGCCGAACGTGAACGTTTCGCGGCGATCACGCATCGGGATCTCTTTCGACCTTACATCCAGCGTCAACCGGAGCCCGCACCACCTGCGCCGCCGGTTGTGGTGGCTGAGGCGCCTCCGGCGGTGACTCCGCCCGCGCCGCCGCCCGCCCCTCCCGAGCCTGCGATGGATCGGTTCAAGGTGGTCGGGCTGCCGACGTGGAACGGCGAAGCGGAAGTACTCGTGCGCGATCTGCAGACGGGGCAGACGCAGTCGTACAAGCGGGGCGAATCGTTGGCGGGGGGACCGATCGAGCAGGTGGATTACCGCGCGCTGCCCAACCCGGACAATGCGGCGCTGCTGGTGTACAGCCGCGTGATTGTTAAGGTGGGCCCCGAGTTTTACGCGATTGAGCTTGGCCGCACGCTCGCGCAGCGTCGCCGGCTCAAGCACGATGAGTTGCCCGAAAGTCTGCAGGCGCTGTCGACCCCATCGAAGGCCGACACATCCACGGCTGTCGCGACGGAAGCGCCGGAAAGTTGATCAGGCGTCGCGGCTGACGCGACGAACCCCGGACGGAACCGGGCGGTTGGGAATTTATGGAGAGATGTTTTGATGAATAAAGCCATGCTCGTGTGCATGTCGCTGGCGAGCTTCTGCCTGTCTGCCTCGATCGTGCTGGGAGAAACGCAGGATACGCCGACGTCGTCGGCTGAGCCCCAGGTGCAGGCGCAAACTCCCGCTGAAGCGCAAGCTGCGGACGCGCCGCCCGCCGAAGCACAGCCCGCCACGCCCGTTGCCGCCGAAGCTCCCGCGCCCGAAGCGCAGGCTGCGCCGGTCGAAGACGATGCTGCGCCGGAAGCGAGCGGTTCAGGCAGTGCTGCAGCGCCCGCTGCGTCGGATGTCGTCACCGAGCCCCCGGCCCAACCGACTCGGCCGGTCGACATGCCCCTCATCCGCTTTCAGTTTGATGGCGTGCCCTACAGCGAAGTGATTCAACGCTTCGCGCAGACGGCCAACAAGCCGCTGGTCGGCGATCTGAACATCGAAGGCACGCTCACCTTTTTCGATGCCGAGCCGTACAAGCTCGACGAAGCGCTGGACGCGTTGAACCTGATCCTGGCGATGAAGGGGTACGTGCTGGTGGACACCGGCCGATACCTGCGCCTCGCGCCGGTGGCGCAGTTGCCGCAGTTGCCGCTCAAGTTTCTGCGCGGCTTGGATGACACGGGTGATGTGCGGCCGGGCGAGATCGTCTCCGTTGTTCTGCCTCTGAAGCACATCGACCCGACGGAGACCTCCGAAGCGGTGTCGAAGATGCTTTCCCCGGCCGGCTCCATCGCGCCGATGACGCGCGGCGGGGGGATCATCGTGACCGATCGGCTGTCGACCATTCGCCGCATCCGCGAGATGATCGATCAGCTCGATGGGCAGTCGCCCTCCGAGCGGCAGATGAAGACCTATTCGCTGCTCCATTCGTCCGGCGCGGTGGTGGCGGACCTGATCAATCGCACGTTCGGCTCGGCGACAGCGCCCCGCCGCACCATCTGGAACAACGACCGCAAACGCTTCGATGAGCTGGCGCCCAACCCGGAGGACTACGTCACCGCGGTGTACGACGAGGCATCGCGCACGCTGGTGATGTTCGGCCCGGGGGCGCGGATCGAACTGGCGGAAGAGCTGATCCAGCGGTTTGAGGATGAGTCTGGTTCGCGGGCCGGCGAGGTGAAGATTTTCTATCCCCGCCGCGTCAAGGCGGAGGACCTGGCGCGGATGATCCGCGAGGCGATTCCCGGGGTGGCCGATCCGTCCAACGCGGGTCAGCCCCGTCGCGGCCGCGCACCCAACGAAGAGCCGAGCAATTCGCTTGAAGCGCGGGTGATCGTCGATGCCGCGACCAATCGTCTGATCGTTGCCGCCCCGGTTGCCACGCAGCTTGCCGCCATCGAAAACCTCATTGAGCAGGTGGATGGCACGAGCACCAACGCCCCCAGCGCGCAGACCGTCAGCGTGACGAAGGTCATCCGCGTGGAGCATGGCGATGTGGCGGCGCTGGTGCCGATCATCACGCAGGCGACGAGCGATCACGACGGCCCCGGCACGCCACTGGCGCGGTTGGCGATCACGGCGGACACACGCTCCAACAGCCTCGTCGTCACGGGTTCACCCGGTGATGTTGCCCGGGCGCAGGAGATCGTCAACGAACTGAGCGAGCGGCCCAGGCACGGCCCCCGCCGCGTGCAGGTGTTTCCGCTGGAGGTTGCCACGGCTGAGTCGCTGGCGCAAACGGTGCAGCGCGTGCTGGCGGAGGAGTCGCAGGGACGGGCCGATTTTCGCCCGCCGCTGGTGCTGCCGGACAACGCGGGCAATCGGTTGATCGTTACCGCAACGGAAGAGCAGCTTGCCCGTATCGGCGAGGTGATCAGGGAAGTGGATCGCCCCGCGCCGCAGGTGCAGCGGGAGCTGCGCATCATCGCGGTGGAGCATCAGGACGTCGCGCAGATCGCTCCCATGGTCACGCAGCTTCTCGCGGAGCAGACCAAGGGTCGGCCGGCCAACATCCCCACCGCGCAGATTACGCCTGATGCGGCGAACAATCGCCTCATCGTGCTGGCGACCGCCGACGACCTGAAGCGCATCGATGCCATCATCGCGCAGTTCAATGACAAAGCGACGACGGTGCACCGCGATCAGACGCGCGTGTTCCGTCTGGAATCGGCCACGGCGCAGGAACTGGCGCCGATCGTCACGCAGGTGGCGACGAACGGTCATCCGGCCAACCGGGTGCAGGTGCTGGTCGATGCCCGCAGCAACGCGTTGGTGGTCACCGGTCCGGCTGAAGCGGTGGCGGCGGCGGAGCAGTTGATCGGGCAGTTGGATGTGGGCGCGACGCGTCAGCCCCGTCAGCCGCGCATCGTTGAGCTCAAGGCCGGCGAGGCGACCACGCTGGCGCCGCTGGTGACGGAACTGTTCACGAGCATGATGCGTGATCTGCACGGCCCGACGTACGCCGTCCGGGCGCAGATCACCGCCGATGCCGCGGGTAATCGTCTGATCGTCAACGCATCGGATGAGGACTGGCAGCGCATCGAGTCGATCGTGGAGCAGCTTGATAAGGTCACCGAGCGTGCGGCCGGCACACGCGTGTTCAAACTCACCAAGGGCAACGCGGCCCAGATGGCGCCGATCGTCATCGAGGCGATGACGACCTACGACCGCTCCAACCGTCCGATTCGTCGCGGCACCGTTACGGCTGATCCATCGACCAACAGCCTCGTCGTCACCGGATCGAACACCGACCTGCAGGCGGCGGCGGTGATCATCGACCAACTCGACGGCGGCGCCAGCGAGCAGCAGCGCTCCATGCGCATGATCGATCTGCAGCACACAGCCGCGGCACAGGTCGCGCCGTTGGCGATGCAGATGTGGAACGATCAGACCAAGAACCGACGCGACGTCGGCGAGGTGACCATCACCGCTGACCCGCAGCAGAACCGCGTGCTGGTGGTCGCCCCCGAGACGCAGTTCGACGCGGTGACCGATCTCATCAGGAAGCTCGACCAGCGCAGCGAAGCACGGCAGGGTCGCACGCTGCACATGATTGAGCTGGCGGAACACCCCGCCGCCATCACCGCGCCGCTCGTGACGCAGCTTTACCGCGAACAGGGCGGCGGCACAGGCCCCAACCCCGCCACCATCCTGCCCGACACCAACTCCAACCGCCTCATGGTGCTCGCCACCGACGAGGAGTTCGCCGCGATCCAGCAGATCGTTGCGTCGATCGAAGCGCAGCCCGCGCGGTCGCAGGCCGTCGAAGCACGACAGGTGCGCACGATCACGCTGGAACGTTCTGGCGCGAACGCCACCGCCACGGTGCTGCGGCAGATTTTCGCCCGCCAGATCAACCACGCCAACGAAGCGCAGCGCCTGGTGCTGACCGCTTCCCCGGACGATCGGTCGCTGATTCTCGAAGCGCCGCCGGCGACCTTGGAGGAAGTGGCGGCGCTGGTGGCGACGCTTGATCGCGATCCTGCGA
This sequence comes from uncultured Phycisphaeraceae bacterium, assembly GCA_964511575.1. Lineage (GTDB taxonomy): Bacteria > Planctomycetota > Phycisphaerae > Phycisphaerales > Phycisphaeraceae > CALKHT01. The sequence continues at coordinate 27,026 of CAZEFM010000019.1, read as the reverse complement.
CGGGCGATGTGCAGATGCGGTCTTACCGCCTGATCGAGGCGAGCGCGCTTGAACTGGCGCAGAACCTGCAGCGACTTTACGCCGCGAAGTATCCCAACAACGCCGGCGGACAGCAGCCGCGCTTTGAAGCCGAACAGGCGAGCAACACGCTGCTTGTGGCGGCCAGTGGTGTGCAGTTCGAACAAATTGAAAAGCTGATTGACGAGTTGCAGACGTCGGTCGAGGTGGCGAGCCAGACGCGCACGTTCAAGCTGACCCATGCCGAAGCGGCGCAGGTGGCATCGGTGCTGGAATCGATGCTCGCCAACGCGCAGGTGGACCCGCGCATGCGTCGTGGGCCGCGTCAGCCCAGCGCGCCGGAGATTCCGGTGCGCGTCGCCCCTGCTCCGTCGCTCAAGGCGGTGGTGGTGCAGGGCCCGCCCGAGAAACTTGCCATTGCCGAGCAGTTGATCGCCACGCTCGATCAGCCCGAAGCGCAGGCCAACGCTCAGATTCAAACCGTTCGCCTGAGCAAGGCACAGGCAACGACACTCGCCGCGGCTGTTACACAGGCGATCGCCTCGCGCCAGGCGCAGGATCCCGCCCGACGTGTGAGCGTCACACCCGAACCCAATTCCAACAGCGTGCTGGTCAACGGCCCGGCGGAAGGCGTCGCGGAAGTCATCCAGATCATCAAGGGGCTGGATGAGGAATCGACCGGTGGCTCGATCGATGTACGCATCTATCAGATTGAAAACGGCCAGGCGAAGGAACTGTCGCAAACGTTGCAGACGCTGCTGCGCGACATCTTCGCTCAGCAGGCGGCACGCAACCCCGGCAGCATCGCGCCGCCTTTGAGCGTGTCGTCCGATCCACGCACCAACACGGTGATTGTGTCGACCAGCACCCCGCAGTTCGCCTTGGTGGAGCAGTTGCTCAGTCGACTTGATGAAGCGCCGCAGCGCATCGAGCGTGAGATGCGGTACATCTTCCTGAACTACGCCGATGCGGTGGATGTGGCGATGCAGGTGCGTGCCATGCTCGGCGACCGATCCGAAGCCGAAGCGCCCGTCATCGAGGTGGACCTATTCAGCAACGCCTTGACGGTGATCGCCCGGCCGGCGGATCTGCCCGAGATCGTCGCGGCGATCAATCAGATCGATGAAACGGTTGGCAACTCGAGCACGCAGGTACGCGTCATCCCCGTAGCACCGATGCAGGTGGAGTCGTTCGCCAATACCGTTGTCAATCTGTACACGCAGATGAGCGACAGCACGATTGAACTGGTCGAACGCCTGCCGCGTCCCAGCGAGACGCAGACCCCTTCGACGGATGAGGAAGGTGGGGAAGCGGCGCCCCAACGCCGTGTGTTCATCGCCCGGGACATCGAGGCCAACGCGTTGCTCGTCTCCGGTCCGCGCAAGGACATCGAAGCGATCGAGTCGCTGGTGTCGCAGTTGAGTTTCTCCAGCGCGATCGGTGAAGCCGAGTTTCGCGTTTATAAAGTTTTGCGAGCCGACCCGATTGCGGTGGCGCAAACGCTCGATGAGTTGTTCAACCCGCCGCTCCGACCCGACCAGGTGGCGCAGCAGCGCGGCCGTCGTGGTGGCGGCGGTGAGGAGCGCGAGGAAGTCGTCGTCGTTGCGCCGCCTCCGAAGATTTCCGTTGTTCCCGAGCCGCGCACCCGCAGCGTCATTGTGCGCGCCAAAACTTCCGACTTTCCCGTCGTGGAAACGCTGCTGCGCGAACTGGATCAGGTGGCGACGGTCGTGAGCGAGGTGCGCATCTTCACGCTCAAGAACACCGATGCCACCGAAGTCGCGGGCAACCTGCGTGACCTGTTCCAGCTCGCCGCCACCGGCGATGCCAATGCCCGCACGCCGCAAGGGCGTCGCGCCCAAACGCTGCGCCAGACGCTGCTGATGCAGGTTCGTCCGCAGGAGGGCGAGGGGACATCGGATACGCCTTCGCAGGACGAGCCCGGCGCGGACGAGTCTCAAGCCGAGATCGATCCGGAGCAGGCGACCGCCGATGCCCAGCGCACCATCGACAGCGCGGCACTCCCCACGGTCACCGCCAATCGCGCGACCAACTCGATCGTGGTTGCCGGCCCGGCACACGTTATCACTGCCATCGAACAGATCGTGCAGGAACTCGACCAGTCCGCGGCGTTGTCCACGCTGCCGTCGGTGCGTATGTATCCGTTGCAGCACGCACAGGTGACGGCGACGGTGGACTCGCTGCGTGAGATCTTTTCATCGACGGCGCGTCAGAGCGGCCGTGGCCAAACGCCCGCGCAACAGCGCGCCCCGATCGTGATCAGCGGCAACGAAGCCGGCCGCGTGGTTATCGCCTCCGCGCCGCCGGATGAGCACGACCTCATCGCCCGCGTGATCGAAGACCTCGATCAGGCCCAGGCGCAGCAGAGCACCACGGTGAAGGTGTATCGCCTGCAGTATGCCCAGGCGACGACCGCCGCCCCGGCACTGTCGCAGAGCCTGACATCGCAGCCCGGTCAGCCCGCCGGTCGTGGACGAGGCGCCGCAGCGGCGACGGGACGTGGCGATCTTTCCATCAACGCCGACCCCAGCAGCAACGCACTGGTCGTACGCGCCAACGCCGAGGATCACGAACGCATCGCCGCGCTGCTCACCGAATTGGACACGCTGCCCGGCGATGGCATGCCCGTGCAGCTCATCACGCTGAAGAACGCCGACCCCAACCGCGTGGCGCAGATTCTCACCCGTGCGTTCGGCGACCAGCGCGGCGGCGCTGCCGGCCGACGTGGCGGTGCAACCACCACGCCCAACTCCGTCGTCATCGAAGCCGATGCCAGTTCGCGCACGTTGATGGTGCGCGCTGATGAAAACACCTTCGCCCAGATTCGCGAACTGGCGATGCAACTCGATGAAACCAGTTCCGCTGCCACGGGCGTCTACATCCTGCCGCTGGCCAACGGCAACGCGGGCGACGTCGCCGTCATGGTGCGCGACCTGCACGAGCAGATGGCTCGCGCCACCCCCGGCGCGACTGCCGAACCGCTGGCCGTCACCGTCGACCAGCGCGCCAACGCGCTGCTGCTGGCGACCACCCGGCCGGTATACGAAAAGGTGTCGCAGTGGGTCGCGCAGGTGGAACAGATGAAGCCCGCCCGCGGCACATCGCGCGTGCTGCGCATCGAACACGCCGACCCCACCGAAGTGGAAAGCGCGATCCGCGAGTTGTTCGGCCCCACCTCAGGCGGTGCGCCCGCCGGCGGGGCACGCGCGCCGCGCGGCCGAGGACAAGCCGCCCCGTCCACCGCCGGTGGCAGCCGTGTTGAAACCACCGTCCTGCCGCAACAGCGATCCATCATCGTCAACGCCAACGATGAGGATTACCAGACCATCCTCGCGCTGCTGGAGGTGCTCGACAAGGAAGCCGGCGCGGCTCGCCCGCAGCATCGCGTCTTCCAGTTGGAGCATGCGTCCAACACGCGCGTTGCGCAGGCGCTGACGCTCACCTACAACCGGCCGGGCACGCGTCCGGAGGATCGCGTGACGGTCACGGCGCTGCCGCAAAGCGAGGCGGTGGTCGTGTCCGCGCCCGCCAACCGCATGGAGGAAGTGGCGCAGCTCATCGCGCAGCTCGACACGGAAGCCACCGCGATGTCGCCGGAGTTTCGCGTCTATCGGCTGGAGAACGCCACGCCGAGCAAGATCCTGCCGGTGCTCAACCCGATGCTCGCCAACGTGCGACAGGCGACGGGCTCACCCATCACCGCTCAGGCTGATGACCGCACGCAGTCGCTGATCATCACCGCTCGCGGCCGGGCGTTTGATGAAGTGGAAAAGATCATCCGCACGCTCGATGCCGCGCCGGCCTACGCCAATGCCGAGGTGCTGATCGTGCCGTTGAAGTTCACCGATGCCGCACGCATGGCGCAGGTGCTCACCAGCATGCTCCAGCCCACCGGCGACGCCGCCAACCTCACGCCCGAAGCGCGGGCGCTGCAGGAGCAGGTGCGACGACTGCGTATCACAGCGGAAGGCGAAAACATCCCCGAACTCGACCTCACCAAACCGATTCGCGTGATCGGCGATCCGCTTGTGCCCAACCAGCCCGGCTCCAACCAGCTCATCGTCTCCTCCACGCCCGACAACCTCGTGGCGATGAAGGCGGTGATCGAACTGATGGACCGCATGCCGCTCACGCAGGACGGAGCGGTGCGCGTCATGCCGCTGAAGCACGCCGATGCCCAGTCGGTGATGACGATCCTGCGCGAGGTGTTCGTGCAGGGCAAGACGCTCGCCGGCCGACCCGGCACGCCCACCGCCGCTCGCGCCGAACCGGGCGACGAAGCCGGCAAGGGGCTCGTCGATCCGCTCAACGTCTCGGCCGACTTGCGCACCAACACGCTGGTCATCACCGGCACCAATGAATCGTTGGCGCTGGCGGAGAAGATCGTCGACGACCTGGATAAGCAGGAAGGCAAGTTCACCACCGAAGTGCGTCTGTTCCAGTTGCAGCACGTGGATGCTGCCCAGATCGCACCGATGCTGCAGAGCGTCTTTCTGGAAGTGCCATCGCAGCCTGCGGGTGCGGACGGGTTGCGCGCTCAGGTGACGCGGCTGCGCACCGTGCTCGATGAGGAGCCCGCCCGACAAAGCGAACTGCCGCGCACCCGTCCGACACTGACCATTCAGGCGGTGCCCAGCACGCAGACGCTCGTTGTTGCCGCACGCAGCGATGTCATGCCGCTGATCGCGGATGTGGTGAAGTCGCTGGACATTCAGGGGCCGCGCGACCGCAACGGCGTTCGCATGTTCCCGCTGAACAACGCTGAGGCCAGCCGTGTCAAGACGATCATTGATGCGCTTTACACCGGCCCCAACGCCGCCAGCACGCGACCGGAGGATCGGCCGAACGTGGCCATCGACACCCGCACCAACGTGCTGATTGTTTCGGCGAGCGACAAAACGTTTGCCGTGATCGAAGCGCTGCTTCAGGACATCGACCGCCACCTGCCGGTGGAGCTGCGCGATATCCGTCTGGTGACGCTCAAGAACGCCGAAGCGGCGACGCTCGCCACCGTGTTGCAGCGGATGATGGATGCCCGCGTGACCCGTCAGCAGGCGTTGGGTGTCGCCGATGCCGAAAGCCTGCGTGTAATCATCGCGGCCGATCCGCGCAGCAACGCGCTGATCGTGGGTGGTTCCAACGAAGGCTATGAACTGGTGAAAATGCTCGCCGGCGAGCTTGATGATGCCGGCCCCGCGCTGAAGGGGCAGGTGCAACTGCTTCCGCTGAAGCACGCCAATGCCGGCACGCTGGCGTCGAGCCTGGCAAACCTGTTCAACCAGCGTTACGCCGCCGCCGCCACGCAGGATGTGCAGCGGCAACGCCCCGTCATCCTGCCCGACCTGCGCAGCAACAGCCTGCTCGTCGTCGCCAACGCGGATGACTCGGCCGTGCTGAAGGAACTGCTCGCATCACTCGACAAGGAGCTGACCGATCCGGCAGTGAAGCTGGAGGTGCTGCCGCTGCGTCATAACGATGCGGGCGTGGTCGGCCCGATGATTCAGCAGATCTTCGCCGCGCGGTTGCAGTCGATGACCCCGCCCGGTCAGCCGGCCGCGCCGCAGGATCGCGTGGACGTTCGCACCAACTCGCTCGCCAACGCGCTGATCGTCTCGGCGAGCGGCGAAAACATGGAGATGATCCGCGACCTGCTCGCCAAGGTGGACGTCGAGCCGCCTGCCGAGTCGGGCATCGTCAAACTCTTTCCTCTGAAGAACTCCGACGCCACGCGCGTGCAGTCGATGCTGCAGAGCATGATCAGCCAGGGCCTGTACAAGCCGGGCAACGCCGCGGCCAACGATCCGCTTGTCGCCGCCCGCGAGCGCGTTTCCATCGTCGCCGACACCCGCACCAACGTGCTGATCGTTTCGGCGAGCAAGGAGAACCTTGCGATCATCGATGAGGTGATCACGCAGATCGACGGTTCGGAAGATTTCGGCGCGTTGAGCGACATGCGCGTGTATGTGTTGAAGCACGCCTCGGCGGTGCGGCTGGCGCCGACGCTGCAGCAGCTTTTCACCGCCAAGCGTCAGGCGGAGATTGCCGCCGGCGGCACGGGACGCTCGCTGCCGACCAGCGTCATCCCCGATGCGCGGACCAACGCGCTGCTGGTGACGGGCAACCGCGAAAGCTTCGCGGCGATTGATGAACTTGTCGCCCGGCTCGACGCCGATGCCGCCGCCCCCGCTGCGGTGTTCCGCGTGTTTGAACTCAAGCAGGCAACTGCCGCATCGGTCGCGCCGATGTTGCAGCAGCTCTTCGCCCAGCGCGCGGTGCGCGGCAACGATTCCGATCCGGTCTCGGTCATCGCCGAGTCCAAGACCAACACGCTCATTGTCAGCGCCAGCCCGCAGGACATGATCCTGGCGGCGGAGATGATTGCCCGGTTGGATACCGCCGAACGCGCTCCGGGCATCAGCACGCGCGTCTTCGCACTTGCCAAGGCTGATGCTTCACAGGTCGCCGCCACCGTGCAGCAACTGTTCGCGCAGCAGGGCGGCACGCCGTCCGGCGTCACCATCGGCACCGACCAGCGGCTCAACGCGATTGTCGCCTCCGGCGGTGCCGCCGACCTGAACCGCATCGGCGAACTCGTTAAACAGCTCGACACCGAAACGGTCACCAAGGTTACGGAGATTCGCGTGTTCGGCCTGAAAAACGCCGACGCCACCGAACTCTCCGACATCCTCATGACAGCACTGACGAATCGCGGCGAAGGTGAAACGAACCTGAGCCCCAACCGCCAGACGCTGCTGCAGTTCGCCACCATGAATGAGGACGGCAAGGAGTTGATCGCCAGCGCACTTCAGGATGTGCTGCTGATCACGCCTGATCGTCGCACCAATACGCTGGTGGTGAAGGCGCCGGTGGAAAGCATGCCGTTGCTGCAGCGTTTGGTGCACGCGATGGATTCCGCCACGCCGCGCATGGCGCAGGTACGTGTCTTCAAGTTGAAGAACGCCGATGCCCGACAGATGTCCGATGTGTTGCAGCAGCTTTTCCGCCTGCAGCCGGGCGGTGCGACCAACAGCAACCAGGCGGTGAGTTATACGCTGGTGGCACCGGGCAACTCCGAGGGCGGAAGCGCTGCGTCAGCGGTGGTGGGGTCGGCTGAGCAGTATGCGCTGTCCGTCACCGTTGATGTGCGTACCAACAGCCTGCTCATCGGCGGCACCGAGGGGTACGTTGCGCTGGCGTCGGACATCATTCAGGAACTCGACTCCAGCCCCGCGCAGGAACGCAAGACCCAGGTCTACCGTCTGCGCAACAGCCAGGCGGTCGACATTCAGAACGCGCTGCGCAACTTCCTGGATCAGGAACGCAGCCGACTGGTGCAGACGCTCGGCACCGAAGGCATTGGTGCCGCGCAGCGCCTGCTGGAGCAGGAAGTCGCCGTCGTCGCGGAACAGGCGACCAACACGCTGCTGATCTCCGCCAGCCCGCGATACTTCGACACCGTCATGACCATGGTCAAGGAACTGGATCAGCCGCCGCCGCAGGTGCTGATCCAGGTGCTGCTCGCCGAGGTCACGCTCGATGACAGCGATGAACTCGGCTTCGAATGGCAGTACACCGAGGGGCTGGGCTCACTGGGCACTGGGCGAATCGGTACGCAACTGGGCGTGGCCAACGAGTTCCAGCGCTTCGGTGGGTTCGCCCTGTCGGTGACGGGCGGTGACCTCACCTTCATGCTCCGTGCGCTGCAGAGCCAGGGCAAGATGCAGGTGCTCTCTCGGCCGCAGGTTCTCGCCTCGGACAACCAGCCCGCCAGCATTGAGGTCGGCCAGCGCGTGCCCTTCGTTACCAACAGCCGCATCAGCGATCAGGGTTCCGTATTCAACACGATTTCATACGAGAACGTGGGCATCATCCTCAGCCTCACCCCGCGCATCAACGATGACGGCTTCGTCAAGCTCGATGTTGCGCCGGAGATCAGTTCCCTTTCCGATTCCACGGTGCAGATTTCCGAGGGGCTCAACGCGCCGGTGTTCAACAGCCGTTCCGCGCAGACCACCGTCAGCGTGCAGGATGGTCACACGATCATCATCGGCGGGCTCATCACCACCAACGACAGCACCCGCGTCAACAAGGTGCCGCTCGTCGGCGATATCCCGGGCCTGGGCGTGCTGTTCCGCAACACCTCCGTGCGCAGCGAACGAACGGAACTGCTCATCATCCTCACGCCGCACATCGTGCGCAACCTCGAGGATGCCAAACGACTGACCCAGGAGCAGGTCGACAACCTGGAACTGATTGAGAGCAACGGGTTCCAGCGGCGGGCATTGGGATTGGATGAATCAGCACCCGCCCCCCAGGAGGCGACGCCTCAGGTAGACTGATGGAATGATGTTGGACCAGCGATTCCGATCGGCGTTGTGGTTGACCTTTTGTGGCGTGGCGCTTCTGGTGCTCGGGGGCTGCGCTTCCAACGGATCGACCGCTGCCGCGCCACCGACGCCGCGCACTTCGCCGCGCGTCGATGCGATTCAGCTCATCACGCCGCCCACCGCGATGAACTGGGACGATCGTCCCGGCCCCGACGGCGTGCCCGTCACCGTCTACCTCTTCCGCATCGACGAGGCAGCGCCGGTAACGCTGGGCTCGGGACATCTGGACTTTCTGCTTTACGAAAACCGCGTAGGCAACGAAGCGCTGAGCGAGAAGCCGTTTTTCAGTTGGACCTTCTCCGCCAGCGAGTTGCGCGGGGCGCTCGACCGCACCATGATCGGCTACTGCTACAAGCTGCCTTTGAGCTGGACCGTCAATCTGCCGCGCACCCGCAACATCACGCTCTTCGCCCGTTACCGACCGGTGAACGGCAACCCCATCTATTCCGTGCCGCACGCGATCGGGGTTAAGGCGGAATAGCACCGTTTCGCGCCTGCGGGGAGGATGGCCGGCCGGTTCGATGTGTTCGCACGCGCCGCAGCCAGCCGCCGTTCGCATCCCTACAGTTTGGGTATGGGCAAGAAGCGTTCGCGCAAGGCAGCTTCGGATTCACAGCGCTCGCTGAAACCATATCAGGCGAAACGCAACTTCGATCGTTCGCCTGAACCCACCGGCACGGGCAAAGCCGGTCGGCAACAGTCTGCCGATCACCCGCGCCGCTTCTGCGTGCAGAAGCATCTCGCCAGCCATCTGCATTACGATTTTCGTCTGGAGCATGCGGGGGTGCTGCTCTCCTGGGCTGTTCCCAAGGGGCCTTCGCTCAACCCGCAGGACAAACGGCTTGCCATGATGGTTGAGGACCATCCCCTGGATTACATCGATTTTGAAGGTGTGATCCCCGAGGGCTACGGCGCGGGGATTGTCATGGTGTGGGATGAAGGCACGTGGGAGCCCGCCGAAGGGTTTGAAGATGTCGATGCGGCTTTGAAAAAGGGCGAGCTCAAGTTCACGCTCAACGGCGTGAAGCTCAAAGGCTCGTGGGTGTTGGTGCGCACACGTGGCACGGCACGCTCGACGCGTGGCGGGACAACATCTGAACGCAAGCCGGACACATCCCGAAGTTGGCTGCTCATCAAACATCGCGACCACTGGTCGGGGCCGATCGATATCGATCGTGTGGCGCCGCTGAGTGTGAAGAGTGGTCACGACTTTGCGCATATTCTCGCGGCTGATGATCCCGCCATTTGGCCGTCACATCAGCCGGGTCGTGGCGGGCGCACGGGTGTGTTGCTGCGCCGCATTATTCATGAGGCTGCACGCATTCGCGCTGAACGGCAGGGTGGGTGATCGGTGAAAGCCCCATGTGGCCGCGCGGTAAAACCTGTGCAGGGAAACCGATGCGACCTGATGCTCCCGACACGGGGTGGGTTCGTACGATGCTTACAGCGTTGGCGAACATATTGGGCGCGTCCGTGGTGTGGCGCCACCCAACCAATGGAACCGGAGAGACAGGAGCTAGGCACATGGACACGACGTTGAAACTCACTTCATGCCTCGTCATGCTTTTGCTGGTGCTGGCGGGCTGCCCCGCGCAGGAGCAGGAACCGAGCACCGCGCCGCCGACGGATCAATCCACGCCGGACACGCCGGGAACAACGCCGGGTGACAACGGCGTCGAACCGCAGGAACCGATCACTACGCCGACCCCGCGCGACGGCATCGGTGGCATTGGCGGTGAGCAGGGTATGCAGCAGATCGCTGACCAGTTGCGTCAGCGCATTCAGCAGGACCCGCAGCTCTCGGGCAACAACGTGAGCGTGCAGGTGCAGAACGGCCAGATCGTGTTGAGCGGCACCGTGCAGTCCGATCAGGCGAAGCAGCGCATCGAACAGTTGGCGCAGCAGCTCGGTGGCAACCGCGTTCAGAGCCAGTTGCAGGTTTCACAGCAGGATCCATCGCTGCAGCAGAACGGCCAGGAGTTCGGTCAGTAACGCACGCGGCCGATCGACTCATTCGAGCTTTGCGTGAGGGAACCGTTTCGTCTGTTGCGCAGGCGAAGCGGTTTCCTTTCGTTTTGGTGCGGAAAGAACGCGCAAGGGCGTTTCCCGATGGGAAGTTCAGGCGTCGCGCCAATGCTTTGCGGCGGCGGCGAAGCTAATGTCGTTTCTGGCGGGTCCGTTCCGGGCACTTGTGCGCGTTGCATAAGGCCGGATCCTTCAACCACCGCCAGGAAGGGTTCCCATCATGGCCGCACCGGAGAAACGACGCGAGGAAGAACAGCGCAAACAGCAACAGCAGGAGCGTGAACGCGAAGCACGCCGCACGGCGCAACCCGGATCGAAACCGCAGGAACCGCGTCAACCGCAACGCGGCGAATCGCGTCGTTGATGAGCGATCGACTTTGCTGCGGGTGAACGCCACGATGCGTCGCCCGTGGCTTATTGGTGAAGGAGTTGCCGCGATGGTTTCACCCCGACCCGAACGCATCCGCCGCGATCCGGTGGAACACGATGAGCGACAAGACGCGGAGAATCGCCGGATCGGCACGGGACTCGGCGCAGCAGCGGGTGCGGCGACCGGAGCGGCAGCGGGAGCATTGGGTGGGCCGATCGGCATGGCGGCCGGAGCGCTGCTGGGTGGATTGGTCGGTGGGGCGGCAGGCAACGCCGTGGCACGCGGCATCGAACCGGAAGCGGAGCACTCGTACTGGCGCGAGAACTACCGCAAGCGCACCTATGCCGATCCGAACGAGCCGTATGAACGCTATGCCCCGGCCTATCAGTACGGATGGGAAAGCTACAGCCGCTACACCCTGCCGCGGCAAGGCCGGCAACGCGCGTTTGAAGAACTCGAACAACAGCTCGGTCGTGACTGGGAAAGCCATCGCGGCCCGAACGACCTGACCTGGGACCAGGCCCGCCATGCCACACGCGACGCATGGGAGCGGGTGCATGGCACGCTTTCCGAGGCGCGCGACCGCACCGCGCATCCGGATCTGCGTATGCGCAAACAAAGGTGATGTGTGCATTGACTGACGGGATGAAAACAGGACCACGGTGCTGAGAGGCTGTTCCGGGGCCCTCTCGGAAGCGGGGTCGCAGGTTCTCGCGGGAAGTTGTCACGGTGCCGTGCATCCGCGAATCGCCTGCACATGAAGCAGCCATCCTTCATGCGTGGCTGAAAGCCAAGGAGCTTGTGCTATGACGATCAAGTCGTTGGAAGAAGGACTTATCGACGAGTTGAAGGACATCTACAGCGCGGAGAAGCAGTTGCTCAAGGCGCTGCCGAAGATGATGAAAAAGGCGTCGAATCCACAGTTGAAGGAGGCTTTTGAGGAGCATCAGAAACAGACCGAAGAGCACGTGAGCCGCGTGGAGCAGGCGTTCAAGGCGCTGGATCGCAGCCCGCGTGCATCACGGTGCGAAGCGATGGCGGGTCTCGTCGAGGAAGGCGAGGAGATCATGAAGTCCGATGCCGAGCCGCACGTGCTGGATGCCATGCTCATCGCCACCGCGCAGAAGATCGAGCATTACGAAATCGCTTCCTACGGCACACTGGCCACCTGGTGCGATACGCTCGGCCTCGATGACGTGGCGGAACCGCTCAAACAGACGCTTTCGGAAGAGAAAAAGACGGATGAGAAGCTGACCAAGATCTCGCGTGAAGTGAACCAACAGGCCATGGTGCACTGACACACGCGATCGGCCAACGTTCAGGGGTGGTGACGCTTGCCCCGTATGCCGATCTTCGACATGCGGGGCTTTCTCATGCGCGCACGGCATGCGTTCAGTCCGTGAACTTCGGCAGCTTCTGCTTGAGCTTCAGCACATCGGCGAAGAGATCGCCCTGTTGTTCAACGCGATGCAGCAGGGCATCGGGATGAAGAATCAGATCGTGTGCGGTGTTGGTGTTCAAGGCATGCTCCACCTCGGCCCAAGTCGCCGGTGCTGATGCGGTGGGGTGCGGCTGGGCACGCAGGGAGTAGACGCAGACCGTTGTCTTGTGCACGGAGTTCTGGCTCCAGTCGACAAACACCTTTCCCCGTCGTTTCGCCTTGCTCATGTTGCTCGTGACATCGTTGTCCTGCTTTTCCAGCATCAGTGCCACGGCATAGGCGAAGTTCTTACTCGCTTCGTAATCGGTCGGGGTGTTCAGCGGCACATACACGTGCAGCCCCTTGCCGCCGGACGTCTTGGGAAAGCAACGCAGGCCGAGGTGTTCGAGCATCGCACGCAGTCGCAGGCCGATGCGCAGGCAATCGGGCAGGGCCGCGGGTTCACCGGGGTCGAGATCGAAGGCGATCATGGTTGGCTGTTCGATCGCGTTCGCGAGCGCCAACGATGTGTGCAGCTCCAACGCCGCCAGGTTCGCCGCCCACACCAGCGCCGCCCGGCTGTTGAGCAGGCAGTGGCGAATCGTCTTGCCGTCATTGGGATACGTAATGGTGGCGGTGTCCATCCATGACGGGCGATGCCGCGGGCAGTTCTTTTCGAAAAAGAACGAACCCGTTACGCCATCGGGGTAGCGCTTCAACGTGATCGGCCGATGCCGCAGATGCGGAAGCATCACCGGCGCGATGCGAACGTAGTAGTCGATCATCTGCCCCTTCGTGTAGCCATCGGCGGGGTAGAGCACCTTGTCGAGATTCGACAGGCTGAGCCGTTTGCCATCGATCGTCACGATATGCTTCTGCGTTGCCATACTCGTCGGATTACTCCCGCACCACCTTGCGCGGGTCTTTGTCCAGTCGCAAGCCTTTGAATGAGGGTTGCCGTAACGACCCGGCAGGCGTCCATTCACTGAACTCGATCTCGGCGACAAAGCGGGGCTCCACGAATCGTGCGGTGCGTGGGACAGGGTCCGTGAAAGGGCTTTGTTCAAGCCCATGCGCTTCGAGAAGTCGTTTGAGCGTTCGGCGGTCCTGTTCGCTGAATCCCGTGCCGACGTTGCCGGCATAACGCAGCGCATCGTCTTCGTAGTAGCCGAGCAGCATCGCGCCGAGTGTGCCGCCGGCCTGCCCGCGCAACGGCGTCCATCCGCCGATGACGAACTCCTGACGCGGTCGGATCTTGATCTTGAGCCAAAGATCGCTGCGTTGCCCCGGAAGGTACGGGCTGTGTTGTTGTTTGGCGATAATGCCCTCCAGTCCCATGTTGCGCGCTGCCTGCAGCACATCGCGGCCATGTTGCGGGTACGAGGGTGGAACACGCCAATTGGCGCCCTCCAGCGCCATCGCTTCCAGTTGTTCCCGGCGATCACGGTAGGGGGTGTTCAACAGCAATGTCGATCCGTGATACAGCACATCGAAAATCATGTACATGACGAACACCTGTTTGGTGCGCGTCATGGCGGTGCGGCGATCGGCCACATGCATACGCCGTTGCAGCAGGGAGAAACTTGGTCGGCCGGACGCATCAATCGCGACGATTTCGCCATCCAGGATAGTGGGGTGCTGCAACTGCGTGCCCAGTGCTTCGAGCTCGGGGTACTGATGAGTCATGTTGATCGCGTTGCGCGACAGCAGTCGCACCTGTCCGGACTGGTGGTAGAGGATGGCACGCACACCGTCCCACTTGTATTCAAACGCCCATTGTTGAGAGCGAGCGGGCAGTTTGTCGGCAAGGACCGCGAACATCGGATCGATGCGCGTGGGAAACGGATCCTCGTGCGTGTTGGCGGCGGGTTGCATCGCATCTTCACAGCCGAGGTGCTACATGCCCAGCGCGTGAAGCACCGCATCGACGGAGGGAAGGGGCGCGTTGGGGTTGTCGCGAAAGTCGCCACGCAATGCTTTGAGCGCGAAGCGTTCCCGCGCGATTTCTGCCTGCGTGCGAAAGCCCAGGCGGCGAAGAACGGGAAGTGGCGGGCACCAGCCCTGCAAGGCATGCTGCAGAAGGAAACCCGTCACCACGCCGGGCAGTAGCAGGAACCGCTTGTTTACAAACGCGCCAAGCACCACTCCCGCCAGCGACAGTGACGCGGCATTCGCCTGCAACGTGCGTTCCGTGTCCCATTCCGCTTCAAGCTGGCGCAGCCGTTCATCGATCGCGTCACGATGATGCGCGTAGTAGTGCAGCCGTCCTGCCAGTTCACGACGAATGCGTTCGTTGATGCGCGCTGCGGTCTGTGCGGGCACGCGTTTGGTCGTGGACGGCAGGATCATGGGCGACTCCTGAACGCAGCGGGTGGCGACACGTGACCTGGCATCAGGCGGCGCGGACCGCATCGCGAAGCTGGCGGATCTGCTGCAGCGACTCGACCACGCAGCGATGTTGCGACGCCACGACATCGCGAATGGTCTGGGGGAGGTTCTGCTCGAGTGCCTTTTCGTAGTTGTGCACCGCCGCCGCTTCACCGCGTTCGCACTCGGTGAGGATCGCCGCCGAATCGTCGCCTTGCATCATGGCGGCACGCAGGTTCATCCACCCGCGATGCACCGCGCCGCTCAACGTGGTGCTGTCGTCCGGCTCATCGGACGAGTGCAGTTCCAGAAGCTGCTGAAGATCTTCCGCGAACGTTTCCCGTTGTTGGCTCAATGATGTGAAGAGATGTTGGAGGTTCGCATCGGCGACCGCTTCACGGGCCGTCTGAAACCCCGCAACGCCGTCGTTGCAGGTGGCGATGAGCATGTTGAGTGTGCGAGCGATCTCGTGCGACGTCATGGTGGCGGCCTGCGGGATGGGGTGCGTCCGCGATCCACACGCCGCAGACGCTCCCCAAACCCATTGTTTCGGGTCACGCAATCATTCACGCGCCGGCGCTTTCATCTCCGATTCACGGTACGTGTTCAGGCGGTTGTACAGCGTCTTGAGGCTGATGCCCAGCGCCTCCGCGGTACGTTTCTTGTCTTCCTTGTAATAGTCGAGCGTCGCGCAAATGAGCTGGCGTTCCGCCTCGGCAATCGTGGTGCCCACCGACACCGCAAGCGCGCCGTTGGTGTTCGGTGTGGTGCGTCCGGTGATGCGTTCAGGCAGGCTGTCGACGTCGATCACATCGTCCGCCATGATGAACGCGCGGTGCACGATGTTCTTGAGTTGTCGCACGTTGCCGGGCCAACTGTAGCTTTTGAGCACCTCCATCGCGCGATGGCTGAACCGTTTGGCGCTTGTGTTCTTGTCGTTGAGTTCGGCAAGGAAATGGTCCGCCAGCACTTCCACATCGTTGTCACGTTCGCGAAGTGCGGGAACCTGGATGGGGAACACGGACAGGCGATACATCAGGTCTTCCCGCAATCGTCCTTCCGCGACAGCCTTCATCGGCTCGCGATTGGTTGCGGCGATCACCCGCACATCGACCTCAATTTCCCGTTCTCCACCCACGTGCCGCAGCACACCCGTTTCAAGCACGCGCAGCAGTCGCGTTTGCAGATCAAGCGGCATTTCGGCGATTTCATCGAGAAACAGCGTGCCGCCGTTGGCGCGTTCGAATAAGCCGTTGCGGGTGCGTGTCGCGCCGGTGAAGGATCCCGCCTCGTGACCGAACAGTTCGCTGTCGATGAGCGTCTCGGGCACGGAGCCGCAGTTGATGGCGATGCACGGGCCGTTGCGGCGGGGCCCGCGCTGGTGGATGGCCTGGGCAACCAGTTCCTTGCCGGTGCCGCTCTCGCCGGTGATCAGCACGGTGGCGTCGGTCGGTGCGACGCGCTCGATCATGTCGTACATGGCGTGCATGGCGTCGGAGTCGCCGATGATCGCACCGAAGTGCGCTTCGCGACGTCGCGAGCACCGAGCCGCTTCGTAGTGGGCCCTGCCGTTACCGTCGGCGGCCGAGCGCTGCGACAGGGGTATGTGCCTGTCTTCCACCGCCAGTCCATAAGGCGTCATATATTGCATCCCCAACGAGGTCTCAGAAACACGGCCTGCGGACGCGCGTCCGTCGTCTAATTACAAGTATGGCCCGCGGCTCATGTAAACAACCAGAGAAATCCTGAAACCCCAGCCACTACCGTCCCTTTTGCGGGGTCGGGTTCACCCTGATGAGCGCTGCTGTTGTTGATCGCCCCGATGGCGGCGGACGGTGTGGTTGCGACGACGTTGCAGAACGATGACTCACGGATCCCCTCGCGCAAGCTCTGTGGCACGCGGATCTTGTTGACGGCACGATGATCGCATCGCCATCGTGTGATCGCGTCGAAACCGCCGAGCGCGGATTTCACTGAGGCGACAACCAGCGCCAACCGGAGTTCACGATCTGGCTCGATCCTGATGTTGGTTGCTTGCGCGGTGCACTACTGTCGGGTCCAAGGACAAGGGGCCCGCTGCGGTGCGGCTGGTAGGCAATCGCGTGCATTGCTGCGCATCGCAACGCAAAGCCTCGGATAAGGAGTGGTGCAATGAACCGCAAGTGGACCCATTCGACCGTGCTGACGGCGACGCTGTTGATGGCAGCGCCGGCCGCCTTGGCACAACAGCAGCCGGGCGACCGCCCGCAGATTCGCCCGGCCCAACCCGGCCTGCAACAGGGACAACACGACAAGACCGACCAGATGCTCAGCCAACTCGATCTGGCACGCGTCACCAAGCTCATCGACAAGCAGGTGACCGATCAGCAGGGCCAGCCGTGCGGCACGGTGAAGGACATCATCATCGACCCGGAACACGGCTTTGCGACGTTCGCGGTGATTTCGCTGCAGGCGAAGCCCGGCGGCGGACAGGAGCAGCAGGGTCAGCAGCCCGGCCAGATCGGCCAGGAACGCAACGGTCAGCAGCAGGCGGGACAGCTGGGCAACCAGCAGCAGAAGATGGTGCTCGTTCCCTTTGAAACGCTGAGCATCAGCGATCGTCAGCCTGACAAGATCACCCTCAACGTGGACCGTCAGAAACTGGATCAGCGGCCGGCGTTCCAGGAAGCGCAGATTCAGCAGCTCAAGCAGCGCGAATTCGTCGAGCAGCAGTGCCAGGCGTTCAACGTCAAGCCCTACTGGGACAAGGCGGAAGACGGCCAGGGCGTGCTCGATCGTCTGCAGGAAGCGCTTCCCGGCGAGGACAAGGATCAACTGCACGTGCAGCAGGTAAGCAAGCTCAAGAGCAAGTCGATCGTGGATGACAACGACCAGCAGCTTGGCCAGTTCAAGGACATGCTGGTGGACACCGAGGAAGGTCGTCTGGCGTATCTGGTGGTGGGTCTGCAGGGTGGCCAGAATGGTCAGCAGGCGCAGCCGGGCCAGCAGCCCAACGCGCAGCAGCGTCCGCAGGCGGGGCAGCAGGAGCAGGCCGGTCAGAACGGTCAGCGGATCGGTCAGCAGATCGGCGGTCAGATGGCGCTGGTGCCGTGGGCGGCGGTGGATTACAAGGAAGATCGCCAGCAGTTGTCGATCGATACCGATCGTCAGACCCTGCAGCGTCAGGCGTTTGCCGAAGGTCAGTGGCCGAACCTGAACGATGAACAGGTGGCGCGCAACCTGCACCAGCAGTTCGGCGAAGAGCCTTACTGGGAAGTGTACGGTTACCCGCGTTACGAGGAAGGCCAGCAGCAGCAGCGCAATGGTCAGCAGCAGCAGCGCAACGGTCAGCAGCCCCGTCCGGGTCAGACCGAGCGTCAGCAGCCGCGAGAACCGATCGGGCCGTTCGAATAATCCTGCCGCAACAGCGAGCCCGAATCACGCCCGGGAAGCGAGCGATCGCTCCCGGGTTTTTCGTGGGGTGAGGCCGGTGAATCACCCGTTGTGCCGCGGGTGATGGAGCGGGTGATGCCGTGTGGCGATGCGCCTACCGCAACACCAGCGCGGGCTGGTACGCACTTGGTCGTGTCTGCCCGATGGGCGGCGCGCATCGGCACGGCTACCGTGGCAGTAGCGACCGAGCCCCGGCGGCTGATGCTCGTGCAGTGACCGGCAATCGTGTGGATTGCATGTGCGAATGAGCCGCCCCCACACAAGGAGAATCGGAGATGACCCGCAAATGGACACGCTGGACGCTACTGCCCGCGGCGTTGCTCCTGGTAGCGCCGCTGACGGTCGACGCGCAGCAACAACGACCCCGTCAGCAACGACAAACCGAACGACAGG
>CAZEFM010000019.1:0-8493 GCA_964511575.1 uncultured Phycisphaeraceae bacterium | reverse complement strand
CAGGCGGACCGACAGGCGACTTCCGCAAGGCAGGTGCTGCGGGAGTTGAACCTGGTCCGTGCTGATGAACTCATCGACATGGAAGTCTACGACCAGCAGGGCACGAAGATCGGCGAAGTCGAAGACCTCATCATCGACACGAACCATGGCTTTGCCAGCTTCGTCATCATCGATCCGGAAGACAACCTGAACATTGGTGATGATCGGCTGCTGCCCGTGCCGTTCAACGTGCTGCGCGAATCGGTGGGCGAACGCAATCGACTGGTGCTCGACACGCCGCGCCAGCGTCTGGAAGCCCGCCGCGGGTTCAAGGAAGGCGATGCCCCCGATTTCAAGGATCGCCGTTACGTGCAGGATATCTACCGGCACTTCGAGGTCGATCCCTACTGGCAGCAGGCACGACGTCAGGTGCGTCAGCAGCAGAACGAGGCTCGCCAGCAGAATCAGCAGGAACGCCGTCAGGATGCTCGCGAACGGCAGGAACTCGAAGCGGTGCACGTCAGCGAGCTGATGGACTTCCGCGTACACAACCTGCAGGACCAACAGTTAGGTGAAGCCGACGACCTGCTGATTGACCTGGAAGCCGGCCGCGTGGCGTACCTCGTACTGGAGAAGGACGATCAGATCGCGCTGGTGCCTTACGCCGCGGTTGATGTCGAGCTGGAGGACGATCAGTTCCTCGTGGATGCCACACGGCAGCAGATTGAACGGTTGAGTTTTGATGAGGACAACTGGTCCAATCTGTCCAACGAGCAGTGGGCGCGCAATCTTCATCGCGAGTTCAACGAAGAGCCTTACTGGGAAGTTTTCGGCTATGAACGGTTCCAGGATGCCCAGTGGCAGCCGGGCAGCGCGTACAACCAGTTGTACAACCGGCGGCAGGAAGTGCAGCTCACCGGTGAAGTGACGCAGGTGGAACGATTCACATTCCGTGAGGGAGGCCGTGAGGGAGTGCGCATCGTTGTCCGCGATGAGCAGGGGCGCAGTCACATGGTTCATCTGGGGCCTGCCAACTACATCGATCGGCAGGACATGCGCATCCGTGAAGGCGATGAAGTGGAGCTGACCGGTTCGCGCGTGACGTATGCCGGCCGCTCGATCGTTCTGGCACGGCAGGTGCAGATCGACGACCAGACGCTGGACCTGCGCAACCCGCAGGGACAGCCGATGTGGGATGCCGGGGCCAATCGTCCATCGGACGAGCAGCAGCCGCAACGGCAGCGTCGACCCGGTATTGATGATCGGCCCGGCGTCGATGACGACCGACCGCAGCCGCCGTCGCCGCAGCGTCCCGGACGCCCCGGCCGAGACATTGATCGGTAACCGGATTGCGCAGCACGGTTGCGAACGCGCTGCGTTGGTGATGGGTGAATGACGTGCCCGGCGGCCGAAGGTGTGGTGGCGTGTGCCCACCTTCACGGTCGCCGGGTTTTTTTACTCGGCTTCGCGCACGTCCAACGCAACCTGTGCCGCTTCCGATTCACGCAGTGCCGTGCGGTGGTTGCGCAACGTCTGACGCCACTGCGCTTCCAGCGTGTGGATCGGACCGAAGGCGGCGATGAACTCGGCGCGCATCTTCGTGGTTGTGCGCCGGCCGGGCCGCAGCTCCGCCAGCGTTGCCATGTAGCGACGCAGTGCCTGTGGGTGGTGCTCATACAGGAAGTGGAACAACGCCCAGCCCTGGGCATACACCCGTGTCACCGCACGCGGATCGTTGGTGGGCAGCCGTGTCAGCGACACGAACTCCTCCAGCGGGATCACCGAACCGGCATCGATCGCTTCCACCAGGTCGCGCCGCCGGCTTTCGTTCACATGCTCCGGCCCGAATGCTTCGTCGAGCGATTGCGGTTCAAAGCACGTCGCCAACCCTTCCGACAACCACAACGGATACATCACGCCGCGCTGCTGCAGGCCGCTGTTGAACGCGATCTGGTGTGCCGCCTCGTGTGCGGTGCTGGCGATGCTGATCGGCCGCATCGACACCATCAGGCGCGTCCGTGCCGTTGCATCGACCTGGCGTGCTTCATGCGCCCGCAGCGCTTCGTCCGCGAGTGTCGTCGCTTTGGCGGCCGTGGACTCCGCGTAAGGCAGCAGATCCTCCCGGCTTGCCGTGTCGGCATGCACCAGCGCCCGCGCTTCAAGACGCTCATCGCGCGCCAGCACCAGTGCCACGCGATTCGTTCGCGCGGAGTAATAACCGTTCGACCAGGACATGTCGATCTGATCCGCGCTGGTGGCGTACTGCACATAGGCATCGTGCCGGTCGAACAGCACCGCAATCAGCCGCTTATCCGTCGGTTGGGGGTCGAAATCCTCAAACGCGTCGTAGAACCGTTCGTAGGTTTTCTCGAGAAGTTCCAGCCGCGCTCGCGCCAGATCCTCATGCGCATGGGTTACGAGCACGAAGTGTTCGGAAACGTGCCGTGTGTAATGCGCGGCGAACCCGTCCGTGTGGATGTTCACATCGCTGTCGTCGGCGTGACCGGCCGTCGTGCAGGCAACCAGCAACATCGCCGCCCACCAAGGCGCCTGTCGACGGATTAACGAGCCGAGCTGACATGCGGCGCACGTCATCCACGTTGAAGCTGAAGCATCGTGTCGCATGGGCGGGTATCCCTGGGAGGCACATCTGCGCCGGGGGTCTCTCTTCCCCGATTGACCTTGCATCAATCGGCAGATTCCCGTCGCGTCCTATGGAGGATCCGACGATGCGACTATACGGAAATCGCTGACCCATGACCAGAGCACTTTTTGTGATTGCCGGTCCAAACGTTTGCGTTTGCCAATCGACGGGCGAGCGATTCCACAACATTGCTGCAATCAGCGATTCGTGTGTGGTATTCGTTGTAAGATCATTGCCGCGCCGGAAATGGGATTGTGCGCGGCGCGAATCAAAGAGATGGTAAATCGAATGTGGGGAAATTCGTTCGAATCGATCACCTGCTCAACGTCGTTGTGCGTCTTACGTGCGCATGAAACGAACGAAGCGACGCGAGGCGCGCTGTTGCGCACCTCCGTCGCTTCGTTGTTCGTCGCGAAGTCGTTGTCGTTGTGTCGTGTCGGTTAGCGATCCAGCTCCCACTTCACGGCATGACGAACCAGCTCGTTGCTGTTCTTCAGGTTGAGCTTGGTCTTGATGTGTTCGCGGTACGTCTCAACCGTCTTGGGGCTCAGGTGCAACTTCTTGGCGACTTCGCGCGTGCTCAGTCCCTTGCCGATCAGTTCGAACACCTGCAACTCACGGTCGGACAGGCTTTCGATGGACGACTGCGTCAACTCCTCGTTGCCGTCGACCACGCGGTGAAGCATGTGGTCGGCCATGCGGGCGCTGAGATACACCTTGCCCTTGAGGATCTGACGGATCGCTTCCACGACTTCGTCGCCGGCGACTTCCTTGTTGATGTATCCCATCGCACCGGCGCGCAGGGCGCGTTCGGCGAAGAGGGATTCGTCGTGCATCGACGCCACCAGCATGCGGATCGAGTTGTCGATGGCTTTCACCTGCTTGATCAGCTCGATGCCGTTCACGCCCTGCAGCGAGATGTCCACGATCACCAGGTCGGGGTGCGTGGCCTTGATCAGGTCCAGCGCCTCGCCGGCATCCGATGCCTGGCCACAGATCTCAAGGTCCGGCTCGCTGGCGATGAGTTGCACCATCCCGTGCCGAACGATGGGATGATCATCCACGATGAGAATCTTGTATGTGCGCGTCTTGAAATGTTGGCTGTTCATGACCTCTTTCCTGAAGTTGTACGCATCGACGAAGCGCTCATACAGGGAGTCGCTCCGGGACTGATCGAAACACGAATCGCGCTGTAGTGAACGCGTGGCGCATCGCGGCACCCGAACCAACCCGACCTCCCCGGTCAATGATGCAAACGTCTGGAGACATGCGTGGCAGGATCGTCTGCGAATATCGCCTGCCCGCTGCGTTCTCAACGCCCGATCGGCACAGCGCCCACAGTCGCCCCTTCATGCGACCACGCCGGCTATTCCAATGCCTCCCTCGCGGAACGGTTGGGCCAATGATCCATCCCGGCCGAACCGTCACGCCTGAATATGTAGGCAATAGCCTAACGGGTCGCTCCGGAATATGCCAGAGATTCTTCAAGGCTACTCCACCGGTTAGGGATCATCCGAACACGTGTATCAGCTTTCGTCTTTCGGACGAACAATGATAGCGCGGTCCGTGCGCCCGGGTCGCCGTCGCCGGCGCATTCCTGTCGCCATTTTCAGGAGTCGCAACCTTCTCCCTCCGCCTGAACGGCCTGCTCCCCGCGCTGCAACCTGGTACCCCTCGATCAACATCTTTATACGAAAGGCGAACAGCAAGTTTAATGATCGCACCCTCAACTTGGGAATACATTCGCATCGGATAAGCACCACAAGTATCGCCGAAACTCCCGACGCCTTGCCACTCCTAGGGAATTCCCTTACTCAAACCTCGGATGGACCCGATGGATTGGGGCACTATTGAATGCCAACGGCAGGGGCTGCCGATCAGAAGTTCATCGGGGATCGATGCAAACGCCATGCCCGGAGAATGCTTGATGTGCCATCAGCGCGGTCGGTGGATTCCACATGGTGTCACGACAATTCCGCCTGTGGATGGAATGATCCCGCGGAGCAATGTGTTGGAAAATATCGGAGTGACTGGTACGATATTTCTGCCGCGTTGCTATGTCTTGTCAGGGGTTGTTCACGTTACGTTGGTGTTCGGTACGACGCATCGTTTCGCTGAGGCGTGACGAGGCGATACATCTTCATTCAGCCAGTCTGCATGTTCTCTGATGACAGGTTGTAACCAACGATGCTGACGGATCACAACAGGATGACCGTTGTCATGATCTGCCATCCACGTCACCAGCGCGATGCAGCGCAACGCCTTGTGATGCGCTGGCCGAACGCGCGGGCGTTCGCGTTCATTCTTGTTGAAACCGCCGAGATGGATGAGGGCGACGAACGCGACACCGACGACCCGCTCAATGATGCGACATCTGAACCGTCACCAATGACCGTGCAGTGCGTGACCGATCGCGCGGAGCTGAAGCCGGGGCACGCGTATCGTCTGTTCGTGTCGCAGGCGGGAGAGTTGTCCAACGGTACGTTGCGTTTGCGACCCGATGCGGAAAATCAAACGCCGGTCGAACGCATCGGGCATCTGCTTCGGAGCCTTGCCCAGCACCATGGTGATGCGGGCATCTGCGTTCTTCTGGAGGGGGTCAGCATCGATGTGCAGACCGCGCTGCGCAGGCTGCGTGAGGCGGGGGGCATCGTCATCGTTCAACGGGAAGCCGGTCGCGGCGATCCGACGCTGGGCGATGATGGGAGAACAGGCACGCCTTCATCGGATGTTGAACAGATTGCCAGTCACATCCTGCCGTTGGATGAGATCCCCGCGATCGTCGTCCAGGCCGAGGATGTGTCATCCGAACCGCCGCAGGCGGCAAGCTGGCGGCCGCTCGTCGAAACGGATGGTCCGTTGCGCGATGTGGAGCAGAAGCTTGCCCGGCTCAATGAAGCGCTTGAGCAGCGTATTGCCGAGCAGACGCGGCGCGTCATGCTGCTTCACGATGTGGCGATGGCGGCGAACGAAACGACCAGCGTGCGCGAGATGATGCAGTTCACCGCCGATCGATTGTGCGAGGCGCTGTCGTGCGCAGCCGTGCATTTTTATATCCCCTCGCCACACAGTGCCGGCACGCTCGTGCCTTCGCGCATCTGGCGCATTGGGGACGAACGGTTCGAGCCGTTGCGTCAGCTCACGATGGCGACGACGTTCGCGCGCGGACAGGGAGCGGTGGGGCAGGTATACGCCACGGGCAAGCCGCAGTGGCTCAACGACTCGACCGCCGATGTCCGTGTGCAACAGCTCGCCGAGCAGGACAGGCCGCCGCTGGGCGTGATGCTGCTGGCGCCGGTGCTGTTGCGCAAGCAGATCGCGGGGGTGCTCGAGGTGTTTACCACGGAGCCGCTCGAATACGATGAACGTGTGCTGAGCCTGCTCGTTAACATCGGCACGCATCTCGGCCGGGTCATCGAACGCAAGCGATGGGAGAAGGAGTTCGCCGATGCGGTGGTCGAACAGCAGCGCATGTTCGGCCAGGAGTTGCACGACGGCGTGGGGCAGGAGCTTACCGGGCTGGGCTATCTGGCGCGAAGCCTTCACCGCAGACTCAACGAGCTCAACCTCCCCGAAGCTCGATCGGCCGGTCAACTCGTCAGCGGGATCCAGAGCGCGTTGGTTCACGTCCGTGCCATGTCCCGCGGCATGTTCCCCGTCGAGCTGGACGACAACGGCCTCATGAGCGCGCTCAGCGAGCTTGCCGGCACGATCGAGCGACAGTACGGCATCCAGTGCCGGTTCGAGTGCGATGCGCCCGTTCCCGTCTACGACCACAGTGTCGCCATCCATCTCTTCCGCATCGCTCAGGAGGCGATCAACAACGCGGTGAAGCACGGTCAGGCGAAGCATGTCGTCGTCCACCTCAGCGTCGATGAGGACCAGATCGCCCTGAGCGTGACGAACGACGGCCGGGCATTCCACCAGTCGCCCGCGACAGGGCAGGATCGCGGCATCGGCTTGCGAACCATGCGCTACCGCGCCAGCATCATCGGCGCCACGTTCCAGATCCACTCCTGCGAGGATGGCAACGTCACCGTCACCTGCACGCTCAAGCAGGAAGAGATCGGCGCTGCGGTGCATTGACCGGGCCTACAATGGAGTGGTGGTTGACCTCGCCTTGCACCTGAGACGGCGGGGCACCTCATCACGGCCTCAGAT
Source organism: uncultured Phycisphaeraceae bacterium (assembly GCA_964511575.1). Taxonomy (GTDB): domain Bacteria; phylum Planctomycetota; class Phycisphaerae; order Phycisphaerales; family Phycisphaeraceae; genus CALKHT01. The sequence goes on along the minus strand of CAZEFM010000019.1, from coordinate 1,709 downwards.
CGCCGATTTCCACCTCATTCCTGGGCCATTCCCCTATCCCGCCGGTGGCCCGCCCCCGGAACCGCGTTCCGGAATCACCCCTTATATACCCTTGTCAGATAAGGACTATCATCAATCTGCACGCTTCTGAAGCACCCGGCTGGCGTCCAGAACCAACCAGTCGGCACCCGGTCGACGGGTAGGCGACCAAGCCGGTTCAGAAACTGCTGAAACCATGAACAGCCCCCCAGCTCCGACGGGAATAGTTCGCCCGTGGAGGACGGTAATCTGAGAGTAGTGACCATGCGCTTGACCAATCGTGAACTTGTGCCTGACACCCTGCCGGACGTGGCGGCGCTGCGAACTCCCATCGCCAGCTCCACCGCCAGCGAAATCCTCGCACGGCAGACTGTGGCGGACCGTGAGCTCGTCGTCGCAAGTTTTGAGCCAGCCGATCAGTCCGATGTGTTGTCGCTTTACACCAAGGGGCTTGTGCAGGGGTGGGTTGACCCCTTCGACAGTGCGGCCGACCTTGAGAACATCCAGCAGGTCTATCTCAGCCATCCGCGCAACCACTTCTGGGTGGCGCGGGTGCGCGGCCGCGTGGTGGGCACCATCGCCGTGTCGCACGACCGGTCGCACGTGGCGTACATCCGCCGTCTGCGTGTCGATCGTGCCTGGCAGGAGACGTGTGTGGCCAACCGGCTGCTCGAAACCGCGCTGGAGCACTGCCGCAAGTGCGGCTTCCTGAAGATTGTTCTCGAAACGCACGCCTACATGGCCCGCATCATCGAGCTGCTCGAGCGGTACGGCTACCAGCATGCCCGCAGTCGGCACACCACCGGCCAGCCCACGCTCGAGTTCTACCTCAACCTCTACCGCCGCACCGAAGACGACGAAACCAACGCCGCGAACACCCGAAAGATCGGCGTGTAACGGACCGCCCATCGGCGTGGTCGCTACAGCGAACCACGCAAACGAAGCACGCGGGCTCTCCAAAAAGAAAAAAGGCACACCGCATCAAAGCCGTGTGCCTTTTCTTTTTGCTTGGGAGGGTGCGTTTTACACGCTCGCCGCCATCTTTTCCGCCTTCGCGCGGGCATCGTCCAGCGTGCCCACGTACATGAAGGCGCTTTCCGGCAGGTCGTCCGCTTCGCCATCGCAAAGCTGACGGAAGCTGTCGATCGTGTCCTTCAGCGACGTGTAGATGCCCGGGAAGCCGGTGAACTGCTCAGCCACGAAGAACGGCTGCGACAGGAAGCGCTCGATCTTACGCGCCCGCGCCACGATCAGCTTGTCCTCTTCGCTCAGTTCATCGACACCCAGAATCGCGATGATGTCCTGCAGGCTCTTGTAACGCTGCAGAATCACCTGCACCCGACGCGACACATCGTAATGCTCCTGCCCGATGATGCCCGGGTCGAGAATACGGCTGGTCGACGCCAGCGGATCCACCGCGGGGTAAATACCCTTTTCAGCGATCGAACGCGAAAGCACGACGAACGCATCGAGGTGGCTGAAGGTCGTCGCCGGGGCCGGGTCGGTCAAGTCGTCCGCAGGCACGTAGATCGCCTGCACCGACGTGATCGCGCCCTTGCTCGTCGAGGTGATGCGCTCCTGAAGCTCACCCATTTCCGTCGACAGCGTCGGCTGATAACCCACCGCCGAGGGCATGCGGCCGAGCAGCGCCGACACTTCCGAACCCGCCTGGGTGAAGCGGAAGATGTTGT
>CAZEFM010000018.1:0-46353 GCA_964511575.1 uncultured Phycisphaeraceae bacterium | reverse complement strand
GATCGCGATGCTTTCCATGAGCGCTGGCGCGCCTTGCAGGAGTCGGTTCGTTAACGCGTCACACGGAAGGAGACGAATTCGTGCCGCATCGCGCCATCAGCCGTGCAACGACAAGCAGCAACAGATGATCTTCGCTCCAACGGAAGGAGTGGGCTTGTGCGGTAGGAGGAACGTTCGGATATGCTTCTCCGGCGATGGGTACGCATGTTGCCGCACAGCAGAAACGGACATGGATGATCGTGGCGATCACCGCGGCCGCGGCGGTGGCGACGTATTACCTGCTGCCGGGACAGGTCAACGAGTTGGCGCGGCGGACGGCGGCCATCTTCGTCGTCGCGGCGATCTTCTGGGCGACGGAAATCATCCCGCTCTTCGCCACATCGCTGCTCATCGTCGCGTTCGAAATTCTCTTTCTGGCGCATCGCGGGGGACTGGCGGGTGTGTTGCCCGCACACAGCGCGCTTCCGGTATCGCCCGACGATCCGGCGATGCCGTTGCAGTTGAGTGCGGGAATCTTTCTCGAGCCGTTCAGCTCCGACATCATCATGTTGTTCCTGGGCGGGTTTCTCATCTCGGCGGCGATGGTGAAGTCGGAACTGGATCGGGCGATCGCGTCGAAGTTTCTGCGGCCGTTCTCCCGCACGCCGGTCGGGTTGCTGTTCGCGGTGATGGCGATCACCGCGTTCTTTTCGATGTGGATGAGCAACACGGCGACGGCGGCGATGATGCTGGTGATTGTTGCGCCGTTGTACCGCGATCTGCCGGAGGGGCACCCGTACGCCATCGCGTTGCTGCTGGCAGTGGCGTTTGCGGCGAACATCGGCGGGATCGGCACGCCGATCGGCACGCCACCCAACGCGGTGGCGCTGGATGCGTTGCGGCGGGCGGGGTACTCGGTCAACTTTCTGGATTGGGTGCTCATGGCGGTCCCGCTGGCGGTGGTGCTGCTGGCGATGACGGGAACGCTGATTCTGCTGCTGTTTCGGCCGGGCAGGGAATTGCAGTTGCCGCAAATCGAAGCGGTGGAGCGTATCGGCTGGCAGGGGAGGCTGACGCTGACGGTGCTGCTGATTGCGATCGTGCTGTGGTTGACCGAGAGCCTGCACGGGGTGAACGCGGCGGTGGTGGCGTTGTCGGCGGCGGCGGCGCTGGCCACGATGGGCATCCTCGCGCGGCGGGACATCAACGCGATCGACTGGGATGTGCTGCTGCTCATGTGGGGCGGGCTGTCGCTGGGGCAGGCGCTCAAGGCGACGGGGCTGGTGGGGTATCTGGCGCAGTTGCCGCTGGCGGATATGCACGGCTTTGTGCTGGTGGCGATCGTGCTGGGCTTCAGTGCGGTGATCGGCACGTTCATGAGCAACACGGCGGCGGCCAACCTGCTCATTCCCATGGCGCTGGCGGTACCGGTGGCGGTGACGGAGCGCGTGCAACTGGCGGTGCTGGTGGCGCTGGCGTGTTCGTTCGGAATGGCGATGCCGGTGTCCACGCCGCCCAACGCGATCATTTTCGCCAGCGGTCGCATCACGGGGCGGAACATGATTCTCGCGGGCACGATCACGTCGGTCATTGGGATTCTGGTGTTGCTTCTTGGGTATCAACTGGTTCTGCCGTGGCTGGTGGAACGGATGGTGCCCGCGCGGATGTGATCCCGAAGGACCGGGGCACGGTTGTTCTGGCCGATGACGGGGATATCCTTGAGGCATGACGATGCAAAGAATCCCGCTCATGGTGATGGCGGTGCTGCTGGCGGTGGGCTCGCACGCGGCGGGGCAGCAGATCACCTTTCTTTCGATCGAAGAGGCGCAGCGGGTGATCGTCGATGAGACGATGGAGCCTTACTTCTCGCTGTTGCAGACGGCGGAGATGTCCGCCAAGATCGGCCGACCGGTTGAAGGTGAGACGCTTGAAGAACAGCGTGAGGCGACGCGCGAGCACTATCGCCGATCGGTGGTGGGTTTTACCGAGAAGGAACAGGCGGCGCTGCGCTGGCTGGTCGAGCGTCTTCACCCGCACATGGAGAAGGCGTATCCGCGGTTGGCGGCGCTGGAGTGGACCTTTCTGAAGGTGAGCCAATCGATCGAAGGCGGGTTGCCCCACACGCGCGGCCGGGCAATCGTGATGCCGCAGCGGTTGATGGAGATTGTGGTGGACATCCATGCGGGTATGCCGCCGGAGCCCCCGCCGAGACTGGCCGATCTGTTGCTTCACGAACAGATGCACGTGTTTCAGCGGTTGCATCCGGGATTTTTCGATGATCTGTACACATCGGTGTGGCAGATGACCGATGCGGGCAGCATCGATGTTCCCGAATGGCTGCTGGAGCGCAACGTGCTCAACCCGGACGGTGTCCATGACACGTGGGTGTATCCGATCACGGAGGCGGACGGTACGAAACGTTGGATCTGGCCGACGATCATCTTCGTGGATCCGGTTGATGCGAATGAGGACTTCGACCCGGCGAAGCATCGATATCGGATGCCGCGCGACACGCAACTGGTGGCGGTGGAGGTGCGGCCGGGCGACGATGGATGGAACGTTGTCGCCGATGAATCGGGCAAACCGAAGCTGCAACCGCTGGAAGAGGTGCACGCATTCGGGCGGCAGTTCGGCGGGATCGGCAACATCTATCACCCGAACGAGTCGCTGGCGAGTATGTTCGCGATCCTGTGCGTCCGGCGAATCAATCCGGATGCGACCAATCTTCCCCCGTCGGCGATTGAAACGTTCAAACCGGTGAGCGACTGGTTGGACAAGCATCTTCAGTTTGAGGGGAAGGAATGAACGCGATGGCGACGTTCGTAGGCAATCGGCTTGTCTGGTGCGTGGTGATGCTGGCGATGTTGACGGTCGGCTGTGACGATCGCGACACGTCGCCACAGTTCACGCTCACGCCTGAGGTGGAGCGTGACTGGAGCTATTTCGATCTGGCGGAGGCGTTCGGCCGACACGCGACACGACGGGAGTTCACTCAGGCATACGCGCTGATGAGTCAGAGCTTTCGTGATCGGGTGACGCCTGAAGCGTTCGCCGCGGAGCTGGACAAGATTGTCGCGGAGCATGGCGAGGCGGTGGATGTCAAAGCCGACTCATTGGATATCGGAGAGGTGCTGCACGGTCGATTGAGCGGGTTCGGTGACGATGTGCCGGACGAGAAACGTGCCGCGCGGGTGGGAGTGCAACTGGCGACGCGCGTCGCGCCGGAAGATCCGATGCTTTTTGAGGCGTGGTATCACTGCTGGGTGTACATCGTCGATGAAGGGGACGATGAACTGGCGGTGCATCGTTACGAGTTCACTCCGGCGCGGTTGGTGCGGCCTGATGAAGACGTGGAGTGACGTCTGCGGTGATGCGCATCACTTGGCGAGTTTGAGTCGCCCCTTGCGCTGCCGTTCACACAGCTTGACCAGCACGCGCCGCGAGATATGGCTGTGATGGATGACCTCATCGAGGTGTGCCACCGCGGTGACGACATCCTCCGGACGGATGATGCCATCCTTGCACGTCTTTCGAATATGGGCGAGACAATCGCCCAGCACGTTGATGCTGTGAATGGTCGCGTCGAGCGCATCCTCGGTGCAGATGCTGCCATCCTGGTTGATGTCGAGTTCCGCCTCGACATGGAAGGTCTGCCATGCGGTGCCGGCGGTGAACATCGACAGCAGCGCCTGCTGGGCCTGTGGGTTGGGCAGGTGTCGCAGCAGGAGGCGAATGGAGTTGAAATCGGGTTCGGAAGCGCCGCTGATCCAGCGGTAGACGGTGGAGGGCGCCTTGCCGGTGAGTTCGCCGATCTCCCGGGCATTGGTCAGTTTCTTGGCGATGATGCGCTGGAGGGTTCGCGAGAGCATGGGGACATCCCTGGAAGGTGAAGCGAATCGATGCGGGGATAGCCGTGTGATGGTCGATAGGATACCGCAATTCCCATTTCCGCGAATGAAAAAATGGGGGCGCATGTCACCACCCCTGCAACAGCAACTTCGCGCAAAATGATGCCGCTGCGGAAAACCGCGGCAGGGGCTTCCGGGGAGAGGGGAACGCTCCACGTATGCGGCGCGACGGCATCGCAGGCGGTTCGAGGTCCCGAGTGGCTCCCGCTGTTCCGGGGGCGGGTGTGCCGGGGACTCGGAGCGGTTCCGGGGGGCTCCGGGGGGTGGTTTCTGCTCCCCGGGGCTTCCGGGAGCGTCGCCTTGAGGGGCGCGGGGGACGTGGTTCGCTGAAGCGACCACGCCGGTTGGGGGCGGGATGTGGTTCGCTGTGAAGCGACCACGCCGGGGGTTACGCGTCGGTGCCGGGCCAGCCGTCCTTGAGGAACTGACCGTCCTTGGAGATCAGTTCGCCGTCGACGGTGATGAGTCCGCCTTCGCGCAGGTCGCAGACCATGTCCCAGTGCAGGCCGGACTCGTTGGTGTTGCCGGTTTCGGGATATCCCGCGCCAACGGCCATGTGGAACGTTCCGCCGATCTTCTCATCGAAGAGCGTGTTGCGGGTGTACTGGGTGATGTTGTAGTTGGTGCCGATGGCGATCTCGCCCATGAACCGCGCGCCGGGATCCTGGTCGAGCATTTTGATGAGGAAGTCTTCGTTCTTGGATGCTTTGGCGTTGACGACCTTGCCGCGTTCGAAGGTGAGTTCGATGTCGTGGACTTCGCGGCCGTTGTGGACGGCGGGGAAACTGAATCGCACCACACCGTTGGCGCCGCCGTCGGCTGCTTTGAGGTTGGGCCCGGTGAAGACTTCGCCGTCGGGGAAGTTTTCGTGGCCGCAGCAGTTGACCCATCGCATGCCTTCGACGTTGACGACCAGATCGGTGCCGTTGGCTGCCTGGAAGCGTACCTGCTTCTTGCCGTTGAGGTAGTCGCACACCTTCTGCTGCTGCGCTTCGATTTTGCGCCATTCAGCAACGGGGTCGTCCTTGTCCATATGGCCGGCATTGAAGACGAACTCCTCGTACTGCCGCATGCTCATCTCCGCATCCTGTGCGTTGGAGACGGTGGGAAAGAGCGTGCCGCACCATTTGAGTTCACCCTTGGCGGCGCGTTCCATGAAGCGGCTGAAGATCGGCTTACGTGCGGCGGAGTGCATGCCCTGCCGGGCCGGGTCAATGCGCGACAGGCTCTTGGTGTTGACATCAGCCCAGATGCCGAACGACACATCGATGGTTTCCACTTCGTGAACCGCCAGCGGATTCACGTAGCGCAGTTGCTCTTCGTTGGCGACTTCGAAGAAGATTTCCTGTGTGCTGGAGGGTGTGGCTTTAATGAAGGGGTGCGCCCCTGCGCGGAGGCAGTATTCGTACAGCGCTTCCATGAGCGGAATGGCGACCGGGTCGCCGCTGATGCGCACCAGTTGCCCGGGCTTGACGGCGCAGGAATATTCCACGAGCACACGGGCCAGCTTGTCGATTCGAGCGTCACGCACGGAAAGATTCCTCAAATGGCTGGGTGAAGCGGAGGTTTGCGCGGTTGGTCGGGGCTGTACCGCAGGCCAAACCCGCCAAGGTGTCCTATCGTAGTGAAAAGTGGAGGCGACGGCACGACGGGCAGGCCGTCGACAAGGGGAAAAGTGCAATTCACCCTTGCTTCGACCCGATGGGAAAGTTAGGGTGAAAGAGGTCTCGGCAACGCGTGCAGCACCCAGGATCAACCGATGACGGATCAGCCCATCTCGGAATCCATGGCCTGCCCCGGCGTTCTTGAGGGGCAGGCGTCCGCCGAACACAGATCTGCGGCCAAGCCGCCTGATAACCCCATCCAATCCCAAGCACCGATGCCGATGGCAGATGCTGCGTCACCGCAGGGGGGCGATGTCCGTCCGTTTGGCGCGGCTCTGGAGCCGGTGCTGCGGCAGGCGTGCGACGGCAGACTGTCGGAGGTGAACTGGTTTCGCACCGACTGGCAGCGCGGCGGGGCGGCGACGGGGTACGCGGTGTATGTCGATGATGCGGGTGAGTCGCGCGAAGTGGTCGTCAAGCTACCGGTGCAGCCCCGCGAACGCCTGTGGCTGGAGCGATTGCAGTTAGTCGAAAACGTGGTGCCGCGACTCTATGCGCATGGTGATCAACTCAATGGTTACGACATCGCGTGGGTGGTGATGCAGCGCGTGCCGTATGGTCCGCTGGGGCCTGCATGGGGTGGTGCGGCGTTTGATCTGACGATCGAGGCCGCGACACGGTTTTACGATGCCGCGGCGGCTTACCCGGTCGATCGCGAGCCGATACAGAAGGACTGGGACAACATTCTGGCGACGGCACGGGAGAAGGTGCGTCGACACAGCGTCGCCAACGCACAACGGTGGAACAAGGCGCTGAAGCAGGCTCAGCAGAAGCTGCGACAGTGGCTGGCGATCTGGCGCGATCGGGCGATCGATCAGTGGTGCCACGGCGATCTGCATCTGGGTAACGCGATGTCGCTGTCGCCCCCGCCTGATGGGCCGGCCGTGCTGCTCGATCTGGCGGAGGTGCATCCGGGCAACTGGATCGAGGATGCGGTTTACTTCGAGCATCTGTACTGGGCGCGTCGCGATCTGCTGGATGGGCGGCGAATCTGCAAGGCGATTGCCCACGGCCGACGGGAACGCGGCCTGCCAGTTGCGTCGGATTGGGCTCGCTTTGCCGATGTGCGTCGCGCCCTGCTCGCCATGAGCACGCCCGCCCGGCTGACCACCGACGGCGACCCGATGCACGTGGCGGCGGCGCTGGAAGTGCTGGAAATGCACGTGGGGTGAGGTCGCGACACGTTGCGGGCTGCCGATGCGCGGCTGTGGGAACCGTACAATATCGTTGTGAACGATGTGCCATCGATGCCGAAGAAGAATCGCGCGCCGCTTGCCGCCCGGCTGGTGTGCGATCTGACGCTGTCGCTGCCGCGATTTTCACCGTTGCGGTTTGTGGGGATCGCGCGTCGTCGGCAGATGATTGCCGCGGGGGCTGAGCCTGTCACGGCGACGTCGTTCGATGGCGTTGCGATTGATGCGCTTTTCTTCCGAGCGCGCAAGGCTGTTCCCGGGCGGCTGCCGGTGATCCTCAATCACGGCTACGTCGAAGTGAAGGAGATGCACAGCCGGGAGGTGGAACTGCTGCGGCGGCATGGGCACGATGTGCTGCTGTACGACCTGCGGGCGCACGGCCGCAGCGGCGGTGCGTTCACCACGCTTGGCGTGTGGGAGAAACGCGATCTGTCGCGTTTGATTGACGTGGCGGTGGCGAAGAAGCTCATCGGTGAACGCGTCATCACGATGGGCTACTCGACGGGTGCGGCGACGATGCTGCAGCATGCTGCGGATGACTCGCGTGTGGCGGGCGTTGTGGCGCAGACGCCGTTCCTTTCGCTCAGCGGCGCGGTGCAGTCGTTTCGCCGAAAGCTCGGCGGTTGGATGGCGGAGGAGAAGCTGCTCCGCGGGTTCGAGGATGTCGCGATGCGCAACGGCTTTTGCGTGGACGAGTCAGACACGATGGCAGCGATGCAGCGGCTGCATGTACCGGTGCTGCTGGTGGTGGGGGATCGCGACATGCATCTGCCACCCGACGAGCACTTCAAGCCGCTCGCCGCCGCGGCCGCCAACCCGGACAACGTCGAACTGCTCGTCGTCCCCGGGGCGGATCACGTTTCGATTTACACACATCGCTGGCCTCAGCTTGATGAAGCCATCACCCGCTTCTGCGCGAAGCTGGATGCGCCGCCAACCGCGTGAGTCGCAGACTGAGTGCGGCTTATCACGCCGTGCGCTTGGCCGTCGCCGCGATGGCACGTGCTTCCGGCGCAACGTAACGACGGCTCACCGAAGGCGAGATGCGGCACAGGATTTCGTAGCAGTTCGTCCCGGCTGCGTTCGCCACGGCAGGCAGGCTGCACGGGCTCGTGGGATCGTCGCTGATCAGTTCCACCTTTGTGCGCAGCAGTTGCCGGCAGATGTCCTCGCTTCGGCCATTGACCGTGGGCATCGCGGCGACGAGGTCCGTCAGATCCACCACCATCTGGTCCATGCTCACCCGACCGACGACCGGGGCGGCGGCGTACGGCTTGCCCGTCGGCAGCTCCGGCAGGCACACCACAGCCTTGTTCGAGGCGCTGACGGGATATCCATCGCCGTACCCGACCGGTACCAGGCCCAGCACGCTGTCGCGGCTCAGGGCGTGGGTCGCGTCGTACCCCACCGTTGCCCCGCGCGGGTAACGCGCAACGTGGACCAACTGGCTTACCCACCGCACGACCGGCGCCAACGGCTCCACCTCGCCGATGATGCTACCGCCCGTCAGCAGGTCGGGCCCGTAGCCGTACATCCCCAGCCCCAGCCTCACCATGTCCTTGTGGAACCGCCGATCGCGCAGCACGGCAAAAGTGTTCGCCAGGTGAATCGTCGTCCCCTTGGGGATGAGGCGGGCATGCTCGTCGATGAACGCTTCGAAGTGCTCGAGCTGCTGGAAGGCGAACGACTCGTCGCTGCCTGCGGTGGCGAAGTGGCTGTAGATCCCCGCCAGCCGCACGTTGCGCGTTTGCGGCAGAGCGGTGAGCGCCTCGACCATGTCCCGTCGGCTCAGCCCCGAACGGCTCATCCCCGTGTCGAAGTAAAGGTGCACCGGCAGGTTCAGCCCCAGCATCTGGGCGAACCGGCTGACATCGTCCAACTGTTGCAGGTCGTGGATGGACACGTGGAGCATGCCGGCGGCGGCAGGGCGGTACAGCGGATCCTGCCTCGCCATCGTCCGCAACGGCATGAGCAGGAGGATCGGGCAGTGAATGGCGTTTCGGATCAGTTCCTCAGCCTGCTGGGGGGAGTAGACCGCCAGCATGTCCACACCGCGGGACAGCAGCCGCCGTGCGATCGCCACGGCCCCGAGGCCGTAGGCGTTGGCCTTCACGGTGACGCAGAAGCGTGGCGATCGGCGCGTGGGGTCATCGCCCTGCGTCAGCCTGCGAAAGGCTGCCAGGTTCTGATCCAACCGCGACAGGTTGATCTCCACCCAACTGGTGTCGTGCATACTGCTGGCCTCGATCCGAACGGGCGGCGGAACTTCGACTCCACGTGTAAGTTGTATCACCGTCGGGCTCCACGTAAAATTGCCGGGCTTACGAGCCGGTCCGTCGATAAGCCGGTTCAGATCGCCCTTGAGCGGGGTGCGGCCTCGGATCGGCCGCAAATGGCGTTGAGAGAGGTCTTCCAACCCGTTCCCGAGCCGCTGTTCGGCGTCCAGCCAGCCACTGACAGGCACTATTATCGGCTTGCCCCAACGCAGGCGGCGAATAAATTCGGTTCATTCACCATTGGTACGTTGCCGCACATCGGCACGTCCGACATACGTATTGTTGCTCCCCATGGATGAGATATTTGACAGTTCCGTAACCTTCCGCGACCTGAACCTGCGTGACGATGTCCTGCAGGGCATCGAGGCCGCGGGGTTCAGCCAACCCACCCACATTCAGACGCGCCTGATCCGCTCCGCCCTTCAGGGCAGGGACATTCTGGGGCAGGCGAAAACAGGCACGGGCAAAACCGCGGCGTTCGCCCTGCCGCTGCTGCACCTGGCCGACCCCGAGGTTCCCATGCAGGGACTGGTGCTGACCCCGACGCGCGAGCTTGCGGTGCAGGTCGCCGCCGAGATCGAGGAGCTCGGCCGTTTCACCAACATTCGCGCCACGTGCATCATCGGCGGCGAGTCGATGCGGCAGCAGTCCCGCGCCGTCAAGGGCGGCGCCCACATTCTCGTGGGAACGCCCGGCCGCGTCATGGACATGCAGGGGCGGGGGCAGATCCACTTCAACGACGTTCGATTTGTCGTGCTGGACGAAGTCGACCGCATGCTCGACATCGGCTTCCGCGATGACATTCGGCGGATCCTCAAATCCACGCCGACCTCGCGCCAGACGCTTTTCGTCTCCGCCACCATCAGCGAGGAGATCGAACGGCTCGCCCGCAGCTTCATGAAGGAAGATGCGGAAAAGATCGTGACGGCGGCGGGTTCGCTCACCGTGTCGCTCGTCGATCAGAAGTACATCCCCGTCGAGCCCTGGGACAAGCCGCAATACCTGCTTTACCTGCTGCGGCACGAAAAGCCGGACACCACCGTGGTCTTCTGCCGCACCAAGGCGACCGTTCACCGCCTGAGCAAGTACCTGCGCGAGCACAAGATCAATTGCCGGGAGATTCACGGTGACCTGATGCAGAAGAAGCGCACCCGCGTGATGGAATCGCTGCGCGAAGGCAAGCTGGATGTGCTGGTCGCCTCCGATCTGGCGGCACGGGGGCTGGACGTCGAACACATTTCGCACGTGGTGAATTACGATCTGCCGGAAGATCCGGAGGTGTACGTGCACCGCATCGGGCGCACGGCTCGTGCCGGTCGCCGGGGGATTGCCTGGAGCTTTGTCACGCCGGAGCAGGGCAGGCTTCTGACCGAGATCGAAAAGCTCACGGGCGTGCTGTTGGAGAAGGCGGAGTACCCCGGGTTCCGGCCCGGTCCGATTCCCGCCGATGTTGCCGCCGAACGTGCCCGAGCCGGAACACGCGCCACCAGCAGCCTCACGGACAAGATGGCCGAGCGAGCCGCTCCGGCCGCCGCGATCTCCGAGGAACTCACGAAGGAAGAACTGGAAGCGATGTTCCCCGGCGGCGTCGTGCCCAAGTCCCCGCCACGCCGCACGCTCGGCTCGCGCTTCCGCACCAAGCGTCGCTGATCAGGCAACGCCTTATCCCATTCAACACCAACGGTAACAACCCCGCGTCAACTCGTGGGGTTGTTGTACGTTCTGCCGGTCACATCGCCACGATCTGATGGGCCTGCTCGACCTGCTGGTGGAACCGTTCGGTCTGGTGCCGGGCATCAAAGGCGTTGGCGAGCGTCTGCATGTGCCCTTCGAGCCACTCGACCAGGGCCGCATCGTCGCCACTGCCCGCGTCGGCTGGCAGGGCGGACCACACCCGATGGGGCAGGTTCAGCGGTTCGCCACGTTTGATGCGGCGGCTGCTCCAGATCCAGGCTGCCCGGCTGGCGGCGAAATGATCGAACCCGCGGATCGATGTGGCCAGACGCAGCAACGTCAACGATGCCAGCCGTCGTGCTGTTTGGGGCATGGTGGTGAACTGGGTGAAGACCAACTGGTCCGCCAGGTGACTGAGCAGCTTGGGGGTGTGTCGCACCTGCCAGCGCACATGCCGAAACATCCGTACCGCCAGCGTGGTGCGCTGCGTCAGCACCATGGGCAGCAGCAGGCGGCTGAACGTGATGGCGGGCACCTCGTCGCATTGTTGCTCGCCGTTGAAAATCGGCTCGGCCGCGTCGATGGCTGCATCCACCCGGTCCAGGTTAAGCAGTGCCTGCACATGGGCGTGTGTCACGCAGGCGGGGCAGTCATCCGAGTTGCCCGGCGGGCACGCCTGCCACGTGCGGTACCAGCGGTCCGCCTCGTCGGGTTTCCCCATGAACGCGGCGGCGCGAAACCGCAGACCATACACCGGTGAGAGCGACTCGCCCTCTTCCTCGTAGAACGCTTCCATTCGCTCAAACGCCGCGTCCAATTCCTCAACGGAGACGTCGGGCAGTTCCAACAGCGTTTCGAGCAGCCATTTGTAATGCCACAGGAGGTCCGACCGCAGGTAGGCATAATCGCGACTGCTGCGATAGAGCGCCATCAGTTCGCCAAAGGTCGCCAGCACGCGATCGAACCTGCCCAGCGTGTCGGCGTGCAACAGCAGCGACCAGCGCCAGTCCGTGGCTGCGCTGGTGTCCCCGTGCTCATCCGCCAGTTGCACGATGCGAGGGATATGGTCCAGCAGCGCTTCGCCGCGCATCCGCTCCGCTGCTTCGGTCAACTCCCGGTACTGTGTGGCATATCCCGCCAAGATGATCCTCCGGTGAATGGATCGCCCATTCTACCAATCGGTGGGGTGGTCGCCGCTCATATTGTTGTTGACAAAAGTCGGGCGGGCGTTTACCAGAAGAGCGTGGAATCGGACGGTGAGATGAGCCGACATGGATTCGGTAGGGGGATGCATGCGGGAGGCGGCGGGAAAGGTGAAGCGGGATGAGGGGCGGCGGCCGGCGTTCCTGAGGGAGGCGCCTCGGTGGCTGAATTACCGCACCATCGCGGTGGCCTGGGCGGGATTGCTGGTGTATGGCTCGCTGCTGCCGTTTCGGTTCCACTGGGGCACCGTGTATGAGCAGGCGGAGGGCTGGTTGGGGGCGGTGTGGCTCGTGGCGACGAGTCCGGCGTGGCGATTGCCACACCCAGCCAGCGGCGGGTTCATCGGCAGCGCCTGGGCGGTCGATCTGATGATCAACCTTCTGCTCTACGGCCCACTGGGTATCGCCATTCGACTCGATCTGCGGCGACGCGGCCGATCACCACGGGCACAGCTTCTCATCGCCGCGGCATGTCTGGCGGGTATCAGCTACCTGCTGGAATGTGTGCAGAGCCTGGAACTGTCGCGCGTGGCATCGCTCGTGGATGTGCTCACCAACACGGCGGGAGGTACGTTGGCGGCGGCGTTGGGCATCCACATCAAGCACGGCTTTGATCGGGCCACACTGGCGTGCTTTCGCATGACACGCCGATTCACGGATGGACGGAGCAGGCAGCCGGGGATGCTCAATCATCGCGGTGCGTGGTGGCTGGGCATGTTGGGGGTTGATGTGGCGCTGGTCATCGCGTGGACGGGCTATACGACGCAGTGGACGCGTGTGCCGACCGGGCGGGGGCTGCCGTTTGAGCACTTGTTTAATCGGCCGTACGACGTCGCCGCGGTGCAATTGGGGCAGATGGCGGCGGTGTATGCGCTGCTTGCCGTGCTGTTGTCGCTGCAGTTGCTGCAGATGGGTTGGCGGCGGCGGAAGAGGTGGTTGCTGGCGGCTGTGTCCTGTGTGGCGGTGCTGCGCGAGGTGGTGCACGCATGGCGCATGCAGGAGCGGTTCGATGTGACGGAGGTGCTGGTGGCGCTGCTGGCAGCGGGAGTGGTGATGGCGGCGGCACATGCGGGGATGCACGTGGTGCGCTGCTCATCTCGTCGGCAATCCGAGCCCGTGGCCAGGGATCGTCGGCCAACGGCGGCCATTCTGCCGACGCAAGCGCTTTGATGCCGGGCGCGGCAGAAAAGGCGTCAATCCGATAAAATGGCGACGGAACCGCTGGAACCTCGTTGCGTCCGGCGATGAAGAATCCGTATCCCCAAGGGGGCAAACGATTATGTTGATGGTGCGTTGTTGTTGGCTGTTGGTGCTGGTGGTGATGCTGGGTGCCGTGGTGTCGCCCGCATCGGCGAAGTTGCTCACGTTCGAGGGAACGTTCGAAGCGGATCTTGAGGTCGGCGTCTCGGAGGGAGTTCCGGTGTACGCCACCCACACGGGGGTATGGACGGTGGAGATCGCGGAGGAGGATGTGCCCACTGGCGCATTCGGGCTGGCCGACATGTTCATTCCCGTGCAGCGGTTTGAGATGACGCCCTCGTCCTACGGCGGCGTGACGTTCAATCCGGGCAACGTTTCGGCGTATTTCACGTTCAGCCAGATCGCCGTCAACAATCGCATCGATCGTGTGATTCTCGGTGGGGACGGCCCGGGACAGGGCAGTGCCGCGTCGATGTTCGGCTCCGGATCACCTGATCTGAGCCTTCGTTACAGCGGGGCGACGCAGAACCTGACGGGCATGTCGCATGTGGGACCGCACACCATCGGCATCGTTGACGCGGCGGGGGCGTCAGGGCAAATGCGACTGGTGGAACCGGACCCGTATCTCTGGGGCGAGTTCGATGTGCCGATCGAAGGCCTGGCGGGGGCGACTTCCTTCACGGGGCGATGGGCGCTGGATCGCGCGCTGCTGGACGCGGTGGTGGCGGAGGGGGGCGCAGCGTATGTGCCGCTGCGCTACTTCCGTGTGACATCGCCGATGCCTGAGGGAATGGATTTCGATCTGCGCAACGTCGAGGCGTATCTGTCGGTCAGCGCGGGGAAATTGTACCGGCTCATCATCGGCGGCGTTGCCGGAGGGAGCGCGACGACCGTCCACTACAATACAACCGATTTCGTCCTTCTCTACGATTTGTGGAACCTGGATCTGACAACGTCGGAGGAGTCGTACCCGATGTCGGTCACCCTGGTGAATGGCCCGGAAAGCTATTGGTATAAAGCGGAAAACATGACGGGAACGCTGCAACTGATCCCCGAGCCGACGACGGCGGCATTGCTGCTGGCGGGGTTGGGGAGCATCGCGCTCACACGGCGGAATCGCGACGTCGCGCGCTGACGTTTCGGGGCGGTGACACCGACGTTCAGTGTTCCACCGAAAGCCTCGCGGCCGAGCCCGACGCGGGCGGGTGCGATCGCCGGGGTGTGCGGTTGGGATCGGCGTAGAAGCTGGCTTCGCTGGTGCCGCGGCGACAATCCCGGGCATACTGGATGAGGTGGTGCGTGACGACGCCGATATGGACGACCTCTTCGACGCGCCCCTGTTTGAGCAGCGGTCGAGCGGCCTGCCAGAAGTGGCGGCGATAGTCGGCACGGCAGCCCACATGCCAGAGCGTTCGGCCGATCACCCCCGCGCCGAAAAGGGCGGTGCGCATCGGCACCTGTCGCTTCGCCGGTTTGAAGCGGTTGGGGAAGCATATCTGCGTCTGCGACACAAAGCGTTCGTACAGCTTCGCCGGTTCATACGCTTCACGAATCACCCGCTTCCACATGGCGACGACACGATCGTAAGGCATGCGGAACATGACGTTCGATTCGCGCTTGGGATCGTCAACGAGTCGCCCTTCACGTTGCAGCCGTTCGTACAACGGCGTGCGCGGCAGCGCGTAGAGCAGGTTGATCGTCAGCATCGGAATGCGCGAGGCTTCGATGAACTGCAGCACGTGGTCGGCAGTGTCGGATGTGTCGGTATCAAGCCCGAGGATGATGCCCGAGACGACTTCCAGCCCGTGCGTGTTGAGCGTTTTGATTGATTCGAGGATCGGCTGGCGCATGTTCTGTTTCTTATGGATGAGCGTGAGTGCCTCGGGCTGCGGCGTCTCGATGCCGACGAACACAGTGCGGAAATTGGCTTTGCGCATCTGGGCGAGAATGTCGGGAAACTGGGCGAGGTTGAGCGTGGCTTCGCAGGAGAAAGTGATCTGGTAGCCGGTGCGCTGCTGCCACTGGATGAGGTGGGGCAGCAGATCGCGTGTGGCGGCGGGGTTGGCGATGAAGTTGTCGTCGACGAAGTAGACGGCCGATCGCATGCCCGCGGCAAGCAGGGCGTCCAGCTCGCTGATGACCTGATCGGGTGTTTTGATGCGCGGGTTGCGGCCGTACAGGGCGGGAATATCGCAGAACTCGCAGAGGAACGGGCAGCCGGATGAAAATTGAATCGACCCGAGGAAGTAATGCCTCATGTTGAGCAGGTGATAGGCGGGCTGCGGAAACGCCTCGAGCGACAGGCGTTCGCTGGTCTGGAAGCGCAACTGATGGGCAGGGCGTTTGACTGATAGGTCCAGCGCGCGGATGAGGGCATCGGTGGCGTCACCGATTTCGCCGATGTGGAGGATGTCGACATCGGGGTAATACTCAGGGCAGCCGGACACACTGGGGCCGCCGAGGATGGTGAGTTTGTCGTGCCGGTGGGCATCATCGTTGATACGTTCGATGTGCCGTCGTTGCACGTGCATGCCGGAGATGAAGACGGCGTCGGCCCACTGGAAGTCGGCATCGCTGGCGCGGGTCATGTTCTCGTCGATGAATCGCACTTCCCATTCCGCGGGGAGATACGCGGCAACAAGGAGAATGCCCTGGGGCGGCATGAACGCGCGGACGCCCGGCATGAGCGGATAGGCGTATTGGAATGTGCCGAACGAGTGGGCGTATCGTGGAAAAACGCAGAGGATGCGTCGGGTGTTTCGCGGTCGGTAGCGGTTGGCGGCTTCGGGCAGGATGCGCGGTTGAATCGTTTGCATGGCGTGACCTTGCAAGTCAGGCGCGCAGACGCGGCCGCGCGCGGTTCGCTACGGTGTCGGCCGCCACTGTGGCGACCAGTCGGCGCGCACCGCCTGAGCCTGGGGGGTGCGCAGCCAATCCACGGTTTGCTGCAGCGCGGTGCGACACGGGCTGACGGTGACGCCCAACTCGCGCATGGGCGCGGTGGTGTGGGCGATCGGTGTTCGACGGGTGAGTCGCACGCCATCGACGCCCGCCATGGGCGTCCCGCCGGTGAGGCGACACACCTGCTCTTCCAGCCAGGCGAAGGTGATCGCGGCGACATAGGGCACGCGCACCGTCGGCGCGGGCAGTTTGGTGATGTCGGCAAGCGCTTCGAGCAGGCGGCGCATCGGCCAGGACTCGGCGACGCTGACGTAACGCCGGGCCGGTTCCCCATGATCGGCTGCGGCGACGATGGTGGCGGCGACATCGCGCACATCCACAAGATGGAACGTCGTGTCGAGATACGCCTTGAGCCGTTGGTGGAGAAAGTCGTCGATCATGCGGGTCAGCGGTCCACGCCGATCATCGTGTGCGCCCAATGGCACGCCCGGGCTGACGATGCTGACCCACAACCCGCGCGCGGCATAATCGCGCACGGCCTGTTCCGCGCGGAGCTTGCTTTGGCAGTACGGCCCGATGACCTGTCGCGCATCAGGAAGGCCGCCCGGTTCGAGCAGGTGATGCTGCGTGTGCTTTTCGAGAATGAGTTCCGTTGACACGTGGATGACGCGGCTTACGTTGGCTTGGACACTGGCTTCCAGCACCTGGCGTGTGCCGAGATGGTTCACCTGTTCATATTCCTCGGGCGCAGGGGACCAGAGGTTGGGATTGCCCGCAAGATGCAGCACCGTGCCGCATCCCCGGACGGCGTCGCGTACAGCGTCAAAGTCGCGGATGTCAGCCTGGATGTACTGTGCTTCATCGGGCAGGCCGGCGGGCTGGTCGCCGGTGTCCAGGATGCGCGTTTCGCATTGGCAGCGGAGCAGGTGCTGCACGACATGCACGCCGATGAACCCCGTCCCGCCGGTCACGAGCACAGGCCGTTGGCGCAGCGGTGCGTTTGGGTTATGCCGTGGTGCATTCATCAGTGGTCGTCCGCGAAAAAGGAGGGTGTCGAGGGAATCGGTGGCAATGGGCGACACCCGTCGGAGCAATCGCTCATTGTCCATGTGCCTGACACGGGGTTCAATCGAAAACGCATGCATGGACGCGAATAGCAATGTCAGGTGCGCCCTTCACGGGAATGGCGAGCGTATCGGTAAATCCCTTAGAGGAAAAAGCGTGGATTCGATGGTGGCGAATGGCGATCAAATGCGATGCGCACGTTACTCGTGGTCACGGCATGAGTTGGATGCCATCGATGGGATATGCATTGAAAATCAGGTTGCAACACTTCAAAGCACACGCGTGTCCAGTTAAACTTGCTTCCGCCCGGGTTGGGGAAGTGAGGGATTTCCTGCAGCTCTTGTCGGGCGTTTCACGAATTTGATGGGACGGGATCTCAAGGTGGTGGAGGGTTCCCTATGATCCAGTTGATTCAGAGCGGGTCGGCCGATTCGCGGGCTTGCGCTCGATGACAGGCGGCTAGCCGAGATGTCGAGCGGAGCGGAGGCCGGACCTGCCGCGCCGGGTGTCCGGGGTCGCGAACGTGGAGCCGCCGAGCCACCTCACATCGCGTCAACCGCCATCCTGGGTTCGGGGAAGCGGAGCGTCGCAGTTTATGGCAGTCGAGCAGATGCAACAGCTTGAGGAGCGTGTGCTCCTGGCGGCACCGGCCTCACAGGACGCGGCGGCATGTCAGGAGATGCTTGCCGGCCGTGCCATCGGATGTGTGGTGGTGGAGGACGGGCAGTCGCTGCACGATGAGCTGCATCGCGGGGTGGGCGCGGTGATCATCACGCAGGCGATGGTGGAAAGCGGGCAGAGCGAATCGCTGGAACGCTTCATCGCCGAGCAGCCGCCCTGGTCGCACCTGCCGGTCATTCTTCTGATGGATGGCGGTCCCACCGCGATGCTCGATGTGCATTTGCAGGCACTGGGCAATCCCATCCCGGTGGCGCGGCCGTTCACCGGCGAAACGTTGGTGGGCATCGTGGAATCGGCGCTGGGGATGCGTCGGCATCAGTACGCGATGGCGGACCGGATGCGGCGTCTGGAAGCGGAGCGTTCCCGTCTGGCGACGAATGAGCGACACTTTCGCACCGCACTCCGCGGCGCGCCGGTGATTGTGTCCAACCAGGACCGCGATCTGCGGTATACCTGGATGTACAACATGAGAACGGAGGGGCCGGAGAATGCGTTTATTGGCATGACGGATGCGGACTTTCTTGGCCCCGAGGAAGCGCAGCCGATCGAAGCATTGAAGCGACAGGTGATGAGTTCGGGCAAGGGCGCGCGGCGCGAGTTCGACATCCATTACGGCGATCGGCATTGGGTGTGGGACGTGAGCCTTGAACCGCTGCGCGACCGCGACGGGACGATCATTGGGGTGACGTGCACGTCGACGGATGTGACGGAACATTGGCGGCGAACGAGCCTCATGCGTTTCTTCGCCGCCGCCAACGCAGCACTGGCGAGCGATCTGAACTTCGATGTCGCCCTGCAGCAGCTTGCCCATGTGGCGGTGAAGGATTTTGCGGACTGGTGTCTGGTCGACCTGAAGCAGCCGGACGGCTCGTTCCGACGACTGGTGGTGACGTATCACGACCCGGCACAGGCGGAGCTGGCGAAGCTGATCGCCAGCCGGGTCACGCCTGCCGATGTGAAGGAGCCGTTTCCGTTTGCCCGGGCGCTAGCGACGGGTGAGCCGGAGTTGCTTGCGAAGTTCGATGACAACGTGATTCGCGAACGGGCGATGGATGATGTGCAGTTGGACATCCTTCGCCGCATGCATGTGCGTTCGGCGATCATCATGCCGTTGATCGTGAAGGATGTCGCGGTGGGGGTGATGGCATTCGGCAGTTGTCGACGTGAATACACGCACGAAGACCTGTCGATGATCAGCGAGTTGATGAAGCACGCCTCACGGGTGCTGGAACTGGATCAGGTTTACGATGCGCTGTGCATCAGCGAGCAGCGTTACCGATTGGTGGCGGACGCTGCGAACGACGCGATCTGGGACTGGAACATCGCTGAAGACGCCGTCGAGTGGTCGGAAAAGATTCAGGAGAAGATCGGTTGCGGCCCGCCCGTGCACGGCAGCGCGCATCAGTGGTGGGTGGAGCACATTCACGAGGATGACCGCCAGCGGGTACTCGACAGTCTGCAGGCATTGTTCGAGTCGCGGCAGGTGCACTGGATGCAGGAATACAGGCTGCGGCGGAAGGATGGCGGATACATCAGCGTGATGGATCGCGGCGCGGTGATTTACGACCATGCGGGCAAGGCGGTGCGCATGGTGGGAGCGGCAATCGACATGACGGATCGCAAGCGGGCGGAGGAGGCCCTTCGTATCAGTGAGGAACGTTTTCGTTTGGCGGCCCGCGCGACCAACGATGTGGTGTGGGACTGGGATCTGATCACCAACGCGGTGGATTGGAGCGAAAGCCTGCGTGTGTCGTTCGGACACGATCCCAACCAGGTTCCCGACAATGCTGACGAATGGGATCGACTCATCCATCCCGATGATCGCGAGCGGGTGCTGCGCGGCATGCAGCGGACGATTGAAGGGGGCGCGGAGTTCTGGACGGATGAGTATCGCTTTCTCCGGGCGGATGGAACATATGCGGATGTGCTCGACCGCGGGTATGTGGTGCACGACAGCGAAGGTCGGCCGGTGCGCATGATTGGTGCGATGGTGGACGTGTCGCAGCGCAAGCGCGTGGAGACGGAGCTTCGCAACAGCGAACAACGGTTCCGCGTGATGGCGCAGGCGCTGCCGCAGATCGTCTGGACGGCGGACGCGGATGGCGAAGTCGATTTCTACAACGATCGGTGGGAACAGTTCACGGGCATGAGCGTTGAACTGTCGCACCGCGAGGGTTGGAAGAACGCCATCCACCCCGATGATCGCCGCCAAACGAGCGAGGCATGGCGTCGCGCTCTTTCGACGGGCCACCTGTATCAGATTGAGCATCGCATTCGCCGTCACGATGGCGTTTTCCACTGGCATTTGACACGTGCGGTGCCGTTGCGTGACGACGAAGGCAGAATCGTGATGTGGTTGGGGACCGCGACGGACTTCCACGACCAGAAAGAGGCGGAAGAGGCGCTCAAACGGTCACAGGATGAACTCAAGCGGTTCAATGAGACGCTGGAACAGCGTATCGCTGAACGAACCGCGGTGGCGGAACAGCGTGCGATGCAGTTGCGCGTGCTCGCTTCGGAACTGACGAGCACCGAACAGCGCGAACGGCGGCGACTGGCGAACATCCTGCACGATCATCTGCAGCAGTTGCTCGTCGCGGCGACGATGAAGATCGGCCTGCTGCGCAGCCGTGTGCCGAGCCTCGAAGGCAAGCAGGTGCTGCAACAGATCAAGGATCTGCTGAATCAATCGATTGCATCATCACGATCGCTGACGGTGGAGCTGAGCCCGCCGGTGCTTTATGACGCGGGGCTTGCGGCGGCGCTGAACTGGTTGGCGGGGTGGATGAATGAGAAGCACGACCTGAAGGTGGAGGTGGAAGCGGAGCCGCAGGCTGAGCCGCTGGCGGAGGATGTGCGTGCGTTCTTTTTCCAGGCGGTGCGGGAACTGCTCTTCAACGTGGTGAAGCACGCGAATACCGACAGCGCCCGCGTTGAGGTGAAGGTGGACGATGAATCACAGTTGATCATCTCGGTGAAGGATGACGGCACGGGGATGGACCCGCAGGTGCTCAGCCAGATGGATTCGGGCGAGGGGTTCGGCCTTTTCAACATCCGTGAACGACTGGAACTGCTGGGCGGGCGGCTGCAGGTCGACAGCACACCCGGTGAGGGCACGACGATCAGCATGATCGTGCCGCGCGACCAGTTGGTGCAGGCGGCGGATGAACTGCAGGTGGCTGCGCCGGATGGTGTGCGGCGGACGGGTGGCGGCGGTCGGCGTCAGCCGGGCGAGCCGGTGGGGCCGGGGGTCACGCGCGTGCTCTTGGCGGACGATCACCAGATCGTGCGCGAAGGGCTGATGGGGCTGATTCAGGAACACTCGGACATCGCGGTGATCGGCGAGGCGTGCGATGGACAGATGGCGGTGGAGATGGCGCGCGAGCTCAAGCCCGATGTTGTCATCATGGACGTGAGTATGCCGCAACTCAACGGGATCGAGGCGACACGCCGCATCGTTGCCGAGTTGCCGCAGGTTCGCGTGATTGGTTTGTCGATGCACGAGCGCGAAACGATGGCCGCGGCGATGCGTCAGGCGGGCGCAAGCGCCTACCTTCCCAAGGGCGGCCCCAGTGAGCCGTTGATCGCTGCCATTCGCGGTGTGCAGTCGGAGGCGAGTGAATTGCCGCCACCCGATGCGTTCACCGTTTGATCGTCACCACCACTTCCGCACAGTACACCGATGCGGGATCGCCGCGTTCTTCGAGCGTTTGCGCGACGGTGGCGATGGTGCGCTTCACCCTGCCTGAAAAGAGCTGTTTGCCGTCGTATTCGACGACGACCGGCTGATCGAGGTCGAGCATCGCATCGTTCAGCCGAATGCGCAGACGATCGACATCGCACGATTCGATGATGATGCGCTGGCCCTCGCGCCGCGCCACGACCGTGGTGCCGCCGCGCTTCTGATCGTCGTCGACGGCGAGCCAGTAGAAACGGTTGTGGGTGCGACCGCTCTGGTGCCAGACCACCTTGTCGGGGAAGGGGTTGCGGGTGTACTTGGCCATCCAGGGCACGGCGACGGCGTCCTCACGCTGCATCCAGTGACCGTGCTGCGGATAGATCTTCACCCAGTGTTCATACCCCTGCGGATCCTGCTCCCGAAGTTCGGCGAGGCGTTCGGCCCACTGCTGAGCGATGACGTTGCGGTTGTAGGCTGCGTCGCGCCCGCCCATGTGAAGGGTGAAGGCGATGTTGCGCAGCCCCAGGGGCGAGGCGTCGTTGGGGTGGCCCGCCATCATGGCGGCGGCGGCGAGCCGGTCGGCCATGCGCGGGGCGAGCTGGTACACGCCGTCACCACCCGCGGAGTAGCCCATGATGTAGACGCGGTTGGGGTCGACGTCCTCCAGCACGATGAGGTTTTCGATGAGACGGTCGAACATGTCGTCGATGTGCCCCTCGTGCCAGAGGTTCCATGTGTTGGTCGGGGCACGTGGGGCGAGGTAGATGCCTTCATCCGGTTCGTAAAGGCGTTTCTGATTTTCCCACTGCTGGTCGTTGACCTGCGGGGGCGCGCCGCCGCCGCCGTGCATCGAGATGTAGAGGCTGCGACCGTTGGCGGGCTTTTCGCCGAAGGTGCGGTAGAAGAAGGGCATCCTCAGGTTGCCCTGGGTGATGACCTTGTCCTGCATTTCCTGAGCGCGGGTCTGGCGGATGTTGGCCGCGTGGGCTTCCCAGAGGAGCTGCTGAGCTTCCTCGGCCGCCTGGGCGGTGAGGGGCGTCTGGGCGAATGTCTGGTCGGCGAGGGAAGACGGTGCTTGCCGATCGAGGTACTGGCGAAGCTGGGACACCGCCCGATTGGCCGGGGCGGCGGGCGGCCCACCGGCGTTGGTCAGGGAACAGGCGGTCAGCCACATCGCACAACCGCACGCCAGAACCTGCATCGTATGTCGTCGCATGAGGGTTTCTCGCTCAGGAGGAAAGGCGGCATTCTACCGTCCGGGCGGAATATGGGCGTGCAGAAGCGGTGAACACGGTTCGATCAGGCGGAAAACCGCCGTCCGCGCGGGCACGCTGGCGTTGTGGCGGGGCGTGACTACAATTGCCCGGCGATGGCATACGACCTTAAACCATTCGATGTGGACGTCGAAACGACGCCTTACCTCAAGGATCGGGAACCCGGGACCGATCGCTGGACGCTGAACTTCGGCCCCCAGCACCCGGCCACCCACACCACCTTGCGACTCGTGCTGGAGCTCGACGGCGAGCGCATCGTCCGGGCCGTGCCGCACATCGGCTATCTCCACTCCGGGTTCGAGAAGCTGGGCGAGCACCTGGACTACAACCAGTACGTCACGATCACCAGCCGAATGAACTACATCTCCCCCATTGCCAACGACATCTGTTGGCACACCGCGGTGGAGACGCTGTTCGGCATCGACATCACGCCACGCTGCAAGGTGATTCGCACCATCCTCGCGGAACTGGCGCGGATTCAGGACCACCTCCTGTGTGTGGGCACCGCGGCGCTGGACCTGGGGGCGTTCACCGGCTTCCTCTACGGCTTCAACGAACGCGAACGCATCTACGACATCATCGAGTACGTCTCGGGCCAGCGGTTCCACCCGGACTGGACGCGCGTGGGCGGGGCGATGCGCGATCTGGCGGACGATGAAGTCTTCAAACGCATGGTCAAGACGTTCATTCGCGAGCATTTGCCGCCCGCGATCGACGATCTGACCGGCCTGCTCACGACCAACCGCATTTTCCGCGACCGCACCGAGGGCGTTGGGGTCATTGACCACGATGATGCGATCGCCTGGTCACTGTCGGGACCGATCGCCCGGGCATCGGGGGTGCGTCGGGACGTCCGCAAGGACGAGCCGTACCTGTGCTATGCGGACAACTGGGACCGTCGCGGCGCCGAGGCGGTGTCGTTCAAGGTGCCCATCGCGACCGGTGGGGACGTGCTCAGCCGGTATCTCGTGCGTGTGGAGGAGATGCGCCAGTCGATGGCGATCATCGAGCAGCTCATCGACAACATTCCCGGCGGGCCGATCGACACGTTCTCCGACAGCAAGATGGTGCTGCCGGACAAGAGCCAGGTGTACGGTTCGATCGAAGGGCTGATCCAGCACTTTGAAATCGTGATGACCAACCGCGGCTGGAAAGCGCCGGTTGCCGAGGCGTACGGCAAGACCGAGACGGCCAACGGCGAGATGGGCTTTTATCTGGTGTCCGACGGCGGCCCCCGCGCGTGGCGCGCCCGCTGCCGTCCGCCTTCCTACATCAACTATCAGGTCTTCCCCAAGCTGGTGGAAGGCCACCTGCTGGCAGACATCGTCGCGGTCCTGGGCAGCCTCAACATCATCGCGGCGGAGCTGGACCGGTGAAGGCAATTTAGCCACGGATGGACACGGATGGATACAGATTGAAGACAACGGGATTGAGATGGGAAAACAGGTGTTAGGCAACGCGTATTTATCCTGTTCATCTTGTTTATCCTGTCAAAACGGTCTTGAATCTGTGTGAATCTGTGTTGATCGGTGGCTACCAATGGATGTGAATCATGGCTTGGATCACGAAGAATTCGGCGACGATGACGATTGATCGTCGCGATGAACCTTACCTGACCGATGCGATACGGGAGGAGCTGGAGCGCGAAGTGATTCCGCGGTTCCCCACGCGGCGGGCGGCGACGCTGCCGGTGCTGCATCGACTGCAGGAAGAGCACGGCTGGCTGCCTTACCAGGCGATCGAGGAGGCGGCTGCGTTCCTCGAAGTGGCAGCGTCCGAGGTGCTCGACACCGCCACGTTCTACGAGGAATTCTGGCTTAAACCGCACGGCAAGTACGTGATCTGGATCTGCCAGTCGCTCAGTTGCGAACTGCTGGGCAATCGGCAGTTGGTGCAGGCGGTGGAGAAGAAGCTGGGGATTATTCCGGGCCAGACGACGGACGATGGCAGGTTCACGCTAATGAACGTGGAGTGCCTGGGCTCCTGTGGCACCGCGCCGTGTGCGCTGGTGAACGAGAAGCTGCACGAGAACCTGACGGTGGAGAACCTGGACCGCATTCTGGATTCGCTGGAGTGATGGGCTCCCGGGGGACAGCGATCTCCGGGGGTTTAACCCGAAGGACGTCATGAGCTGGTTTGAACGACTCTGCCGCAACACGGGGCTGATGATCCATCACACGATCAATCCCCCGAAAAAGAACGAGCGCAAGGAAGTGAAGCGCACGGTGGAGGAAAAGCAGGTCAGCCCGACAACGATTCTCCGCCGAACGACGATTGAAGAGATCGAGATCCGCGAGGACAAGACCAACGATGCCCGGTGACGCATGCGTCGGGCGCTTTGAGATGAATCATGGCTTTAGCTGAACCGGTACTTTTGAAACGCATTCCCACGCCGCCGTGGGGGGACTTCACCGATCGCAAGCTGGTGACGTACGACCAGTACGTGAAGACGGGTGGGTATGCCGCGCTGGAACAGGCGATGGGCATGGATCCCAAGGCCGTGATCGACGTGGTGAAGGCGAGTGAACTGCGTGGCCGCGGCGGGGCGGGTTTTCCCGCGGGGATGAAGTGGAGCTTCCTGCCGCCGGAGGATGGCGGGCGTCGGTTTCTGGCGATCAACGCCGACGAATCGGAGCCGGGCACGTTCAAGGACCGTGTGATCATCGAGTTCGACCCGCACCTGCTGCTGGAAGGCATCGCCATCTGCATGCATGCGTGCCGTCTGGACACGGCGTACATCTACATTCGTGGTGAGTATCACCATCAGCGCCACGTGCTGGAGGCGGCGCTCAAGGAAGCATACGCCAACAAGATTTTCGGCCCCGGTTCGAGATTGGGGCAGATCAACGGCCGCGACCCGGACTGCTTCGTGCACCGCGGCGCCGGGGCGTACATCTGCGGCGAGGAGACAGCGCTGCTGGAGTCGCTGGAAGGCAAGCGTGGCTGGCCTCGCATCAAGCCGCCGTTCCCCGCCGTGGCGGGTGCGTTTGCCCGGCCGACGATCATCAACAACGTCGAGACGCTGGCGACGGTGCCGTTCATCGTGGAGCGGGGCGCTGACTGGTTCAAGACGATGGGCACGCCGCGTCCGGAAGGCGCGCCGCCTCAGGTGCCAGCGAGCTACGGTCCGAAGTTGTACGGCGTGTCGGGTCAGGTGAACCGCCCCGGTGTTTACGAAGAGGAACTGGGCATCAAGATGTCCACCCTCATCGAGGAATTCTGCGGCGGCATTCGCAACGGCAAGAAGTACAAAGCCGCCATCCCCGGTGGCATCTCCATGGGTGTGCTCGGCCCGGACGAGTACGACGCGATGCTCGATTTCGACGTCGGCAAGAAGCACAACTGCCTGGGGCTGGGCACCGCGGGCGTGATGGTGATGGACGAGGACACCGATATGGTGATGGTGGCCCGCAACATTGCGCGATTTTTTGCGCATGAATCGTGCGGCCAGTGCACGCCCTGCCGCGAGGGCACCATGTGGATGTACAAGATCCTCAAGCGGATCGAGGCGGGCGACGGCACGACGAAGGACCTGGACCTGCTTCTGGAGCTGGCCGGTTCGATGGGCGCGATGCCGGGCACGACGATCTGCGGCCTGGCGGACGGCGCGAACTGGGCGGTGCGAACCATCCTGAACAAGTTCTGGAGCGAGTTCGAGAGCCGGGTGACGAAGGAACGGTACGTGAGCCTGGCGGTGCTGAACCGGTAGGGCGTCGAGCGGTGGGGGGATGCGTCGCCGGATCGTGGTTGCGCTGGAGCGACCACGCCCGGTGGCGGGGGGCTCGGCTTGACCGAAACGAGCGTGGCGTCGATACTTGGCGCTTCCGCAGCGAGGGGTGGCCTCAATGCCCGGTTCGAACGGGCGCGGACACAACGCTGTTTCGCTGGGAATCCTTTTCCATAGCACGGAGTCGACGATGAACAAGCTGGTGCTGGCAGGGCGGTCGGCGGCGAGCGTAAGCGATCGTGTCGTGTCGCAGTGGCGACCGGGACGCATGATGGGCACGCTGGCGGCGGGACTGGCCGCGATACTCACCCTCGGCGGCTGCGGCAGCGATGGGTTCCTGGCGAGCTTCACCGCCAAGACCGACACCACGAGCGAACACGTCATCGAACCGCTCGATGCACGCAAGCTCGGCTTCAGCCCGCAGTGGCCCAAGCAACTGCCCCTGTCACGCGGCGAAAAGATCGAGCACGCTGTCCTCGCGGGCGATCTGGTCGTCACCGTTGAACGGCCGCACAACCTCGTCACCGCCACCAGCTTCCGCGACGGCTCGACCGTTTGGCGCAAACCGGTCGGCACCGAGTTGGAAATCCTCTACCCGCCTCAGCGTCGGACGCAGGGGTTGGCCAACGACGACCGCGTGCTGATCAACAGCAACCGCCGTATGTTCAGCCTCCGCGCGATGGACGGCGAACTGCTGTACGTCTCGAACCTCGATTACCCGGTGGTGCACGCCCCGGCGATGATTGGCGAGTATGCCATCTTCGGTGGCGGCAACGGCCGAGCCTTCGCCCACGACATCTACTCCGGCTTCGCCAAGTGGGAGTACCAGTTGCCCACCGAAATTCGCGTGGAGCCCGTACTCAGCGGCACGAACGCTTTCGTGGTCGACTCACGCGGCATCTATGCGATGCTCGAAGGCACCACGGGCGAGGTGCTCTGGAAGGGCCGCACGTTCGCGCCGGTCGTGGCGAAGCCCGCGGTGGGGGCGGCGGTTTACCTGGCGAGCCAGGACCAGACGCTCTACGCCCTGGACCGCAACACGGGCGTCGATCGCTGGAAGTTTCGTGAGACCGCGCCGCTGAATGAATCGCCGGTCGTCATGGGTGTGCAGGTATTCCTGCCGCTGGGCAAGCGTGGCCTTGTTGCCATCGATGCCGCGGAAGGCCACGAACTGTGGCGCATCAGCGACCGTGCCTATCCCGTTCGGCTGTACGGCGACCGCCTGCTGCTGAAGCTGGACAAAGCCCTGCGGATGGTGGACGCCGCCACCGGCGAGACCATCGAGGAAGTCGCCACCATGCCGCTCAAGACCGTGCTGGTCGACAGCGAAACCGGCAGCATCGTGCTGATCGCCAACAACGGCTGGATGCAGCGGCTGGACCCGATGCACTGAAGCCGCTTGGCCCGACATGATGACCCGACGGCCGCGCCCCACGTGGACGCGGACGCTGCCCGACTGATCCCGCGGTCGCCTTTTGAGCGAACGCTTATCCACCCGCAATCATCACGATTTCCGCTCATGCCCGACCTGATCACCATCAAGCGAGCCCTTATTTCCGTCAGCGACAAGACCGACCTGCTTGCCTTCGCCCGACGCCTCGTCAGCCACAACGTGGAGATCATCTCCACCGGCGGCACCGCCCGCGCCCTAGAGGAGGCCGGCATCAAGGTCACCCCGATTGATCAGGTCACCGGCTTCCCCGAAATGATGGACGGCCGCGTCAAGACGCTGCACCCGCGCGTCCACGGCGGCCTGCTTGCCCTGCGGGACAACCCCGAGCACGTCGCCGCGATGTCGTCGCACGACATCCATCCGATCGACCTCCTGTGCGTCAACCTCTACCCTTTCGAGGAAACGGTTGCCAAGCCCGGCGTGCGCGAGGCCGAGGCGATCGAGCAGATCGACATCGGCGGGCCGAGCATGCTGCGCAGCGCCGCCAAGAACCATGCGTTCGTTACCGTGGTGAGCGACCCGTCGCAGTACGATCGCGTGGTGACTGAACTGGATGCCAACGAGGGCGCCACGACGCTGACGTTGCGGCGTGATCTGGCGGCTGCCGCGTTCGCCCGCACCGCCACGTACGACACAAGCATCGCCGAATGGCTCAGCAGCCGTGTCGCCTCCCGCTTTCCGCAGACGCTTGTCACGCGGATGCACCGCCACGCCCAACTCCGTTACGGCGAGAACCCGCACCAGGAAGGGGCGCTGTACGTCGACCCCGCCTCGCGCGAAGCATCGCTGGCACGGGCGGAGCAGTTGCACGGCAAGGAACTGAGCTTCAACAACCTTTACGATGCCAACGGCGCGCTGGAACTGGTGAAGGAGATCGCCAGTGACGAGGCCGCCGCCGTCGCCGTGATCAAGCACGCCAACCCGTGCGGCTTCGCCGTCGCGGATAACGTCGCCGATGCGTTCGAAAAGGCGTACAACGGCGATCCGCTCGCGGCGTTCGGCGGAATCGTGGCGTTCAACCGCACGGTCACCCTCGCCGCGGCCGAACGCATCGTCGAAGGGCAGAAGTTCCTCGAGGTGATCGTCGCCCCCGATTACGAGGAAGCGGCGCTTCAGTTGCTGCAGGATCGCTGGAAGAACGTGCGCATCCTCAAGCTCGGGCCGCTTCCCGCGCCGAATGATCGCGACCCGCGCGAGTACGACATCAAACGCATCACCGGCGGCCTGCTCGTGCAGCAGCGCGACCTCGCGGCGATCGACCCCAGCGGTTGGCAGCACGTGGCCGGCCCCGAACCCGACAGTGATGGCCAGCGTGACATGCGCTTGGCGATGATCGTGGCCAAGCACCTCAAGTCCAATGCCGTGTGCCTCGTGCGGGACGGCATGCTTGTCGGCGCGGGCGCGGGACAGATGGATCGCCTGGCAAGCTGCCGCATCGCCATCGACAAGGCGGGCGACCGCGCCAAGGGGGCGACCGTCGGGTCGGACGCCTTTTTCCCTTTCCGGGATGGCCCCGATGCGCTCATCGCCGCCGGCGTCCGCGCCATCGCCCAGCCCGGCGGCTCCAAGCGCGATGACGACACCATCGCCGCCTGCAACGACGCCAACGTCACCCTCGTCTTCACCGGCAAGCGTCACTTCCGCCATTGATGCGGCGGCAGGCGACCGGGACTGACGCAACCCCGCCGCAGTCGGCCCTCGCGATCGAGACGCCTTTCGCGAGTTGATTTTCCACGCGCATCGTGACCAATCGCCCTGGTCCGTGCTATCGTGCCTGTTGGGAGGCGGTTGGCGTGCACGGTGTGCCTGTACTGCTGGTGATCGCGGGTGGCGTAGCGCTGATCCTCAGCGGCGCCGCCAGCCTGCGCAAGGGGCTGGACCGCATGTTCGGCCCCCGGCTCAACGCGGGGATGCAACGCCTCACCAACGGCTCGCTCCGGGCGTTTCTCGCCGGTCTGGTCGCCAGCGTCGTCTCGCCTTCGAGCACAAGCATGTCGCTCCTGGCGGTGCAGACCGTTCGCGCGGGGCAACTGCCCGTCCGCACCATGCTGGCGATGATGCTCGGGGCGAACATCGGCATCACCGCCATGGTGCTGCTTATCGCGCTGCGCATCGAAGCCTACTGGCCCGTGCTGGTCGTTCCGGGCGTGGTGCTGTATCAGTTCACCCAGCGGTCTCGATCACGCGGCACGGGGCAGGCGGTGCTGGGGCTTGGTTTGATTTTCCTGGGCATCGACATCATCAAACGCGCTGCCGGCAGCGTCGAACCGGGCGGCGACTTCATCCGCCTCATGGAGATCGCCGCCGAATACCCCTGGTTCATGGCGAGCCTCGCCTCGATCATGGCTATCGGCATGCAATCCAGCACCGCGACCATCGGGCTCACCATCGGTCTGGCGGGCGCGGGGGCCATCAACCTCCCCCTCGCCATCGCCGCCGTTGTGGGCGTCAACGTCGGCATCGCGCTGACGACGCTCATCTTCGGCTGGTCGCAGATCGACTCCCGCCGGCTGGCGATCGGCAACCTTCTCGCCAAACTCGTCATCGCCATCCTCGTGCTGCTTCTTCGCGATGGGTTGGCACAGGCGATCGAACACATCCCCGGCTCGCTCACCCATCGCATCGCCTACGTCCACACGGGGTTCAACATCATCATGGCCCTGCTGTTCCTGCCGCTGCTGTCGCCGTTCTCCCGACTGCTCGTCACGATCGTGCCCGAACCCTCCGGTGCGGCGGGTGAACGGTTCGGCCCGCGCTACATCAACATGCCTGTCGAAGGTTTGACGCTGGCGCTGGGACAATCCAGCCGTGAAATCGTGCGTGTCGCCGAGATCGTGCGAAGCATGCTCAGCGACGTCTGGCGGGCGCTGTGCGAATCCAATGAAGCACTCGCCGTTGCCGCCGCGAAACGCGATGACGAAGTTGACCTGCTCGACCGCGAAATCAAGCGCTACCTCACCGCGCTGTTTCGCCTCGAGGGCGATCAGCCCGAGGCAGGTGAACAGATGCTGCAACTCAGCTTCCTCAACGAACTGGAAACCGTCGGCGACATCATCGACAAAAACCTCTCCGAAATGGTCCTCAAGAAGATCCACACCGGCATCACCTTTTCCCCCGAAGGCTGGGCGGAACTCAACGATGTGTACGAACAGGTGATGCGCAACATGCTCATCGCGGAGAACGTCTTCACCACCCGCGACCCGGCACTTGCCGCCAAACTGCTGGAAAACAAGGAGTCGCTCAATCGTCTGGAAAGAGAACTGCGCGAGCGCCATTTCGAACGACTCAACGCGGGGCTGGCGATCAGCCATGAATCCAGTGCCGTGCACCTGGATATTCTTGCCAACCTCAAACGGATCAACAGCGCGCTGGCGCACGTGGCGTATGGCGTGGCGCAGCCGTGATACCGACAGAACTACCGTTACTGCGTGCGATCCGGCACGCCCGCCTGCTTCATCGCCTTGCGCTTGGCGTCGATGCGGATGGTGAAGTCGATGCCCGCCGGGTGAACCTTCATGCCGATCACCCGTGCCTCGCGCAGGCCATCCGTAAAGACGAAGTCGATGACCGGATCGAACGGCGAGCCATCGAACGATTTCACCAGTTCGTTGATCCGGCTGTTGGGATCACTGCCTCCCGCCCGTGCAAGAGCGGCCGCGGGCACCGGCAACCGTCCGCCGCGCAGTTGCACCACACGCACCATGGCCGGCCCCTCTTCCTGAAACGCCAGCGTAAAGACGATGCTGACAACCTGGCTGACGCCTGCCTGTTCGATTCGGAAGAACGCGACGAGGTTCTCTCCCTCGATGGCAAGCCCCGGGTCCGAAACACCGGCGGGCATCGTGTGTCCCGCACTTTTGAGGTGGTGATTGAGTTCCGAGCGAACCCACGCGTTGAGTTCCTCAAGCGTGAGCGAAATCGTGCGCACCGTGCCGATCGTCTCCTCCAGCGCGACGCGCAGGGTGATTTCACCCGATGCGATGCGCCGTTGCGTCGCTTCGTCGAACTGCAGATCGGTCAGCGTCGCGAACTTTTTCTGCGCCGAATCGACGAGCAGCCGAATGTCCTCAGGTGACTTGGCCGCCATCATCGCGCGGTGCTGGGTGACGTAGGCCGGTTCGGAACGCAGCAGATAAATCGCGATGCCAGCCGTCACGACAATCGCCAGCACCACCGCAACGACAATGCGCAGAACGATGCGGCGTTTGCGGCGGGGGGGCTGCGACTGAGGGGCTGCGGGATCGGCCATGCGAACCTCCGGTCGAAATAGCATTCAAACAGGAGCGACGGAATCCCGACGGAACCGTCACCGCAGATTCCGGGCCGCGTCCGCCAGCCGTTGGTGCAGAATCTCGTGATCCGTCACCGCTTCGAGGCAAGCCAGCAGCGTATCGATGCGCTTCACCCCCGTCAGCGTCGGATCGACGCCAGCCAATGCCGCATCCCCCAGCGCCTCCATCGCATCCAGAAACCAATCGGCTGGCGTCACGCCTGGCTTAACCGAGCCGTCCGCCGCGACAACCTCGCCCGATTTGATCCACCGGTCACGCCAACCGCTCGGCGGGGCGGGCATCGTCACCGTCGCCATCACCCCCGCCAATGACCGCAGTGTCCACATCGGCGCATCCACCGCGTTGTCCGCAAATAGCACCTCGATATGCCGTTGCGCCGCCTTCGCCTGTCGTTGCAGCGCCGACGCGTCGTCAGCGGTAAAGGGATGCGTCAGCACAATGCACCCGCTGGGCAGGTGGCCGAGCAGGGCGTCCACCGTTTCCCGCGCACGCACGCCCAGCCGCACCACACCTTCCGCCGCAATCATCCGCCGTTGACGCCGTGCCTCCTGCAACGGCAGCACGATCCGGGCGAAGTAGTCCCACGCGCCCGACTGCCTTGCCTTGCCCAACGCCTCCACGCAAAGCGCTTCGCTCGTCAGGTAATCCATTTGCGCCAGCGCTTCGCTGGCACGCTCCATCAAGCTGTCGAGTTCGTCAGACATTCATCCATCCGCCTGCTTGCGCACTGGGTATCCGTCGACCCCGTTCTCACACCACAAAAGCATCATAGATCGCCCGCACCGCGCGTTCGAAGTCGCGTGCCTCCACGCCGACAATGATGTTCAGCTCGCTCGATCCCTGATCGATCATGCGGATGTTCACCTCCGCCTGTGCCAGTGCGTTGAAGAGCTTCGCCGCCACGCCCGGCGTCCGCGCCATGCCCCGGCCGACCGTCGCCACCAGCGCCATGTCCGGGTACGTCTCCAGCTTGTCGGGCGCGCATTCCACGCGGATCGATTCCAGCACCTCGTCCAGCTTGTCGGCAAGCTGCGACTGCGCCACCACCACGCTCATCGTGTCGATGCCGCTGGGCGTGTGCTCGTAGCTGATGCCGTGCGATTCGATCGCCGCGAGCAGCCGCCTGCCGAAGCCGATCTCCGCGTTCATCATCGCCTTTTCGACGTGGATGACGGTGAAATCGCGTCGTCCCGCCACGCCGCTGATCATGCCGCTGTGCGCCACCGGCGCGTTGTCGCCGACGATCATCGTGCCGGGGTGGTCGGGCTGATTCGTGTTGCGAATCTGCACGGGGATGCCGACTTTGCGCACGGGGAAGATCGCCTCATCGTGCAGGACGGTCGCGCCCATGTACGCCAGCTCGCGCAGTTCGCGATAGGTGATCACATCGATCGTGCGGGGCTGATCCACAATGGAAGGGTCCGCCATGAGCAGGCCCGACACATCGGTCCAGTTCTCGTAGATTTCCGCCTGCACCCCACGGGCGATGATGGCGCCGGTGATGTCCGACCCGCCGCGTGAGAAGGTCTTCACCGAGCCGTCCGCCGCCGAGCCGTAGAACCCCGGGATCACCGCGTGCGGGCAGCCCGCCAGCCGCTTGCTGACGGTCTCATAGGTGCGCGTTTCATCCAGCCGACCCTTTTCCGTGAAGTGGATCAGCTCCGCCGCATCGATGAACTCATAGCCCAGCAGCTCCGCCAGGATCAGCCCGTTGAGGTACTCGCCCCGGCTGGCGGCGAAGTCGGGCGATCCGCCGTTGTTCGCCCGCGCGGCAATCTGCGCCTTCGCCTCCGCCAGATGCGCCGCGATGTCCAGCTTCAACCCCAGATCGCGCACGATCGTCGTGTATCGCTCCGCGATGATCGCAAACACCTCATCGAACGGGATCGACTGCTGCACGTGGGCATGGCAGAGGTAAAGCAGGTCGGTGATCTTCTGGTCCTTCTTCGATCGCTTGCCCGGTGCCGAGGGAACGATGTAGCAACGCTGCGGATCGCTCTGGACGATTGCCTGCACTTTGCGGAACTGCCCGGCATCCGCCAGGGAACTGCCGCCGAACTTGGAGACGCGGTAACCCATGAGCCACTCAATCGCTGAAGGTGCGTGAAGGTCGAAACTTCGGGAAAGTTTTAAGCGTCGCAATGTACCGGTCACCCGCCCGATTGTCACATGCCCACCCCGCGCAGTCATCGCCCCAGACCCCACCAAAAGGTCTTGCCAGGAAAAGAAAATTAGGGTAAAATAAGGGTTGCGAGAGACCGGAGGACAGCGATCAGAAGTCAGAACGAAACGGATGCACGAACACCAGCGAACCAATTGGCAATCGGCAATCAGAACCAGTCCGCAACCGGAAAATCAAAAGACAATGTCGTCTTTGTCGTGGGGGTGACATCGCCAATTTTCGTTACAACCATATGATGATGAACGAGTTGCAGAAATTCGGACGGGGTCGAGGGGGGAGGGGGGTGACATGCGGAGCGAGGAACGCAGGGCGTGGAACGAAGAGGCCGGAAGTCGGAGGACAGAAGACAGCCGTTTTCACCCCCAACCCCAATCCCTCCATGCCTTCCATCGTGCCCTTCGCGACTTCGTGGTTCCAATCCCGCCCGAGAAAGGAGAACAATCCGACCGAACAATTGCACTCGGCAATCGGCCCAGTGGCTACTCGATACCGCCAAATCACCACATCGCCGAATCACCAATGCACCCCCTTTCCATGCCAACTCGACAACTGCGCCGCGTCTTCTATACTTTACGGCTCGCCGGGGGAACGGGGGGTGACATTCCAAGCCGCGGCCGTGGCGAAATTGGCAGACGCGCCAGCTTGAGGTGCTGGTGGGGTAACACCCTTGGAGGTTCGAATCCTCTCGGCCGCATTGATGAGGGAGAGCAGTGGTTTGGTTCGTGGTTCGACGCACGGAGGTTTCGCCGCGTAACCCGTCCCACTCATCAGCCCCTTTCTTCCCATGCTTCGTGAACTGCACATCTCCAATCTCGCGGTGATCGAGGACGCTCGACTGGAGCTCAGCGAGCATCTGAACTGCTTCACAGGCCAGACCGGCGCGGGCAAGAGCCTGGTGCTCGGCGCGTTTGAAATCCTGCTGGGACTGCGAAGCGGCAGCGACATGATCCGTGCGGGAGCGGAGGAAGCACGGGTGTCCGGCGTGTTCGAACTGCGCGACCCGCAGGTGGTCGACGAGATCGCACGCGTGGCCGATGTGACGCTGGAGCCCGGTGAGCAACTGCTCATCACCCGCAAGCTCTTCGCCTCCGGCCGATCGAGCACGAGCATCAACGGCCAACCCGCCACCCATGCCATGGTCCGCGCGGTCGGCGAACTGCTTGTCGATATCCACGGCCAGCACGACCACCAGTACCTGCTCAAGCCGTCCAACCAGTTGCAGATCCTCGATGCGTTCGGCAAATCGACCGAGTTGCGGGAGCGATTCGAAGCGCTCTACACGACGTTGCGCGACCTGCGCGCCCGGCAGGCGGAGCTGCACGCCTCGCAGACCCTGCGCAGGCAGCAACTGGAGCTTTACACGTTCCAGGCACAGGAGATCGATGCAGCCGAGCCGATCGAAGGTGAGTTTGCCGAACTGCAGGCCCGCCATGCGCTGCTGTCCAACCTCGAACGCATTCAGCGTGAGGCGGGCAACGCCTATGCCGCGTTGTATGAATCGGACGGCTCGGTGCTGGAGCGGGCGCAGATGATCGCCCACGTGCTGCTTGATCTGGTCGACCGCGATCCCAACCTGGGCGAGGTGGCGGAACAGGTGCGCACGGCTGTGCTGTCGCTGCAGGAGGGGGCGTACGAACTGGGGCGCTACCTCGACCGACTCGAAGCCGACCCGGATGAACAGTCACAGGTCGAGGATCGGCTCAACACGCTCAATCGACTGCTGGCGAAGTATGTCGGCCCCGACACGCTGCCCGGCGACGACCCGGTCGCCACACTGCTCGCCTATCGGCAGGAGATCCAAACCGAGATCGATCGGTTGGAGAACCAGACGAGCGACCTGGCGACGCTGGAAAAGCAGATCATCGCGACGGCGGCGGAACTGGAACAGGTGGGCACGCAGCTTTCCGCTGCCCGTCGTGCCGCAGCCAGAAAGCTGACGCCGCTCGTCGAGTCGGAGCTCAAGGAACTGGGCATGGAGGAGGCGACGTTCGCCGTCTCCTTCGAAGCCGCGGAGGCGGGGGAGACAGGCGCGGCGGCCGCGGCGAGCCCCACCGGTTTCGACCGCATCGAAATGGTCGTGCAGACCAATCCGGGCCAACCCGCCCGACCGCTGCGAAAGATCGCATCCGGCGGCGAAATGTCGCGCATCATGCTCGCCCTCAAAGCGATTCTCGCGCAGGCGGATCGCATCAGCGTGCTGGTGTTTGACGAGATCGATGCGAACATCGGCGGACGCATGGGCACAGTGATCGGCCGCAAGCTCCGCGAACTGGCGACAGGCACGGCTCCGCGCGGCAAATCCGGCGCGGGACAGCAGGTGTTGTGCATCACCCACCTGCCGCAGATCGCCGCGTTTGCCGACTGCCACCTGCGCATCAGCAAGCAGGTGGAGGGCAAAGGCAAAGCGCGTCAGACCCGCACCACGGTCAAGCTGCTCACAGGCAGGGAACGCATCGAGGAATTGGCGGAAATGCTCGCCGGCAGCGACGTCACCGCCACCACCCGCAAACAAGCCAAAGAACTACTCGCCGGTGTCGAATAAATCAGAAAGGCCCCGGTCACACACAAATCCGCATTCCGAAATCTCTCGCCCTCACTCGCCCATCGCTTCGACCCGCTCGGCCGCACTGCCGATGTTCGTGATGCGAATCCCGAAGTTCTCCCCGACCTTCACCGCCCGCCCGTGACCGATCAGCTTGTTGTTGACCATCAGGTCGAGATCTTCCTCAGCCGACTTGTCCAGTTCGATGATCGCACCCGGCCCCAGGGACAACACCTTGTCCATCGGAAGCTCACGATGACCGATTCGCACCACCACGGGTACACGCAATTGCAAAATGGTGCTCAGTTCCGTTGCCATGACCTACTTATCGGCACATCGTCGCCGTCAGCTTCACTCGCTCGACCACGCATCCTCTTACCCGATTTTGATCGTTGGATCACTTCGCAAAGGCTGACTGATGCGTCGTGCCGATGATACAATCCGACAGCACGCAAGCCCATCCTGAACGAGGAACGCACGATGACCTCACCGCTGCAATCGCTTATCGCCACGGGAACCAAGCTCTGGCTCGATTCGGTGGATCCGCAGTTGGTCGAGGTCAACCGCCAGCTCGGCGCCACCGGGGCGACCTCGAACCCGATCATCGTCGCCAACCTCGTGAAAAGCGGGCGGTTCGACGATCGGCTCGCTCACTTCATGGATCAGGGGCTCGATGATGAAGCCGTCGCATGGGCGATGACGGACGATCTCGTGAAGAACGCCCAGCAGGTGTTCGCCCCCGTCTGGGAGGAAACCCAGGGCAACGATGGCTACGTGTCGTTCGAACTGGACCCGCTGCTGGAGGATGTCGACAACCCGATCCCGCACGATGAGCGCGTCGCGCGTTACATCGCCCTGGGGAAGCAGTGGTCGAATGGGTACCGCAACCGCATGATCAAGGTGCCCGCCACCCCGGCGGGACTTGATGCGCTGGAGGAACTCGCGGCCGCGGGGGTGCCCCTCAACGTCACCCTCATCTTCAGCGAGCGTCAGTACACCATCGCGCGGGACAACATCTGGCGCGGAGCGCAGCGACGAACAAACGGGTTGGCAACGTTCAAGAGCGTCTACTCGATCTTCATCTCGCGCGTCGACGTCTGGACCGAAAAGCACCTGCCGCAGTTGAGCGACGCCGCCCAGGGCATGGTGGGTCTGGTCAACGTCAAACGCATCTGGCGGGCGAACGAAGCGTTCTGGAAGGACAAGCACCTGCCGCTGGAGCAGGAGATTGTTTTCGCCTCGACGGGTGTGAAGAAGCCGACCGATCCGCCGGACAAGTATGTCGCCGCGCTCGCCGGTTCGGGCATCCAGACCAATCCGCCCGAGACGAACGAGGCTGTCCAGCAGTCGGGTAAGACGTACACGCGCACCGTGGACGAGATGCCACCGCAGGCCGTACTCGACGAGATCGACGAAAAGGTGGACGCCGCCGCGATGGAAGAAGCGTTGATGACCGAGGGGCTCGCCAAGTTCGCCGACCCGCAAAAGGCGCTGCTCAAGCTCATCGCAGAGAAGCGACAGGCAGTCGGCCGATCGTGAGCCTGCCTGGTGGACATGCTACGCGTCGTGCCGGACGCGCACCTCAAAACCTTCCACCGCGGTCACGCGCACCGGTTGACCGCGCTGAATCAAGCCCGCTTCGCTGATGCACTCGATGCGTTGATCGTCGATCAGGCAGATGCCCACGGGTCGCAGATCGGTCAGGGCAACGCCGGTGTGGTCGACCAGTGAAAGCGGCTCATGGACAGCCGTATTGGCCGAAGGCTCGCTGGTCAGTCCCATCCATCGGGCAATGGGAGTGCGTGGCGCGAAATGCAGCATCGCGCCCACGGCAAACGGAATCAGCACCACGACGATGATCGTGCCGACCAATCCCGCCTTCGTGTCGTACTGCCAGAGCAACACCAGCGCCGCAACTGTCGCCACAACCGCAAGCCCCGTCAGAATCCCCGCCGACGGCAGCAACAACTCCGCCACCAGCAGCACTACAGCCACCCCCAAAAGAACCAGCGCCCATACCAGCGGGTTTTCCATGAAA
The DNA here is from genome assembly GCA_964511575.1 of uncultured Phycisphaeraceae bacterium. GTDB lineage: Bacteria > Planctomycetota > Phycisphaerae > Phycisphaerales > Phycisphaeraceae > CALKHT01. The sequence continues at coordinate 7,423 of CAZEFM010000018.1, read as the reverse complement.
ACGATTGTAGCGATGCTCAACTGCGAAAGCGCCGAACAAATCATTCCCTGGCGCTTCGAATCTCCATCTTGTCCGTGCGTGCAATTTCAGCCGTGCTCTCGCCCGATTCTTACCGATCGAACTGCGCGTCAAACGCGATGTTCGACGGTTCGAAGTCGATGTCCTGCACGAAAGCGCACGATTCGGTGGCGCCGTGTTCGCGGTCCATGCGGCTGTCTTCCCACTCCACGCTCAACGGGCCGGCATAGCCAATGTCGTTCAGGGCGACGATGATCTCCTCGAAGTTGATGTCGCCGTGGCCGAGCGAGCGGAAATCCCAATACCGACGCGGGTCGGCAAATGTCGTGTGTCCGCCGAAGATGCCTACCGTGCCGTCGCCGTGGCCCCACCACACGTCCTTCATGTGCACGTGGTAGATGCGGTCCTTGAAGGTGCGGATGAACTTGACGTAATCGACGCCCTGATACCCCAGGTGGGACGGGTCGTAGTTGAAGCCGAAGCGCTTGTGGCCGTTGACTGCCGCGATGGCGCGTTCAGCCGAGGCGATGTCGAAGGCGATCTCCGTCGGGTGTACTTCCAGGGCGAAGTTGACGTTCACCTTGTCGAACGCATCGAGGATGGGCATCCACCGCTTGCCGAAGTCCTTGAAGCCCTTGTCCCAGTAGGCCTGATCCGTCGGAGGAAACGCGTAGATGGAATGCCAGATCGACGAGCCGGTGAAACCGTTGACGACCGCCGGGAACGTGTCGCCCTTGCGCTTGCCGCCGACGTTGCCGGAGATGGCGGTGTCAGCGCTGGCGGGTTTGGCATCCATGAAAGCGCGGCAGGCCTTGCCCGTGGTGATCATCTTCTTCGCTGCACGCTTGCGAACGCCCTCGGGGTCGCCATCGCCCCAGACGTCTTCCGGCAAAATGAGCTTGTGACGTTCATCGATCAGGTCGCACACCGCCTGCCCGACGAGGTGGTTGGAGATGGCGAACGCGGTCAGCCCGTGATCGAGCAGGGCTTCCCAGCGGCCCTTGCAGTACTTGGCGCTGCGAGCCGCCTGGTCGACGTCGAAGTGGTCTCCCCAGCACGCCAGTTCCAGGCCGTCGTAACCGAACGACGCCGCCTTGGCGCACATGGTTTCGAAAGGCAGATCAGCCCACTGTCCGGTGAAAAGCGTGACGGGTCGAGCCATGGCGAAGATCTCCAACGGTAAGGAACATGCAAACGTTAGCCGGTAGTGTCGCCAGTAGAGCAACGCAATGCAACCGGGCAGGTCGATCCCTGCCGCCGAAGTGGTCATCCCGAGGGCTGTCGGTGCTCGCCACGGTCGTGTCTGTCGCGGCCGAGCCAACCATCCAGCGGGATCACGATCACCACGCCGATCGTGTAAGCAGCAAGGTCCACCGGATCGAACCCCGAGCCCAGCACCAGCCGCCCGAGTCGCGTGCCGCGTACCGCATCGATCCATGGCGCGTGGTAAAGCTGGCCGAACTCGACGACGAAGGCGACGACCAGCGTGGATGCCGCCAGCCGGAGCGTCGTCTGCCGACGCAGCAGCACCGCCAGGAGCAGAAAGACGAGCACCGCCCACAGTGCATCGCCGGGATAGTTGCCCAGCACGGCTGGAAAGAGAGGCCAGCGCCGCGATGCCAGTCCCAATCCGATCACCGCCATCGCGACAACGATGTAACGAAGGCGAGAACGCTGCCGACGCTGCAGGAGGGGAGTCACGGTCATCAGGAGATGGTACTGAACGGCCTCGCCGTTGGTTCATCCACCGGCCGCGGCAACCGTTGTGGTGCTGCGGATGTTATTCGGATCGACTTTCTCGTTCGGATCGGTCGACCGGATCTTTGCTCCAATCAGATACGGCAACCCGGAAAAGAGCATGGCGGCGAGGATGATGTTCTCCCAGAAGAGAATGTTCATCATCAGCAGCACCATTACGTGAAAGGGGACCATGATCGCAAGCCATACGCCACGCACCCATCGATTCAGCAGCGCCAGGGGCGTCGCCAGTTCCGCCATCGTGACGACGGCGAAACCGATCTTCAGCACGGCGGCGAAAGCGGGAATGGTCGCGACCGTCATACCCAGTTCAAAGTTGAACGGCCCGTGATCGGCCGCACGCAGCATGATATATGTCACAATCGAATCACTGGTGAAGATTTCCAACCCGCCGACCTGCAACCGTCGCGCGCCCACAAGAGCGTACATGAGCGACACCACAACAGCCGAGGCGAACATGGGAATCGCGTAGTTTGCCTCGGAACGCTCCGTGCGTGCCCGCCCGATGATCGACAACCCGTCCCCTGCGGGGAACAGCGACAGGATCATCGCCACGTAGAGGATGCCGAACTGCGCGTGGTTCAGCGTGCCCTGCACACTTTTCATGAGACTGTCGAAAAGGAGGATGCCCAGTGCCGCGGTGATGGCAATCGGTTGAAACGGCCGAACCCCCACGATCGTCAGCAGGAGCAGGGCGGTAAGTCCCCAACGCAACGCCACGAGCGACTCCACGGTAATCGCATCGACGGGAAGCAGCATCCAAGGCCCCATCGGCGTGAATGTCGCCTCGCGCACCAGTGCCAATCGTTCGAACGGCAGCGCATGCAGCCAGAACAGCCACATACTGAACACCACGATGCGAACAACCCCCAGAGCCTCGCGCGATCCACGCTCATGAAGCATCGGGATTCTCCAGCTTCAGTTGCATGATCGTTTCGTCGCGGAAGGTTCGATCTTCGATCGTTCGCCTGATGATCAGGATTTCAGTGATCGGTTCCTCAGCCATGGCGTTGTGGATGGATGCGAGCTTTTGCAGTGCCGGCGCCAATGTTTCAGGGCCTTCATCCCGGATGCGCGCCGCGAAAGTCCATTGCAGTGTGCGCGGCGCGGTGGTGGGGGCGATCTTGGGAAAGGGAAAGTAAAACTCTGTCCCCGAAGCCGTCCGCGCGCGGTAAGCGTAGTAGCATGGTTCCGGGTTGGCCTGGCAGTACATGTCCCATTCCCCCAGTGGGTATGTTTCAATGGGGGCGCGAATGCTCTGTCGGGCGATGAGAGCGAAGATGAACGCTCCCAGAACCACGCACCGCCAGTCCTTCGAGGGGAGCCAGGGCAGCCGCGACATCGCCGATGCGAACGCGAGCACCGCCGTCAGGCAGACGCCCCATTCGATGAAGGCGGGCGCATCCACCCGCGGGTATCCGCGCGCAGCGAAAATCGCCGTTTGGCCGAAGTGCCCTACGAGCACCGCGCCAAAAGCGAACAGGCAGCCGCGAACCACCAGCGTTCTGGTCATGCGTCTCGTCCATCAGATCCACCCGGTCGAACACTTCCGACCGGTAACCTTGCTATCGGCGGCATCGCTGCGACGCTGAATGTGCGAATCGGGCGGAGCGGCAGGGCGGCAGCGATCAGGTGGGTGACGTTGCCTGTTCGGGGGCGGCTGCGCTTCCCGCTTCGGACGACAGGGCGAGCATCCGACGACGCAGATCGTCCACGATCTGTTCGTTCGTCCAGGTCGCATCCACGTGGTACGGCTCGCCGAAGATCACCGTCGAGCGGGACGGCAGGAGAAAGTGAGCCAGAATGGATCGGCTGCGCGGCGTGCCTTCGATCCAGACCGGCACGATCGGCGCGCCGCTCTTGCGCGCGATCAGTCCGATCCCCTGCTGGAACGGCTGAAGGTTTCGATGCTCGCGCTGCAGACCGCCTTCGGGAAAGATCGCCACGACCGCGCCTTCGTTCAGCACGTGCAGGATTTCGCGGATGCGGGCCGTGTCGCGCTGATCGAGGTCGAGGAAGATCGGCTTGACGCGTCGCCAGAAGAACTCCAGCACCCGGAAACGAAAGCTCGTGAGCATGACCCAGCGCACCAGCCGATTCATCCCCGCCTGAATAAGCAGGGGGTCGATGCCCGTCGTGTGGTTCGGCGCGAGGATCACCGGCCCGTCGAACGGCACGCGATGCCTGCCGATCCATCGCACCCGATGCCACACCAGCGTGTAGGCGCGATCCAGTCGCCAGATTGCGTTGAGCGCTCGACTCGTGTGCGGCCCGCGCGTGGTCTCCAGCCACAGGCCGATGATCGCAATGATCGCAAGACAGATACCTAGCCCCTGCAGCGTCTGAATGACAAGCACATCCGAGTTGGGCAGTTGCCAGATGATGAAGTTGACTGCAACGTTGGTCGCGGTGCTTGCCAGCGAGTTGACGCCCATGACGCGACCACGGACGTAGTTGGGCGTGAGCGACTGCAGCAGCGTGGTGATGCAGATGATCGTCGTGTTCCCGAAAAACCCGATGCCAAAGGCAAGTACCAGCGCAATGGGGAATTCCTTCGTCCATGCGAGAACCACCGTGCAGATCGCGGCACAGAGCAGGGCAAGCATGCCGATCGCCCCGGATTCGCGACGGGTGTTCATCCATGCCACCCAGATCGCCCCGCCCAACATGCCGGCTCCAAGCACGCCTCCCATCAGCGCAAAGTTCGCGAAGACTTCTCGTTCCGTTTCAAATCCGTACTGATGCTTCGCCAGCGCGAGGGCGGCGTTGTACACCACGAAGGCCACACCCCACACGAGCATGCTGATCGCAATGAGCACCAGCGACGAGCGGTGACGCATGAGATACAGCAGGGCGGAGGGCTTACTGCGGCATTGCGACGACTCCGCTTCCGTCGTCGTATCGCGCCTGCGGATCTTCAGGAACGCGAAGAACGTTCCGCTGACCCCGAAGAACAACGCACCGACAAAGAGCCCCGTGCGCACACTGCCCGCGTCGGTCGGGTCGATCAGTTGCCCCCCGACGATCAAGCCGCCGAGGTTGGCGATCACCGCGATCGCGATGAGCAGCGCGTTGGCGCTTTGCAGGTGCTTCATCGGCACGATCTGCGGGACGACGGCGTTGCGGACGGGGCTGAACAGTGCGGCGAAGGTGCCGACTGCCGCCATCACCGCGAAAACCTTCCAGGAATGTTCCGGGGGAATCTTGGACACCCCCGTTGCCGGGACGAGCACAAAGGCGAACAGCAGAATCGCCGCTCTTGCCTCGTCACACGCAAGCATGAGCCACTTGCGCGGCAGTCGGTCGGCGAGCCACCCGCCGGGAACACTCATGAAGAGGTACGGCAGGAAGAAGAAAAAGGTGATGGCACCCAGAACGCTGGTGCCTTCGTTCGACTCGTTCGTTGCACCGAGCAGCGCCATCGCGGCGAGCATCATGATTCGGTCGCCGAACCCGCTGGCGGCGACGCTGGACCACATCAGCAGAAAGCTGACGTTCGTCCACAACGAGCGCGGGGCGCGTTCATCCGCGGGTAAGGTCGCCTGTGCCATGCGGTGGAGAATAGCCGGGGACCGCTGCACAATGCAATCGCGCCGCCGGTTACAGCGTCCGCATGATCCGTTCCACCTCCGTCGGGTCAGGACGACCCTCCAGCAGAATCTGCTCATTCACCGTGAGCACCGGAATGCGCGTGCCGTACATCTCGCGCCACTGCGCGTTGTCGTCGATGTTGAACTTCACCAGGTGAACGTTGCCTTCGCCCACACGACGCGCCAGCGCATCGATGTGCGGCTTGATCAGCTCCTCCAAACGGTCACACAGATGGCACTGAGGCCGACTGAACAGGTGCAGCTTCATCGATCAACCTCCGATCTGAAGACTCGGGGCACAGACACGCAAACGGCCCGCGTCGTGATAGGTTGTCTCAAGCGCCTCGAGAACTACCGACGCTTGTCACGCTCGATCATGGCATAAGCGTTGTGATTATGAATCGACTCAAAGTTCTCGCTGTTGACCTGATACCAGGCGATGCGGTCCTCGCGGTTCAGCGCCATCGCCAGGTCCCGGACGATGTCCTCGACGAACTTGGGATTGTCGTACGCCGCCTCCGTCACCCATTTCTCGTCCGGCCGCTTGAGCACGGCAAAGACCGGGGCGCTGGCGGCATGCTCCACCACCTCGAACAGCTCCTCGATCCACATGAACTGCCCGTCGGCGAAGCGCACCTTCACCTCGATTTCGCATCGCTGATTGTGCGCGCCGTAATCGGAAATCTGCTTGGAGCAGGGGCACAGGCTCTGGGCGGGGACCTTCAACCCCATCGTGAACTCATCGTGATCGTTGCTGCTGGCTTCGAAGGTGACTTCGATGTCCAGCATGCCCGGCGAACCGGTGATCGGGGCCTTCTTGTGAATGAAGTAGGGGAAGCGCAGTTCCAGGTGCGCATCCTCCGCCTCCAGCCGCTGCTTCATGTCGCGGCAGACGTCCATGATCTGGTCGGAGCGCAGCTCCTCGTGGTGCTTGTTGAGCACTTCGAGGAATCGGCTCATGTGCGTGCCCTTCTGGTAGTGGGGCAGGCCGACGTACATGTTGACCTTCGCGACGGTGTGCTGCACCCCGCCGGTCCGAGGGCACTTGAGGGTGATCGGGTAGGTGATGTGGCGCACGCCTACCTTGTCGATGGCGATGTTGCGGCTGTCAGCGCTGGCCTGCACATCGGGCATGCCGGGCTTGGTCGAGGGCGGGTTGACGGGCACATTACTCATGAAACTTCGAATCCTTGGGCGGGCCATGCGAACAGGTGAGCCGCCACGGCACGGGCGGCGCAGCACATCCTTCATGCTAGGGGTTTGAGGTTCCGGGGGCAATTATCGGGGAGGCGTGGGGAGGGGGTGAATTGGTGATTTGGTGATTTGGCGATGTGGTGATTTGGCGATGTTGAGTAGCCATTGGGCCGATTGTCCGCATCGGGGGCCGTCCTCGGTTTGCGGGCTTTTCGCTCCCCGCTCTTCACTCCTCGCTCCACGATGTCACCCCCCCCTCCCCCTCGACCTCGGGTCATTTTGCGCAAACGGTTTGTATCTATTCGGTTACGGCGAAAAAGGGCGATGTCACCCCCATGACAAAGACGACATTGTCTTTTGATATCGGATTGGTTCTGATTGCCGATTGCCGAGTGCCGATTGCAATTGGGTTCGCTGGTGTTCGTCCATCCTTTGATCCGGTTTCTGATCGCAGACCTCCGGCCTCCGGTGCCTGTAACTTACGCGATGACATGGTGTTATCCTGGTGCGACCAGCAGGGGGGGGTGGCAAAAAGGTTGCAGATGCCACGACTCGCGGGGTTCGTGCTGGGCATGCTTAATGGTATACCTGAAATTAGCCAAATATCAAGGCGTGAGAGCAACCGTTCCGCGATTACCGGCTGGCGTAGCCGTAGAGGGATTGGCCGTCGCGGATGACGAGGATGCCGGAATCGACGCACAGAATGCGGGCGTATCTGCTTCGGCCGGGCATTCGGACGCGGTTGAGCTCCTCGCCGGTGGTCACGTTTCGTGCGACGAGGAAACGTTTGTCGAAGTCGGTCGCGTCGACGTGCCAGAGGATGTCGCCGGTGACCCAGAGCGATGCCGAGGCGTCGGCGATGG